>JANOGB010000251.1:0-16365 GCA_031413955.1 Planctomycetota bacterium | reverse complement strand
TCGGCTCTCCGAGAGTCGACGATCCGGAGGCCCCCTTCCTCCTCTGTGAGGCTCCGTGCCCTCTGCGCCTCTGTGGTCCTGCTTGGGTTGCGGGCGTCAGCCCGCGCTGGTCTTCTATCCTTGGAGTCTGCGCAGGACGCGGCGATTCCGCCCGGAAGAGCACACCACAGAGGCACAGAGGACGCGGAGAATGGTCAGATGAGAATGGGGCCTCCGGGGCTTCAGCTCTCGGAGAGTCGACGATCCGGAGGCCCACTTCTTCTTCCTCCGGCGAGGTTCCGCGTTCTCCGCGTCTCCGCGGTGCGCTTGGGTGAGCTCCGCCCTCACTGCTTCCGCTTCAGCAGCTCGGTGCCCTCGATCCTGGCGGCCGGCTCGTAATGCTCCGCGAGATACTGCGCGATCCTGGGCAGGCGCTCCTCGTTGGACACGCCGTCGAAGCGCTCCGTGTAGGCGCCGGTCTTGAAGATCACCAAGCGCGTTCGCTGGCGTTCGAGCGCCTCGATGACCTCCTGCTGCAGGTCGGGCGCCGATGCGTAGACCGCCTGGGAAAAGCGCGTCGCACTCGGACGATCGGCGAAGAAGTAGAAGGCGCCCTGGTTCGCGAAGTCGAAGATGGGCTCGTCCGCGGCGGTCTCTCCGCGAATGTATGCCACGACCGCGCGGATCTGCCTTTCCTGGTCCGCGGGGATGTCGAGGTTCCCGGCTCGTTCGAGCGTCGTCGGCCGCACTGGAGGGTCGGAGAGCCGGCCGTCGAGCAGGGAACTCCGCCGTGATCCGCGCTCGGCTCCTCGCTGCGACCGCGGAAGGTGTACCTCACCGGCGTACCACAGCAGTCCCAGCGCCGGCGCGACGATCCATGCGGCGGCGAAGACCCGCTGACGTCGAGGATGCCCCGACACGCTCGCCGAGCGGAGCTCGTCGACCAGTCGCCCCACTCCACGGTCGACGAGGAACAGGAGCAGCATCCAGGCGGAGGTCGCGCCGTAATCCATGTGGATGTTGTCGGAGCGGCCCAAGGCCGTGCGGAAGAAGACCGCACTCGCCAACCACAACAAGAGCAGCTTCACGCAGCCTTCCGAGCGCCACAGGTCGCCACAGCAGCCGCGATACGTGAGGTATCCGCCGGTGACCACGAGCACGAAGGCCGGCAGGTACCATCGGAAGCCCTCGCTGAGGACGAACGAGCGCCACCCGGCGACGCCCCCGCCCTCCGCCAGGGGCGCCAGGATGCTGGACAAGGACGGAAACGCCCGGCCCCAGACGTCGAGCTGGTGAGCGCACTGGATGTACGTGTTCAGGAGCACGTCGTCGAGGGCACCATGCAGCGCGAAGTAGGCTCCAACACTGCCCAGCCCGATCGAGAGGCCGAGGCCGTAGGCGGCGAGGGGCGACAGGCTCTTCCAGGAGGGACGCTCGGAGCGGGCGAAACCGTACAGCAGCAGGAACGGGCCGATGCACGCGAGCGTGTACAGCCCGACTTCCGTGCTGTACCAGAAGGCGGCACTCGTCGTCACGCCGGCCCCGATCAAGCGCCAGCCTCCCAGCCCATGCGGCCGTCTGGTCGCGACACCTCCCGCACTGCGCTGCTGGCACGTCACGTGGCTGGCGAGGATCGCGAGACTGACGAGCGCCAGCGTGTTCCTCCCGGAAACGCCGATGTTCACGCCACACGCGAGTGCCGCCAGCAAGAGCGCGGTCGCCGGGCCGCCGCGAAACACCTGCGTTCCCAGGAGATAGAGGGCGACATAGCCCAAGGGCTCGAGGAGCCGCTGCATGCAACGGACGCTCTCCAGCGTGGGACCGAACACGGCTCCTGCCAGACGCGCCAGATAGGCGTCCTGGAACAGGCCGTGCTGCACGTACACATCGCGAAAGGGCACGCCGCCGCGCAGCAGCGCGTTCAACGGCCCCAGGCGCTCCCCTTCGTGGAACAAGTCGATGCGGCCGTGGATGTTCCCGGAGTGCGCGAGGAGATACACCGCGACCGGGAGGACCAGATACTGGAGCCAAGGCAGCCAGAGTCGGCGCGGGCGGGAGGCGCGTTCGCGGGGCGGATTCCTCGACGGTTGCGCGGGCGCTGGTAGCGCCCGGTCCGCAAGCGTTCGGCGGCGAACGAACAGATGGCCGCCGATGAGCGCGGCCGCGGCGAGGCCGATCGGCAGTACCAGGCCCGGCAGCCAGCCGTCGTCGAAGCGGGGGAAGTCTCGCCAGATCAGCAGCAGGGGCAGCGCTGCGACCGCGCCCAGTCTCAGGAAACACTCGACGGTCTGTCCCGTCCGTCTGGCCGCGATATCGCCGTAAGCGATCCAGGCCAGCCAGGCGAGGGTCATCGCGAGCGGCACACCGATCAGCGCGAGCAGGTAGTAGAAGAACTCCTGCTGCTTCGGATACTCGTGGACGCGGATCCAGCCGACGATCTCGGAGCGCGCGTGATACTCGAACTGCAGGTGCCGCCGCAGTTCCAGCCCCAGGCCGATCGCCAGCGTGAACGCCGCGAGTGCCTGGAGGCCGACGTAGAGCCGAAGGCGTGGTGTGCGAGCGGCTGCGCTGGCGGGGAACTGCATCTCCGGTGAGATCGTACTTCCGGGCCTCCGACGCCGTTGAGCGCGTGGTGACTACGCGCCCGATCAGAACTCGCTCAGGACGTCCATCTGCTGTTGCAAGTAGCGCAAGATCGTGAGCTGCGCCAACCCCAGCGCGTGGCCCTGCAGGAGGTCGTTGGTCTCCTCCGGATCGACGGACACGTGATAGAACTCGTGCGCGTAGGCGGGCGGGGCGCAGGGATCGGCGCGAGGGTCCTTCGACACCGAGCGGATGTACTTGTACTCGCCATCGGTGATGGCGCGCAGGTTGACCCTCAGACACTGCGAGGGCAGGAGTGCTCCAGGTGGTCCAAAGACCTGGGAGAACGCCAGAGATCTCGCCCCCATCCCGGCGGGGTCCTGGAGGAGCGGCAAGAAGCTCACGCTGTCCAGCTCGGGGTAGGACGCGGAGAACCCCAGGTTCTGGAAGGCCTGCGTCTCGTCCGCTCCCGTGATCTCCGCGATCGTGCGCCAGAGGTCCACGGCGCTGACGAGCGCGCGGCACTCGAAGCCGCCGGGGGGAGCCTCGTCCGGCACCAGGGGGCCGGAGACGATCATCGGAACCCGGACCCCGAGCTGATAGACGGTCGGCTTGCCGTGCCGCGAATCGTGCGGGGCCGTGACCACCGGCCGCTCCGTGCCGTTGTCGCACACCACGAAGACCATCGTGTTCTCGCGCTTCCGCCGCTCGATGCCATCGAGCAGGTTTCCGACCTCCGTGTCGACCGCCTCGAGCATGGCTCGGTAGAAGAGCTGGCGCTGTGCCGGTGTCGCTTCCTGCCCTTCGGCGAAGCCTTCCAGCTCCGCGATCGTCGCAGCGGAGAGCAGCGCCTTGGGTGGCACTTGCCACTTCTGGTGCGGAGGATTGAAGGAGACGTAGGCGAAGAACGGCCGCAGCTGCGAGTTGATCCAGCGCACGGCGTCCGCCCGGACGACGCTCGCACTCCAGGCCGACATCGGGATCTGGACCGGCTGGGTGCCCGCGTCGTGCTCCGTCTTCGTCCACAGGAAGTGGTCCGCCGTATTTCGCGTCGAGCCGTAGAAGCGCTCGTAGCCGTTGTCGACGGCGTGTCCGACCTCGGTCTGTCCGAGATGCCACTTGCCGAAAGCGCCACAACGATAGGACCGACCGGGCTCGAAACCTTCGTTCAGGAGCTCCGAGACGAGCACCTCGGAGTCCGGCAGTCTCCATACCTCCGCGTTGGAGCCCATGCCCGTGCGGTACGTGTAGCGACCGGTCTGGATGCAGGCTCGCGATGCGCTGCAGATGGGATTGGCGTAGAAGTTCCGGAAGCGAATCCCGTCTTCCGCGAGAGCATCCAGGCGCGGCGTGAGCGCGTAGGGAGGCGCCCACAGCTCGTCGAACATCCGCAGCTTGTCCGAGCCGACGTCGTCCAGCACGATGAGCAGGACGTTCCGGGGCTCCGGCCGCGACTGGTCCACCGGGACCTGCGGCAGGGCGCCGACCAGACGCAGCGATCCCAGCAGCGCGATGGCCACCTGGGCAATGCGTATCAGAGCGAGAGACTTGCTCATGTCCTTGTCGGACCTGTCGGTCCGTGCGTCACGTCCGCCAGCTCGACCCCACCGGCGCGGCACAGGATACCAGCACCCTGGCAGGAACAGGGTCCCCGATCCGGCCCTTCTGGGGGCTACGGGCGTGAGAGCTCCACCCCGGTCGCGACGAAGGTGTAGCTCTTCACCGGCGCCGTGATCGCCGCCGCCTCGGCGTGCTTGCCGGCGTCCTCGAGGTAGTGCCGAGCCTCGTCCACGGGCGTCTCCTGGATGCGGAACAGACCCGCAGCCCGCACGCGCGCGCCGTGCGCGTCGAGCGGCACGAAAAAGCCGTAGTCCTGGAAGGTGACGCGCATCTCGCGTCCGTCGCTCGCGAGCGTCATCCAGCAGCCCTTCTTGGCGCACACCTGGTCCACCGTGCCCACCAGGGTCAGGGTCGAACCGTCGAAGCGCTCGGGCGCCGCGAGGAGCTCGGCCACGGGCACGGCTTGCGCATCGGGTAGCGACAGCGGGGCCCCGTAGCGCTCCGCGACGGGCGAGCTGCTGCAGGCGGATGCGAGGGCGAGAACGATGACGAGGAGGTGCGCAGGCATGGCGCCGCCAGCATAGCGGATCTCGGCTCGTGCGACGCTCGATCGCGGGCAGTCGGTGCCCGAGCGCTGGAGGTGGATCGCGGCCCGGAGTCGCGGTTGTCTCGCCGGGGCTGCCGGTCTACGGTGGCGACTCCCGACGACGACAGGAGCGAATCGCCATGACCTGGATCCAGACCGTTCCGATGGCGGAGGCGGACGAGAGCCTGCGGCGCGCGATCGAGGCGCAGCGGGCCCTCTACCCGCTCGAGTACGCGACTCCGGTGCACCCCACGGCCGACGGCGGGGCGAGCGAGATCGTGGCGTCCCACAGCCTGATCCCGGACGCGCTCTTCCACGCCTTCGCGACCTTCGGCGTGCTGATGTCACCCGCGCTGCCGCTCACCCGCTCGCAGCACGAGATGATCACCACGATGGTCTCGGTGACCAACCGCTGCGTCTATTGAATCGAGTCCCACGCAGAGTTCCTGCGTCGCATCACGCTGGACGAGGCCCTGGTCAGGGCGCTGCAGCGCGACTACAAAACGGCCCCGATCGCGGAGCAGGATCGGGTCATGCTCGACTACGTCGTCACGCTGACGAAGGACGCGACGCGGATCGGGCCGGAGCACCACGTCCGGCTGCGCGCGGCCGGCTTCGACGACCGAGCGATCCTGCAGATCACCCTCATCGCCTCCTGGTTCAACTACATCACTCGCGTCGCGGACGCCCTGGGTGTCGGCCGGGAAGGGTAGACGCATATTGGCGCTACCTCGCCTGGAGCCCGACGCCTTAGGGAAGCACGGAGACACGAAGAACACGGAACGGAGTACAAGTGAAACAAGTCGCGCGGCAACCCAAACGCACCGCGGAGCCTCGCGGAGGAAGAAGACGGAGGCCTCCGGATCGTCGACCCTCGGAGAGCCGAAGCCCCGGAGGCCCCATCCTCTCTGGTCCTTTTCTCCGCGCTCCTCTGCGTCCTCCGTGTCTCCGCGGTGCGCTTTCCTACTTCTCAGCTCAGGCCTCGACGAGCACCTTGAAGCCGCCGTAAGCCATGCGCTTGCAATCGAAGAGCATCGCCTTCGGGTCCTTCATCATCTCCATCATCTTCGCCATGCGCGGGTCCTTCATCACCTGCGCGTTGACGCGGTCGCGGTGCGCGCGCGACTTGTAGGTGATCCACGAGAAGACCACCGTCTCGCCGGCCTTGGCCGCGGCACGGCTCGGGAACGACGCCACGCCCTTGTGCTTCAGGTCGTCGCCGACGCACTCGCGGTAGTCGAGTGCACCGTGGTCGCGCCAGACCTTGCACGCCTGCAGCGCCAGGCGGCGGTAAGCCTTCAGGTTCTTCTTCGGGACCGGCAGGACGAAGCCATCGACGTAGCGGGGCATGGGATCTCCTTCTGGGATGGGAACTACCAGCTCGTGTCGCACAGGAGCTTCGAATCGGCCTTCACTGCGGAGCGGGCTCGGGAACCGGCGCTGTCGCGGCGGGCTCGGCGGCCGGCTTGGCGTTCTTGCGGCGCTGCTGCTTGGGCGGCTCGGGCCTTGGCTCGCCCTGCACGGGCGCGAAGAACACGAGCCGGTACCCGTCCGGGTCGGCCACGACGTAGTCACGGATGCCGTAGAAGTGCGTCGTCGGCGGGCGCAGGACCTCGACCTTGCGCCGAAGCGCGGAACGATGGTGCGCGTCCGCGTCGGGCACTTGCAGGTAGATCTGTACGCCCACGCCATGGCGGTGCTTCTTGAAGGCCTTGTGGTCCTTCTTCATCCGGCGCAGCTCGGCCTTGGATGCGCCCAGCTCCTTGCCTTCCTCACCCGAGGTCGAAGCCCCGACCATCACGACCTGCCGCTCGAGCACCAGGCTCGCGTACTGCGGCTTCTTGGCATCGGGCCAGCAGTTCCCGAGCGCGAACCCGAGCTGCGTGTAGAAGCGGATCGAGCGCTTCGGGTCGGCGACGGTCAGATAGGGGGCGTTCGGGTAGTTCTCCGCTACGGACATGTCGTTCCTCGCTGGTGGGGATGCCGTCATTGTGCCGCACCTGCGGCATCTGGGAAGGGGTAGGGCGGAGGTCGTGAACGCGGCCCTGCTCGCCGACCGATCTCCTCGATCGAGAGCTCTTCCACGCCTCCACCCGGTACCTTCGTCCCGTGGCCGACGAGCACGAAGAAGGGCGCGGGGAATCGCTCAGGGATTCCCTGACGCTCCCCAGCTCGGGCTGTCCCGCCTTGGCCGCTCCGTGGGTGGCGCAGCTCCGGGTCCGGGGAGCGAAGCCTTCCGGCCGCCCGCCGTTTCCCCGGCGAGGAGCTCCTCGGCCGAGCGATAGGCATAGATCGTCGGCGCCTTGCTCGCCGCCAGCCCACCGCTATCGGCGGTCGGGCCGTACGTGCTGTGGAGCTCGCGCCCGAGCACGCGCAGGAGGGCGCTGAGCTGACCGCGGTGGTGCGCGGTGTGCGCGATGCGCCGGACGAGGATCCAGGCACGCGTGCGGGCGACGTCGAAGAACGGGACCGACACTTCCCACCAGGGCTCGTCCGAGCGTGAGAGCTCGGCCAGCCGCGCTGCGGAATCCAGCGCGTAGCGTCGCAGGAAGCCGAGACGTGTTTCCTGCTCGGGCAGCGGCGGCGAACCCACGTCGATGCCGAGCATCCCGCGGAACCAGGCATTCTCGCTCACGCACTGGTGCACCATCTGCTCGAGCACGCTGCGCCCACGCGTATCACTCGCGCGCGGGCGCGCCTCCAGATCGGGATCCTGGAAGCTGCTCCAGGTGCCGAGGACCTTCAGGCGTTCGCTCGCGTAGGTGTCGACGAGGAATTCGTAGCGCATGGAACGAGAGATTGTCTGCTCGGGAGCGGACCGAAGGAACGGAATTGGTCGGGCGCGGACTGCATGCGACACTGCGAAGGATGAAGCTCCTCTATCTCTCGCGCGCCGACGTCGAACGCGTGGCCTTGCCCATGTCCGCGATCCTCACGGCGCTCGAGGAGATGTTCCGCGAGAAGGGCGAGGGCCGGGTCGAGATGCCGCCCAAGCCCGGGATCCATCCGCGGCCCGATGCCTTCATCCATGCGATGCCGGCCTTCATCCCCGCGCTCGGCTCGGCGGGGATGAAATGGGTCGCGGGCTTCCCCGACAACCAGCGACGCGGCCTGCCCTACATCACCGGGCTCCTGATCCTCAACGATCCCGAGACGGGTGTCCCGCTCACCGTCATGGACTGCACGTGGATCACGGCCATGCGCACCGGAGCGGCGACAGCCGTGGCGGCGAAGTACCTGGCGCGTCCCGAGAGCGCGAGCGCCGGCATCGTGGCCTGCGGGGTCCAGGGCCGGAGCAATCTCGAGGCGCTGGCCGCGCTCTTCCGGATCGAGCGCGTGCGCGCGTTCGACATCCGCCGCGACGTCGCGCAACGCTTCGCCGTGGAGATGAGCGCGAAGCTCGGCATGCCGATCGAGGTCGTCGACTGCGCGCGCGCGGCCGTCGAAGGGCTCGACCTGGTCGTGTCCAGCGGTCCGATCCTGAAGGAGCCGAAACCCGTGATCGAGGCCGGCTGGCTCGCACCCGGCGCCTTCGCGAGCGCGGTCGACTTCGACTCCTACTTCCAGGGCGCCGCCCTGCGCGAAGCCGACCGCATCGTGACCGACGACGTGCCACAGATGGAGTACTACCGCGAGCTCGGCTACTTCCGCGCGACGCCGCCGGCCGAGGCCGAGCTGGGCGAGATCGTGTGCGGCCGAAAACCCGGCCGCCGGAACGCCGACGAGCGCGTGATCTGCATCAACCTCGGGATCGCGCTCGACGACATGGCGACCGCGATCCACATCTATCGCCGCGCCCTGGAGCAGGGCATCGGCACCTTCCTGCCGCTCTGAACAGGCCTGCCGCTCTGAACGGGCCTGCCGCTCTGAACGTTCGCCCGGACGGCGGACGCCGAGTATGGCGTCCGCGCGCGCTGGATCAGGATCGCGTGGCGCCGCCGCTAGCCGGGAGGCTGGTTCGATCTCTCGAGCCGCGGGGAGTACGATGCCTTCATGTTGCTGCGGCTCAGGGTCAAGGGCTTCAAGAACCTGCGAGATGTCGACATTCGCTTCGGACCACTGACATGCTTCGTGGGGCCGAACGGCGTCGGCAAGTCGAACATCTTCGATGCCATCCAGTTCCTGAGGTACCTGGCCGACGACGAGTTCCAGCGGGCTGGTGAACGAGTTCGTGGACCCGCGTCCGGCAGCTACAGTCCGCTGGAGCTGTTCTGGAGGAGCGATCCGCAAGGGCGGATCGAGTTCGAAGCAGACATGCTCGTCCCCCTCACCGCTGTCGATGACTTCGGCCAGGTAATCAAGCCATCGATATCGATTCTGAAGTACGCCGTGCACTTCGGTTACGAGCGTGAGCCTCGCCCGCGCCTGGTCTTGTTGCGCGAAGAGCTCACCAACTTCATGAAGAGTGAGGCGAAGGAGCTGATCGGGTTCCCACACAGCCGCGCCTTTCGTGATTCGATGGTGCAGGGCAGGCGCTCCGGAAAGGCATTCATCTCGACCTCCGAAGAAAGCGGAGCTGCCGTCGTCTCCCTCCACGGCGACGGGGGCAGCCGCGGGCGCCCGGTCCCCGCTGCGCCTTCGCCCCGGACCGTCCTCGCGGGAACATCCGCGGCCGAGTACCCGACAGTGATCGCGGCACGCCGGGAGATGTCCGGTTGGCACGCCCTGCACCTCGAGCCTTCCTCGTTGCGAACCCCCGATCGCTTCGGCGAACCGACATCGGTGGACGAGCACGGTCGCCACATCGCGGCGACACTGGAACGCCTCACGCGCGCCTCGCAGTCCAACGGAGCGATTCTGCAGGAGTGCACCAATCGCCTGACCGCCCTGGTGCCCGAGATCCAGGAACTGCGCGTCGAAAGGGACGAGGTGCGCGAGCAGCTCGTCGTCCAGGCACGGATGAAGGACTCTGACCTGTGGCTGTCGCCGCGCTCGCTCTCGGATGGCACCCTCCGTTTCCTGGCGCTCGTGACCATGCAGCTCGACGCCGGGTCGAGCCGGCTGCTGTGCATGGAGGAGCCCGAGAACGGGATCCATCCCAGCCGGATCCCAGCCCTGATCGACGTCCTGAGGGACTACGTGATGGACCCCAGTCAGGAGATCTGTGCCGACAACCTGCCGCGGCAGATGGTCCTGAACAGTCACTCCAGCGAGGTGATTCGACAGCTGGATGTCCCCGAGGTCTTGTTCGTCGACACAATCCACTCTCCGGAGGGCAGAGAGGCGGCCGTGCGGCCGATCCGCGCGGCAGATCACTGGCGCGGAGAGGAAGATGCCGTGGAGGTCAATCTCCTGGAGAAGCTGATCGGGGGCAGCCCGGTGTCCGCTGCCTTGAAGCTACGCCAGCTCAAGCTGGCGTTCGGATAGTCGACATGACGACCCTGAGCCTGGCGTTGCTCGCGGACGGGGCGGGCGATCGCGCGTTGTTACCCATCCTGAGCTGGGCCTTGAGGTCGGTGGCGCCGGAGGCGCGATTCTTCGAGCCAGGATTCGAGGTCCGCCATGGTGAGCTTCAGCCGGAAATCGAGCGTGTCTCCCGAGCGTTGCGCCCTGACATCCTCTTCGTCCATCGTGATGCCGAGCGAGAGTCGCTCGATGTCAGGCGTGGGGAGATTCCTATGACCAAGGACGGTATCGTCCGAGTCGTACCCGTCCGAATGACGGAGGCGTGGCTCCTCATCGACGAGAAGGCCATCCGCAGGGCAGCCGGAAACCCCAACGGTCACATTCACCTCGACATTCCGAAGGTCTCGCGGCTCGAGAGCCTGCCCAGTCCCAAGGAAACACTCCGGGATCTATTGCTCGAAGCCTCGGAACACGAGTCCCCACGCCGACGACAACGCTTCCAGCGAGACATCGGGCGCTGCGTGCACCTGGTGGCCGACTACACCGAGGACTTTTCCCCGCTCCGGCAGCTCACCGCATACAGAGCCTTCGAGAGCGAGCTGCAACAAGCGCTCTAAGCCCTGCCCCCCGTGCAAGGGACGCGAAATAGAAGATCAGTTCCCGAGGACCCTGAGCGTGGTCGCGCCATTGACCGCGCTCTCGGGATCGGTGGCGGTGATGGTCGTGAGGCCGGCCGCCACGCCGTTGGCCAGGCCGCTGGTTCCCGGGCTGTTGCTGATCGTGGCCACCGCAGCGAGCGAGGAGCTCCAGGTGACCGCGGCGGTCAGGTTCTGCGTGCTGCCGTCGTTGTAGGTGCCGAGCGCGGTGAACTGCTTGGTCCTGCCCACCAGGATCGCGGGGTTGGCTGGCGTCACCTGGATGGACAGCAAGACCGCTCGGACGGTGAGCGTGGTCGCGCCGCTGATCCCGCTCGCGAGGTCGGTGGCGGTGAGGGTGGTGACGCCGGCCGAGACGCTGGTCGCGAGGCCCTCGCTGCCCGGGGCATTGCTGATCGTGGCCACGGCCGGTCTCGAGGAGCTCCACGTGACCGAGGTCGTCAGATCCTGGCTGGTGCCATCGCTGTACGTCCCGAGCGCCGCGAACTGCCGGGACGTTCCGAGCGGGATCGTCGGGTGGCTCGGCGTCACCGCGATGGAGACCAGGACCGGGGGCGTGACCGTGAGCGTGGTCGCACCGCTGATGCCGCTCTCGGGATCCGTGGCCGCGATGGTCGTCTTGCCGACCGAGACGCTGGTCGCGAGGCCTTGGCTGCCGAGGGCATTGCTGACTTCCGCCACGGCTGCGCTCGAGGAACTCCACGTGACCGAGGTCGTCAGGTCCTGGGTGGTGCCGTCGCTGTAGGTCGCGAGCGCCGTGAACTGCTGGGACGTGCCCAGCGGGATCGCGGGGTCGGCCGGCGACACCGCGACGGAGATCACGACCGCTGGCGTCACCGTGAGAGTGGTCGCACCGCTGATCCCGCTCTTGGGCTCCGAGGCCGCGATGGTCGTCTGGCCGATCGAGACGCTGGTCGCGAGCCCCTGGCTCTTGGGTGCATTGCTGACTTCCGCCACGGCTGCGCTCGAGGAACTCCACGTGACCGAGGTCGTCAGGTCCTGGGTGGTGCCGTCGCTGTAGGTCGCGAGCGCCGTGAACTGCTGGGTCGTCCCGAGCGGGATCGCGGGGTCGGCCGGCAACACCGCGACGGAGAGCACGACCGCCGGCGTGACGGTGAGCGTGGTCGTGCCACTGATCCCGCTCTCGGAATCCGTGGCGCCGATGGTCGTCTCGCCGACCGAGACGCTGGTCGCGAAGCCCAGGCTGCCGAGAGCATTGCTGATCGTCGCCACGGCTACGCTCGAGGAGCTCCACGTGACCGCGCCGGTCAGGTCCTGGGTCGTGCCGTCGCTGTAGCTCACGAGCGCCGCGAACTGCTGGGTCGTCCCCAGCGGGATCGAGGAGTCGGCGGGTAGCACGGCGAGGGAGATCGCCACCGCCGGGGACACCGTGAGCAGGGTCGCGCCGCTGATCCCGCTCTCGGGCTCCGTGGCCGCGATGGTCGTTCCACCGATCGAGACGCTGGTCGCGAGTCCCTGGCTGCCGGGCGCATTGCTGATGGCGGCCACGGAGGCGCGCGAGGAGCTCCAGGTGACCGCACCGGTCAGGTCCTGGGTCGTGCTGTCGCTGTAGATCCCCGTGGCCGTGAACTGCTGGATCGTCCCGAGCGGGATCGAGGGCTGAGTGGGTGTCACCTCGACGGCGACCACGACCGCGGGCGTCACCGTGAGCGTGGTCGCGCCGCTGATCTTGCTCTCAGGATCGGTGGCGGCGATGGAGGTGGCGCCGACGGAGAGGCTGGTCGCGAGTCCCGCGCTACCCGGCGCATTGCTGATCGCGGCCACCGTGGCAATCGCCGAACTCCACGTCACCGCGTCGGTCAGGTCCTGGGTCGTGTTGTCGCTGTAGATCCCTGTGGCCGTGAACTGCTGGGTCGTCCCGAGCGCGAGCGAGGGCTGGGTGGGCGTCACCTCGAGCGCGGTCAGGACCGCGGGCGTCACCGTGAGCGTGGTCGCGCCGCTGATCCCGCTCTCAGGATCGATGGCGGCGATGGACGTGACGCCGACCGAGACGCTGCTCGCGAGTCCTGCGCTGCCCGGGGCATTGCTGACCAGGGCCACGAGCATGTTGGCGGAGCTCCAGGTGACCGAGCCGGTCAGCTCCTGCGTGGTGTCGTCGCTGTAGATCCCGGTGGCCGTGAACTGCGCGCTCGTCCCCAGCGCGATCGAGGGATTGGTGGGCGTCACCTCGAGCGCGGTCAGGACCGCAGGCGTCACCGTGAGCGTGGTCGCGCCGCTGATCCCGCGCAGGAGATCCGTGGCGGAGATGCTCGTGCTGCCGACCGACAGGCTGGTCGCAAAACCCCGGCTGCCCGGAGCATTGCTCACGCCGGCCACGCCCGCGTCGGAGGAGCTCCAGGCGACGGAGCCCGTCAAGTCCTGGGTCGTACTGTCGCTGAAGATCCCCGTGGCCGTGAACTGCGCGCTCGTCCCCAGCGCGATCGAGGCGTTGGTGGGCGTCACCTCGAGCGCGGACAGGACCGCGGACGTGACGGTGAGGGTGGTCGCGCCGCCGATCCCGCTCGTGAAATCGGTGGCGGAGATGGTCGTGACGCCGACCGCGGCGCTGCTCGCGAGGCCCTGGCTCCCCGGAGCATTGCTGATCGTGGCCACGGATGCGCTCGAGGAGCTCCACGTGACCGTGGCCGTCAGATCCTGCGTGGAGCCGTCCTCGAAGGTCCCCATCGCCGTGAACTGCGCGCTCGTGCCCAGGGCGATCGAGGGCTGGATCGGCGTCACCGCGATCGACGCCAGGATGGGCGCCTGGACCAGCATGCGCAGGCCGTCGCTCGCGCTGCGGTCCGCCGCGCCCCCTCCGCAGGCCACGCTGGCGCAGCCCGGCGGATTGGTCCAGACGAACTGGGCGTGGAGGAATGGCTCGGAGGTCGGCAGGCTCGGGATCAGGGCCTCCGCATAGCCGCTGCGGGTCGAGTGCGCAGGGAACGTCCCCACCAGGGAGCCCGGGTCCGTGCGCACCAACAGGCGCACGTCGCCGTCGCAGGTCCCGGCCGTGTCCTGGGCGCGCGACAGATAGACGACACCTTCGGCCTCGGGTGGCGCGTTGACGCAGGTGAGGAGCAGGCTCTGCCCGCTCGCGGCCGGGCCGTTCGTCCCGATGGCGATCGGGCCGCGACAGCCGGCGGTCGACCGGCCGTAACGCTCGACGGTCCAGGCAGGATCGAAACCGTCGAGGTCGCGGTAGCTCTTGAAGGCGCGGCGCGCGCGCGCGATCCGCCCCAGGGCCTCCCCTTCCTGGGTCCCGAACATCGCGAGCTGGGGAGACTCGAGCGCTTTCTTGGCGACGATGTCGCACCACAGCATCCAGTACTCGGCCGCGTTGCAGTCGCCGATCGGCCGATCCTCGTGGATCACGTAGACGGCGGCCGTGTGCGCGCGTTGCGAGCACAGCCGCGCCGCCACCCAGGCGCTGTCCTTGAACGGTATGGCGCCGAAGGAGAGCTGGGTCGTTCCGCCGGTGGCGAGCGTGACGGGCAGGGAAGCAGCCACCTCGCCGTCGATGATCAGCTCGACGCAATCGTCGAGCGCGGTGGCGCTCTCGATCTCGACGTTCACGGCGGCCGCCGGTTCCAGCGTGTCGAGGTGGACCTCTTCGCCGACGTACTTCTCTTTCACGCGCAGGTCCAGCCGCAAGCCCGGTACCCCGAGCGTCGTGCGTCCCGCGGCCAGGCCACGGGTCCAGGCGCCATAGGTGAGCGGCTCGTCGAGCCAGACGTGGGTTTGCGGGAACTCCGTCACGCCGCCGAGCACGCACACGCTGTCGCTGCCGCCGGCGATGCTCACGCGCAGGCCGGCCGAGAGCAGCTTGTAGTACAGACCGTGCCAGTTCCCCGGCGGGTTGAAGGGCACGGGAAAAGCCGGGGCCAGGACCGTGGTCTCGAAGAACTGGGCTTCGCCGAGCACGGCATCGACGGCGCCGAGCAGCGGGAAGAAGCTGCGTTGCAACTCGGCGAGCACGCTGGTGCCGTCCTCGATCAACCTGAAGAGGTTCGGAATGGCGAGCGGCTGCTCGGGATCGAGACAGCGCGCATCGGTCGTGAACCCGCTGGCGACCAGGTTCGTCTGCCAGTCGTAGCCGTTCGAGCGGTACAGGCCGAGCGGCCAGATGCTGTGCGCATAGCCGCACACCGAGCCGGGGGCCATGTAGAAGCGCTCGGCCGCGCAGGAGTTCAGCGCCCCCGTGCCGTCGCCGCCCTCGAAGCCCAGGCCGAGACCGCTCATGTCGGCACAGTCGCCGAGCGCCAGCGCTCCGAAGGCGATGCGGGCTTCGTCCGGCCCGAAGCCGAGCCCGGTGAGATGGCCCCACTTGCCGCAATCCAGCCCGGAGGTCTCGACCCCGTACTGCAAGATGCGCTGGAACGAAGAGTTCGCGTCGGGCTCTCCTTGGACGAGACAGACGAAGCTCGTGAACCCGCTCTCGAAGCGCGCACCCCAGACGAGCACGCTCGCGACCTGGAGCTGCTCGGCTGTCATGCGGTCGAGGATCTCCTCGATCGGACGCGCATTGCCGCTGCAGGTCTGCAGGTGCTCGTGCGTGTCCCCCGCGTACCAGACGCGCGCCGGCGTCTCCGGCCTGTCCGGCGTCAAGGGGTCGGGACCTTGGCTGGCCTGCACGCCATTCTGCCGCGGTTGTTGCGCGGTGACGGGCAAGGCCAGCAACAGGATCAGGGACGAGAAGCGCATGCGCAGGGGCGTGCTTCCGGCAACGCGGCCCGGTTCGGACTGGGACCGGAAAGATCGTCAAGGTATCGATGATGGCCCGGGACCGAGCCCGGAATCTCGGGGGAATCCGCGCCCCCCGGCCGGATCCGGCCCGGTTCACCTGGGGGGGAAGTGGATGGTCCCCGGTCCACCGGCGTCACACGCTGTAGATGCGGTGGCAGTCGTCGTGATCGTCGATGGGCTCGAGGAAGTTCTCGAGCGCAAGTCGTTCCGCGGGCGAGAGCTGCGTTCTCTCCTTCGACCGGTAGCCCATCTCGGACTGCGTCACGGACCAGCCCGCGGAGCGCAGCGTGCTCGTGACCGTGTCGAGATCCGTGGGCTCGGTGAAGAAGCGCGCGCCCGTACCCTCTTCCGGAAGGTCCTCGAGCGGTTCGACGTCCTGGGCTCCGGCCTCGATCGCCACGGCCTCGATGTCGAGCCCGGCCGTCGTGTGCGTGGCCTCGATGATGCCCAGGTGATCGAACAGGAACAGGACCTTGGCGCCGAACCGGCCGTTCTTGAACAGCGCGCGCATGTCGGGCGCGGTCCGGTTCCGGTTGTCGGTCAGGCACTCGATGATCACGGGCACGTTCCGCGGCGACATGCCCTCGAACGTGACGAGCTCGAAATTCGCGGAGTCGCCGCCCTGGCCGCTGCCCTTCTTGATCGCGCGCGCGATCGTGTCGTTCGTGACCGACAGCTTGCGCGCGGCCTCGACCGCCACCGCCAGACGCGCGTTCAAGGCAGGATCGGGCGCGCCCAGCTTGGCGGCCATGGTGATCTCCCGGACCAACTTCGAGTTGATCTTCGCGCGCTTGTTTGCGTTGATCTCGCGCTTCTTCTGCAGCCATTGACGACCCATGTGCAGACGAGATGGTACTCGCGGGTCCAGGGTCTTGCGCGCTCTGTTCACCCTGGGAGCGCCGGGCTCCAGCC
>JANOGB010000250.1:0-9032 GCA_031413955.1 Planctomycetota bacterium | reverse complement strand
TTCCTCTCTCCGAAGAAGAAGGCAAGAAGAGCAGAAGCAGAGCCGGGCTGGAGCCCGGCGCTCCCGGCTGAGGCCGCTCAACCCTGGGCGGCATGGGGTCGATAGACCCGGAACGGGTTTCCTGTGACTCAATCCGCCGTTCGTCAGCCAGTCCCGGTCGGGCAGTACTTCCTCGACCGCGGCAAGATCAGCGCGCAGCAGCTCGCGCTCGCGCTCCAGCATCGCGAGGGGTTCGGCTTGAAGCTGGGCCAGTCGCTGGTCGAGCTCGGCTTCGTCACGGAAGCCGACATGGTGGAGGCGCTGCGTCATCAGGCGCGCTTCCCGTGCATCCACCTGACGAGCGGCATCGTCGAAGCGCGCGTGGCCGCCAAGCTGGGCGAGACAGTGTCGCGCCGGCTGCGCGCACTGGCCCTGAACCAGATCGCGGGCCACACGACCGTGGCGCTCGAGGACCCGAGCGATCCCCAGGCGCTGGAGGAGCTGGCCCACATCCTCGCCACGCGCATCTTTCCCGTCTACGCCGAGCCCAGCGTCATCCTCGGGCTCCTGGACCAGGTCTTCGGCGCGCCGAAGAGCAGAGTCGCAAGCCACGACGTACCGTCCGCGCCCGCGTCGCGAGCCGTTCTTTCCGTCCCTCGCGAGGTTCCCGAGCGCGTGCCTCTTACTCTCACCGGAGCTACTGCTACCGGAGCTGCCACGGCCGGAACTGCCACGGCCGTAGCTGCGCCGGCAGGAGCTGCCACGGCTGGAGCTGCCACGGCTGGAGCTGCGCCGGAAGATCGCGCGGTGGTGGACTGCGTGCGCGGATTCCTGCAGCAGGCCTTCGAGCAGCGGGCAAGCGATGTCCATCTCGAGGCGCGGCGCGACGAGCTCACGGTGCGCTTCCGGGTCGATGGCGCGCTGCACGAGCATTCCAGACTGCCCGGCTCCTGGGTACGTCCCGTGAGCACCTGCCTGAAGGCGCTCGCGCACATCGGCAGTCCCGGCGACGTGCCCAAGGAAGGGGAGTCGCCCCAGGCGCGCGAAGGCACGATCTCGTTCCTGTTCCGCAAGCAGAACTACGAGGTCCGTGTCGCCATTCTGTCCACCTTGCACGGCGAGAGTGCCGTGCTGCACGTGCTGGGTAGCCAGCGCGAACACCGCGACCTCGGGCATCTCGGCCTGGCGCACGAGCAGCTCACGCGGCTCGAGGCGATCCTTGCCGCCCGGGACGGGCTGTTCTTCGTGGCGGGGCCGGCCGGTAGCGGACGCACGACCACGCTGAACGCCGTGCTCGCGCGCCAGGCGACTCGAGACAGGAAGGTCCTCGTGCTCGCGGAACACCTCGACAACGAGCTCGACGGCGTCCTGTACGTGCGTGACGCTGGCCACGCGAAGCTCGATCCCGCGGCTCGGGTACAGGCGCTCCTCAGTCAGGATCCCGATCTCCTGGTCGTGCCCGAGATCGAAGGAGACGGCCTGGCCCGCAGCCTGCTCGCTGCGGCTCTCGAGGGGCACAGCATCCTCGCGGGACAGCGCGCGCGTAGCGCGCTGGAAGCGCTCACGCGCCTCGTGCACCTGGGACTCGAGCCCTACCTGCTGGCCGACGTCGTGCGTGGCGTCCTCGCTCAGCGTCTCGTACGGCGCATCTGCACGGGCTGCAAGACACCCATCGCACCGGATGACGCGCTGTGCACGCGTCTGGACCTGCCGAGCGATGGCGCCACCTACTTCGTGGGCGAGGGCTGCGAGGCGTGCCACGGCACCGGCTTCTCCCAGCGCCTCGGGTTGTTCGAGGTGCTGAGCGTCACTTCCGGGCTGCGGCGTGAGCTCGAAAAAGGCGCGAATCCCGAGGCCCTCGCCCAGGCTGCGCAGGCCGACGGCTTCATGAGTTTGCGCGCGCACGGGTTGAGTCAGGCCCGCGCGGGTCTGACGACGCTGCACGAAGTCCTGGTCGCGACGGCGGGAGGTTGACGATGCGCACGATTTTCTTTGCCCACGATCAGCAAGAGAGCCCCGAGTGGCGCAAGCATTCCCTGGAGCTGTCCGGCTACTTCGTGCGCCTCTTCACGAGCTATTCGGCGCTGGAAGCCGCCCTGCAGCGCCCCCCGGAGCCCAACCTGGTGCTGCTCGACACTCTCCTGGAGGGCAAGAACGGCTTCGAAGCCGCCCGCGCGATCGCCGAGCTCATGCCCGCACGCAGCTTCCCGATCGTCCTGTGCTCGAGCATCTATCGCCCGCGGCCGTTCCGCGAGGAGGCCCTGAAGAGCGGCGCCCAGGACTACCTGCTCTTGCCGATGGCGCCCGACGAGTTCCTGCGGCGGGTGAACCAGGCCATCGGCTACTTCGTCCCACCCGGCGAGCAGAAAACCGCCGCATAGACGAGCTAGTCTAGCCGGGCGGCCGGTTCTGGCTGCATCGACGGGCTTTTTCGGGTGTCCGGGGATTCCCCGGGGAATGCCGTCGACGGCGGCGGCCTTTTTCCGTCTCTGGAGCCGCTTGCCGAGCTACACAGAGCGGCGAAGCCGCCACCAAGCCCTCCCGGGAGAGCCTCTCCACACCGCCTCACCCATCTCGCCGCACGAGCCCTTCGCGCTCCGGCAAGCTTCCGATCCTGAGTAGTACAGCCCCATGAAGGACCTGGACCCGTTCGCCGCCGAAGGAGGGCCCGAGTCTCCGACTCGCGCCGAGCTCCAGCGCATCGCGCGCGCCCGGGCCGGCGAACGGTTCGCCCAGGAGGAGCTCCTGCGCCTGCACTACGCGCGCGTCCACGCGCTGGCCTTCCGGCTGCTCGGCAACCCCGAAGATGCGGAGGACCTGGCGCAGGAGTGCTTCGTGCGAGCCTTCCGCTCGCTGTCCTTCTATCGAGCGGAAGGCAGCTTCGCCGGCTGGCTGCGGCGCATCCTCGTGCACCTCGCTCAGGATCACTATCGCGCCCACGGCAAGCGCGTCGAACTTTCGCCGCTCCCGGCCGAGCTGTGCGGCGGCCGCGAGCCCCATGGACTGGTCGAAGGCCGCGAGCTGCGCCGCGTCCTGGCCGACGCCCTGCAGGCGTTGAGCCCGACCCTGCGCGTCGCGCTGCTGCTACGCACGCGTGAAGAGCTCGAGTACGCGGAGATCGCGCTCCTGACCGGGGTCACGCCCGAGACCGCACGCACGCGCGTCATGAAGGCGCGCAAGCTCCTCCTGCGCTTGCTCGCGCCCTATCTCGTCGAGCGCGATGGCGCGCGAGTCGAGAGGGGGAGGACGTGACTCGCTGCCGCGTCGCGCGCCGCTGCGTCGATGCCGCGCTCGAACGCGAGCTGGCCCTCGAGGAGCGCTTCCAGCTCGAGGAGCACACCGCTCGGTGCCGGGCCTGCGCGGAGTACGAGCGCCGTGCGCGCGGGCTGCAAGAGCTGCTCGAGGGTCCGGGCGATCCGCCGCCCACCGCGGCCGACGTGGAGGCGGCCGCGCGCGCCGTCTTCGCGCGCCTGGCCGCAGGGGAGACGGACGGTGGAGAGGGCGCGGCGTGGCGTCCGCGCCGCACGCGCAGGGGCGCGCTGATCGCGAGCGGCGCCCTCGCGCTGGTTTCCGCGGCGCTCCTGCTGCTGCTGCGCGGACGGTACGAGCCCGTTCCGGACGCAGGCCTCGCGCCCGAGATCACCGAGGCGGCCGAGAGCCGCGACTGGACTCCGGCCAGCGTCGAGATCACGGTGCGCGCGGCGCTGCTGGATGGCTTCGGCCTCGCCGGCACGGACGAGGTCCGTGCGCGCGAGCGCTTCTCCGGCGGAACGCGCGAGGTGGCGCAGGCCGGCTGGCCCGTGCGGCGTTTCGTGGAGGGCCTGCTCGAGTCTCCGGATCCGGCCGTGGTGCTGGCCGCCGCGCGCTGTCTCGGGAACCTGGGCGAGGCGGGGGCCGTACCCGCGCTCGCGCGGGCGCTGGCGCGGCCCGAGACCGCGGACGGCGTGCTGGACGCGCTCGGCGCCCTGGGTGAGCCAGCCGTGAGCGGGCTCGAGCCCGCGCTGTCCGAGCCCGAGCTCGCCGTACGCACCTTGCGGCAACTGTGCCGGATCGGGGGGCCGCGCACGGCCGACACGCTGGAACGCGCGGCACGGAACGCGCGGGCGGATTCGATCCCGTCGCGCGCCGCGCTGCTCGACGCCCTGACCAGCACCGGGCCGGCGGGCGTGACGAGCCTCTTGCGTCTCGCTGCCGAGTGCGCGAGTGACCACAGCGAGAGCACGGCGATCCTGGCCCGCCTGCCGCTCGTGGCCGGGGCCGGGCCCGAGCTCGCGCGCACGCTCGAGCACGAGCGGCTTCCGGGCGACCTCGCCTACCGCGCGCTCCTCTTCCTGCAGCCGCTCGAGGCGCTTCCCTGGCTCGAGGAACGCTGCGCCACGCACCGCGAGCGCGTGCTGGCGCTCGAGACCCTGGCGAGCTTTCCGGATACCGGGCCGCTCGGCTCGCTGCTGCGCCTCGCCCAGGGCGGCCGTGTGCCGCGCGAGGACGTGAAGCGCCTGCTGGTGGGGCTGCTCGAGCGCGACGCCGAGCGCGGCGAGGTTTTCACGCGCGAGCTCATCGCGCGCCAGCACGAGGCGCTTCGTCCCTGGCTCGAGCTCTTGATCGAGAGCGAGCACCCGGGCGCGGCGCGCGCGCTCGTGCCGCTCGCCTTCAGCGAGGCTCTCGAGTCCGACGACCGCCAGTGGGCGGCGCTGGCGGTAGGCGAGCTCGGCACGGCGGAGGATGCGGAGCTGCTGCTCGACGAGCTGGGCACGCGCGCGGCCGGGGACCGGCGCCACACGGCGGCCTGCCTGCTCTCGATCCACGCGCGGCTCGGCGTGCCGGGCGTCGAGCGCGTGCTTGCGCGGTGTTCTCCCGCCAGCCTGCGTCCCGTCCTGCGCGCCCTCGAGGGCGCGAACCCGGGCGAAACCGTGCTGGTCCATCGCCTCGCGCGCGCCCTGGACGGCGCGCTGGCCGAGCTGGCCGTCGCTTCTGCGGATCCGAAGGACACCCTATGACCTCGTTCTCGCTCGTTCCCTTGCTCTCGGCGGCCCTCGTTCTCGCGGGCGCGCCGACCGTCGCTTCTCAGTCCGAGGACAGCGTGCTCGTCACCTACGACTTGCGGGCGGTGTTGCCGCGCTGGGACGCGGGCCCGGGCTGGAGCCAGACCCTGCTCGAGCCGCCGGTGGCGAGCCCGTACAGGCAGAAGGAGCTCGAGACGATCGAGGGGTCGTTGAAGTACGCCGACCTGGCGGCGTTCGAGCTCCTGGACCTCTTGACGCAGGTCCTCGGCGACGAGCTGCGCCGCGAGGGACGCGAGCTCCTGGTGGAGGGTCATTCCCTGAACGTCCTGGCGCCGGCGGCCTTGCAGGAGCAGGTGCGCGCCGTGCTGGACGGCCTCGCCACGGCGCTGGCCGGGACGATTCCGGTGCGCGTCGACGTCCTCGGCGTGGCGGAGGGCGGTGGCGAGCTCGTGCCCGCCGGCACCCTGAGCGAGGACGAGGCCACGAAGCTCGTGGCGGCCCAGATCGCGCGCGGGGCGCAGCACAGGAGCTATTCGCTCGAGCTGTGCGCGGGTCGCACCGCGCGCCTCGACGCCTACCGGAGCATGCCGTTCCAGTTCGACTACGACGTCGAGATCGCGCAGAACATGTTCGTCTACGCGCCGGTGATGAGCGCCACGCGCGAGGGCACACGCCTGGTCCTGCACGGACGATCCGCGCCCGGCGGGGTGGCGCTCTCGGTGCTCTACATGCGCTCGGAGCTGGTCGAGAAGATCCAGGAGCAGCCGCTGACTCTGCGAGGGCTCGTCAACCACCTCGAGGGCGGGAAGATGGAGGTCCTGGATGGCCCCCGCGGCATCCAGTCGCCCTCGGTCCTGGCGCGCGGGCTCGCCTTCGACACCTTCCTGCCGGAGGGCAAGGCCCTGGTCCTGACGCTCGAGGCGCGCATGGGCGCCGCCAGCGCGCGCGAGATCGTGCTCATCCGGCGCCTCGGCGGCGCGATGAGCTCCTACGTCGTGCGTCCGATCCCGCGCACCAATCGCACCCTGATCGCGCTCGACGCAGGGCTCTTCCGCCCCGGGAGCCTGCACACCGAGGCGGAGCCGTGGGTCGACGAGCACGGAGCCCTGCAGCCGATGGCGGTGGCCAAGTTCGACGGCGACTTCTCGAGCTTCCTCCTGGAATGGCTGAAGGCGCGCTTCTCGATCTGGCGCCGCTTCGGTCCGTGGATCCTGATCGTGACCGATCCGGCCTGGGACCGCGACGCCGCCGCGCAGCTCGACCGGCTCGTGAAGTCGGTGCGGCGCTCGACGACGCTCTACGACGTGGGCGTCGAACTGCGCGCCCAGGGGCGCGAGGCCATCCATCCCGTGCGCATCCACGTGCCGCTGCTGGCGGGCTCGAGCGCCGGACTGGTGCTCGCGCGCGGCGAGACCGCGGTGACCGGCTTCGACGTCGAGGTCGCCCAGGGTGCGGCCGTGCCGGACCCGTACGTCGGCTCGATCTTCGAGGGCCTGGCGCTGGCGCTCACCTTCGGTGAGACGAGCATCGAGGCGAGCGGGCTGGCGCAGCTCTTCGATTCGCCTATCGCGCAGCTGGAATCGGGCTACGACCTGCTCGGGCCGATCGAGCGCCCCGAGCCGCGCGTGCTGCGCTTCGATCAGCGCCTCGAGCTCTCCGACGGCCGCCGGGGCCCGTTGCGCATCGGCAGTGGCTCGGAGCGCGCCGATCAGCCCGGATTCGCGCTGGAAATCACGGTCGCGCCCGTCCCGCGTTAGCCCGGTCGGGCCAGGGACCCGGCGCGGGTACCATCAAGTCTCCGTGCTCGGCTACCGAGCAGGGAATCCGTGGACGCGCCCACCTACCAGACGATCAAGCGCCTCTACCTCGAGGCGCGTGGACTGGATCGGCAGGAACGGCAGAACTTCCTCGACCAGCGCTGCGCGGGCCAGGCGGCGCTGCGCGCGGAGGTGGAGGGACTCCTGAGCCACGAAGAGAGCCTCGGCGAGTTCCTGGCGCAGCCGGCCAAGGACGCCTTGCCGGCCGAGGAGCCCAGGCCCCTCTCGCACCCCGAGCGCATCGGCGCGTACCGCATCCAGCGCCCGCTCGGCTTCGGCGGCATGGGCGTGGTGTACCTGGCCGAGCAGGACTCGCCGCGGCGTGCGGTGGCGTTGAAGCTGCTGCGGCTCGACAGCGCCTCGCCGCGCCAGCTCGAGCGTTTCGAGCGCGAGGCCGAGCTGCTCGGACGCCTGAGCCACTCCGGCATCGCGCGCGTCTACGAGGCCGGCTGGGCCGAGACCGAGACCGGCCGGCGCCCGTTCTTCGCGATGGAGTACGTCGAGGGCGAGGCGCTACACGAACACGTGACCGCGCACAGCCTCGGCCTCGCGGCCAAGCTGAGGATCGTCAGCCAGGTGGCCGAGGCCGCGCACTACGCCCACGAGCGCGGCGTGGTGCACCGCGACCTGAAGCCCTCGAACATTGTGATCGACGAGCGCGGCGAGCCCAAGGTGCTCGACTTCGGCGTGGCGCGTCCGCTGGGCGACTCGTCGCACGCGACCCAGACCGGCCAGCTGGTCGGCACGCTTTCCTACATGAGCCCCGAGCAGGCCGGCGCCCACGGCCAGGTCGGCGCGGCCAGCGACGTCTACTCCCTGGGCGTGATCCTGTACGAGCTCTTGACCGGACGGCTGCCGATCCCGACCGAGAACCTGGCGCTGCACGAGGCCGTGCGGCGCGTGCGCGAGGAGGAGCCGATCGCCGCGGGCTCGGTGCGCAAGGAGCTCAAGGGCGATCTCGAGACCGTGCTCGGCAAGGCGCTGGCCAAGGAGCCCGAGCAGCGCTACGCCTCGGCGGCCGAGTTCGCCGAGGACCTGCGGCTCTACCTCGATCACCGCCCGATCCGCGCGCGCAAGCCGACCTCGCTGTACGTCACGTGGAAGCTCGTGCGCCGGCACCGCCTGCTGGCCGCGGCGGTCCTGGCGCTGTTCCTGGCGCTGAGCGCGGCGCAGTACGTGTCGTACGTGATGATCCAGCGCGGGCACGAGGTGCGCGTGAACCAGATCGCGCGCGATTTCTACCGCGAGCTCAACGAGCGCCAGCGGATCCGTGGGAAGATCGTGGCTCTGAAGGTCGAGGCCGAGCGGATGCGCCCCAATCCCACGATCCACGGGCTCGAGGACTGGCTCGTCCGGGCCGCGCTCGAGGAGACGCACCTGGAGGAGTACCGGACCTTCCGCGACCAGGGGCGCCTCTGGATCGAGCGCGCGGATCGCGCCGGAGTCATTGCCTCCGCGGACGATAAGGAGTACGCCCTGTACGTGCTGGACGACACGGTGGAAACACTCGAGAGCATGAACGGCTCGCGCGGCGACATCCCGCTGGCGCGTGCGCAGCTCGAGCAGCTTCGCGTCCGGGAACGCGGCGAGCCGAGCTCCGCGGAGGCGCGCCGTTGACCGAGTCCGGCGAGTCCCGGCCCGCGCGCTCGATGGACGAGCTCATGGCCGAGATGTACGCGACCCTGCGCGACCTCGCCGACAGGGCGCTGGGCCGCGGGCGGGGGCTGACCTTCGACGCCACCGACCTCGTGCACGAGTGCTACATCAAGCTCTCGCGCGCCAGCGAGTACCAGGGCCTCCAGCGCGTCGAGTTCGTGGCCCTGGCGGCGACCGTGATCCGCAACGAACTGGTCGACCGTGCCCGTCGGCGCGGAGCCAAGAAGCGCGGCGGCGACCGCGACCGCGTCACGCTGCACGACGAGGTCGCCATGGGCGACGGTCCCCCGGTCGACCTGCTGGACCTGGATTCCGCGCTGCAGAAGCTGCGCGACCTCGACGAGCGCCAGGCGCGCATCGTCGAGCTGCGCTTCTTCGGCGGCCTCACGAACGAAGAGGCGGCCGAGATCCTGGGCGTCAAGCCGCGCCATGTGGCCGACGAGTGGACCATGGCGCGGGCCTGGCTGAAGCGCGAGCTGTCGCGCGGATTGCCGGGATAGCCGGGAGCGCCGGGCTCCAGCCCGGCTCTGCTCTTTTCTTTCTTCTTCCGTTCAGGAAGGAAAGGCAAAGAAGAAAG
>JANOGB010000249.1:0-2363 GCA_031413955.1 Planctomycetota bacterium | reverse complement strand
GTCTTCTTTTCCATCAGGAAGGCGGCGCCGCAGTCGGGGCAGGCCCGCGTGATCGGTTTGTACCAGACGACGAAGTCGCACTTCGGGTAGTTGCCGCAGCCGAAGAAGTTCTTGCCGCGACGCGACCGACGCTCCACGATGGCGCCGCCGTCTTTCGGGCACGGCACGCCGACCTCTTTCAGCTTGATGAAACGACACTCGGGATAGTTACTGCACGCGGTGAACTCCCCGAACCGGCCGTGCTTGACCGCCATTTGCTTGCCGCACTGGGTGCAAAGCTCCTCAAGCAACCGGTCCTTGGCTGACGTCACTTCGCCCTCAGCGCTCACTGAAATCTTGCGGGTATTGCGGCAGTCCGGGTAGCCGGTGCAGGCGAGAAACTGACCGAATCGCCCGCGGCGGACCACCATGGTCTTGCTGCACTTCTCGCAGGTCTCCTCGTGCAGTGACGCGGGCGAAACGGCGGTCTGGGTGGCTCCCCCTTCGGCGGCCCCCTCCCCATCCTGCGCGGCGGCGGGGGCGCTGACAGTCGCCAACTCCGCGGTGCTGCGGCATTCGGGATAGCCGGTGCAGGCCAGGAACTTCCCATAGCGTCCCCATTTCACGACCATCGGCTTGCTGCACTTCACGCAGGTGTGCTCCGTCGGGGTCTCCTCGGTCTTGACGTTGCGCATCTGCTTCTCGGCGATCTTCAGATCCTTCGAGAACTTCTTGTTGAACTCCTTGATGGCCACGACCCATTTGACCCGCCCTTCCTCAATCTCGTCGAGCTCCTCTTCCATCTTGGCGGTGTACGCCACATCGAGGATGTCGGGGAACGACTCGACCAGCAGGTCGCTGACAAGGACGCCGAGTTCCGATGGGACGAACTTCCCCTTGTCCTTGTCGACGTACTCGCGATTCTGAATGGTCGCGAGGATGGACGCGTAGGTGGAAGGCCGGCCGATGCCGTTTTCTTCCAGCGCCTTCACAAGCATCGCCTCGGTGAATCGAGGCGGCGGCTGCGTGAAGTGCTGGGCGGGGTCCAGTCCGTTCAACCGGACCTCCTGCCCCTCTGTCAGGGCCGGGAGAAGGCCGCCTGCTTCGTCGGGAGCGTCATCCTCGGCAGGTGCTGCGGCAGCCGGGCCCCCTTCCTTCGGTTCCGGCGCTTCGAGGCCACCGCCATAGACGGCAAGCCAGCCGGGAAACTTGATGACCGCGCCAGTCGCGCGGAAGGTGTAGCGCGCTGCGTCGATGTCGGCGCTGGTCGTGTCGAACACGGCCGACTCCATCTGCGAGGAGACGAACCGGTTCCAGATCAGCACATAGAGGTTGTACTCGTCCTTGGCGAGGAAGGGCTTGAGCGACTCCGGGCTCAGTTCGAGGCTGGTCGGACGAATCGCCTCGTGCGCCTCCTGCGCCTGCTTTCGCGCGGCGTAGACGCGCGGCTTCTCCGGCACATACTCGGCCCCGTAGGCCTCGGTGATATACGCGCGAACAGACTCCAGCGCTTCGCTGGACACGCGCGTCGAGTCGGTTCTCATGTATGTGATGAGGCCCACCGTTCCGCGGTCGCCGAGATCCATACCTTCATAGAGGCGTTGGGCCAGCATCATGGTTTTCTTCACCGTGAAGCTGTGCCGGCGGTATCCCTCCTGCTGCAGCTTGCTCGTGATGAAGGGCGCGATCGGGTGCTTCTTCTTCTCTTTGGCAACGACACCCTTCACAACGTACGGCACTCCCTTCAGATCGGCGAGCGCCTCATCCATCTCAGCCTGGGAATGGATTTCGAGCTTCTTGCCATCGCGCTTCTGAAGCTTCGCTTCAAACGGGGGCGGCTCCGAAGCTGCCAGCTTCGCGGTGAGGCTCCAGTACTCCTCTGACTTGAAGGCGAGCCTGGCCTTTTCCCTCTCGACGATCATCCGCAGCGCGACCGATTGGACGCGTCCGGCCGAGAGTCCCCGGCGCACCTTGTCCCAGAGCAGCGGACTGATCTTGTACCCGACCAGCCGATCGAGGATGCGCCGCGCCTGCTGCGCGTCGACCTTGTTCATGTCGATCACGCCAGGCTCCTTCATCGCCTGCAGGATCGCGCGCTTGGTGATCTCGTTGAACATCACCCGGTAAATCTTCTTCTTCGACTTCTTGAGCTCCTCCGCAAGGTGCCAGCAAATCGCTTCGCCTTCACGGTCAGGGTCGGGGGCGAGGTAGATGGTGTCGGCCTTCTCGGCGAACTTTTTCAGCTCGTCGATGATCTTCTTCCGCCCGGCGAGGACCTGGTACGTTGGCTTGAAGGTTTTCTCGTCCACCCCGAGCTTGTTCTTCGGGAGGTCCCGAACGTGTCCCATCGAGGCCTTCACGGTGTAGCCCGGCCCGAGAAATTT
>JANOGB010000248.1:0-4261 GCA_031413955.1 Planctomycetota bacterium | reverse complement strand
GACGGCGTCACCTGGCTGAAGTTGGACTGGTAGCTGCCGCCGCGCAGCACGGTCTCGCCTGGCTCGAGCTCCGAGACGGCGCGGCCACCGGACTCGGGTTCGACGGGTAGCTCGTAGGAGCCGTAGCGGTCCGCACACCACTCCAGGACGTTTCCGAAGGTGTCGTGCAGGCCGAAGGCGTTGGGCTCGAAGGAGCCGACCGGCGCGTGGTCGGGGTAGGTGTCGTCCCACGAGACGAAGACGTCGTCGCTGTCGAGCTCGCGTCCGTAGCTCTGGTCCTTGAGGTTGGCGTAGAGCGCCAGGTCGTCGATCGGGCTGCCGCCGAACCAGGCCATGGTCGTACCGGCGCGCGCGGCGTACTCCCACTGGGCTTCGGTCGGGAAAACCAAGCCCCATTGCGGCCACAGGGACCCGAAGTCTTCAGCGCTGACTTGCTCGACCGGATGGACTCCGAAGGCGGGCTCCGCCTCGTGCTTCCAGGAGCTCGGGGTGCTGCCCGACAGGCGCTCGAACTGGGCCTGTGTCATCTCGTACTTGGAGAGGAAGAACTGTCGCAAGCTCACCTCGTGGACCGGCAGCGTGTCGTCGCGGCAGTTGAAGTCCCAGTTCGGCTTCGTCTCATCGAGGTTCTGGGCCCCCATCAGGAACTTTCCGGCCGGGATCAGGACCAGCACGAGCCCCGACTCGAGCTGGATCCGCCAGCGACCGCTGCCGGCATCGAGCTCCGGCCTCGCGCCGCTCGGGGTGTGCCAGAACTCCCACAGGCCGGAGCTCGGGTCCGCGCGCAGGGGCACGAGCCCCGCCTGGGGCTCGAGCACCAGGCCGCCGTAGCGCGGGCTCCTCGCGACCGACTCCACACAGGCCTTCCACTCGGGGACGTGCGCTCCCGCGATCTCGGCGGTGCGCGCCTCGACGTGCCGGGCGCGCTCGCGGACCTCGGCCAGGAGCCCGCGCGCGGGATCGGGATCGGCAAAGACCGCGAGCTCGCGCACCAGGCGTGAGAGCTGATCGTGCGCGCGCTGCTCGCCCTCCTCCGCGAAGGTCCACGCGGCACCCCGCGGACCGCGTGCGTGATCTGAGTCCCTCGAGCGAGCGCTCGAACCGCGGGAGCTCTGCGGCGAGGACCTCTCCGTCGTGGAGCCAGCTCTCCAGCTCCGTGTCCGCCGCGGCGTGCGGCCAGAGTGCCGCCGCTCTCTGCCGCAGGGCCTGCAACACCTGGCCGGCCTCGACCACCCGCAACTGGTCCGCCTGGGCTTGGACGGTCTGGCGCGCCGACCAGAAGAGCACGAGGGCGAGCACGACCGTGCACGCCACGGCGACGGGCGCGCGGTGGCGCCGGATGCCCCGCCGCAAGCGGTGGAGGACGCTCACCGGGCGCGCGAGGATCGGCTCGTCCCGGAGGAAACGCCGGAGGTCCTGCGCCAGCTCGGCGGCGCTCGCGTAGCGCCGCTCCCGCTCCGGGGCCAGGGCCGTGTGCACGATGGTCTCGAGGTCGCGCCCGAGCCTGGGAACGAGGGCCGCCAGGCGTGGCAGCGCGCCGCGCTCGATGATCCGCAGCGCCTCGCCCAGCGAGCGTCCCTCGAGCTGGTGCGGCAGACGTCCGGTGAGCACCTGGTAGAGGCACACGCCGAGCGCGTACACGTCCGCGCGCGCGTCCACCTCCTCCTCGTCCGCGAGCTGCTCCGGACTCATGTAGGGCAGCGTCCCGACGAGCTGGCCGCTGAGGGTGAGCGTGGTAGTCTGCTGAAAATCGCGCGCGATGCCGAAATCCAGGACCTTCACCTGGCCGGAGGGCTCGACCAGCACGTTGCTCGGCTTCAGGTCGCGGTGCACGACGCCGTGGCGGTGCGCGTGGTCCACGGCGTCGGCGATGGCCGCGATGCGCTCGAGCTTCTGCTCGACGTCCAACCCCGCGCAGTGCTCCAGCAACGGCTGGCCCTCGACCAGCTCCATCGCCAGAAAGGGCAGCGGTCCGAGCTCGGTCTCGCACGTGCCCGCCTCGTAGATCTGGGCGAGTCCCGGGTGCCGCAGGCGGCCGAGGATCTCGACCTCCCGCTGAAAACGCTTCGATCCGGCGGGCGTGAGCAGCTCCGAGCGCAGGACCTTGAGCGCGACCGGACGCCGTGGGCTCTCCTGCTGCGAGCGGTAGACGATGCCCATGCCCCCGCGCCCGAGCACGCCGAGGATCGGGTAGCGCCCGAGCTGCCGGCGGACCAGGCCGGGTTCGCCCTCGCCGAGGACCGCGGAGGCCAGTTCGCCCATCATCCGGCTGAGCTCCCGGTCCGACATCCAGCGCGCGCCGTCGAGGTCGTGCGACAGCAGCGACTCCACTTCTCGCCGGAGCTCGGGCCGCGTCCGGCAGGCATCGTCCAGGAAGCGCGCGCGCTCGCCCAGCGGGAGCTCGCGGACGCGCAGGAAGAGGCTGCTGATCTCGTCAGCCACCGGCGTCCCCCTCGAGCTCGCGGTGCAGGAAGGCCCGGGCGATCGCCCAGTCGTCCTTCACGGTCCGGGGCGAGACGTCCAGTACCCCTGCCGTCTCCTCGACGGAGAGGCCACCGAAGAAGCGCAGCTCCACGACTTGCGCGCGGCGCGCGCTGGCCTCGGCCAGCTTCACGAGGGCATCCTCGAGCGCGAGCAGGTCGATGGAGGGATCGGCTCCGTCGACGAGCCGGGTCGTGAGCCTGACCCGCCCCCAGTGCGCACCACGCTTGGCCACGTTGCGGGCGCGAACGTGATCGACAAGGACGCGCCGCAGGGTTCGCGCCGCGATCGCGAGGTAGTGGTTGCGATCGCTCGCCGGGATCCGCCCCTGGCCCTTCAGGCACAGGTAGACCTCGTGGACCAGGGCCGTGGTCTGCAGGACGTCCTCACCCGCGTTCCGCCGCATGTGCGCGCGCGCGATCGAGCGCAGCTCGTCGTAGATCAGGGGGAAGAGCCAGTCAGGTTCGCTTCCTCCGCGGAAGTGGTCGATCGCCTCGTCCATTCGCGTGCTTCGTGCCTCTCCTGCCCGGCCGGTCATGGATAACGCACGTTGCCGGCCCCCGCAAGGCCTGCGATCCCCTTGGACACGACGCGTGCCCCAGGGCACGGTCCGCACGGCCCGAGCGGACGGACCCGAGAACTCAGTACGACTCGCGCTCGCTCGGGAAGTCGCCACCGCGCACGTCCTTGGCGTAGCGTTCGAAGGCTTCTTTCATCTGCGTGCCGAGCTCGGCGTAGCGGCGCACGAAGCGCGGGTGGAACTTCGAGTAGAGGCCGAGCATGTCGTGGCTCACGAGGATCTGGCCGTCGCAGCCGGGGCCGGCGCCGATGCCGATGATCGGGATCGCGACCGACTTCGAGACTTCGGCCGCGAGCTTGGCGGGCACCTTCTCGAGCACGATCGCGAAGGCGCCGGCTTTCTCGAGCGCCTTTGCGTCGCGGCGCACCTCGTCGGCCTCCTCGGGCTCGGTCGCGCGCACCTGGTAGGTGCCGAACTTGTGGATCGACTGGGGCGTCAGGCCGAGGTGGCCCATCACGGGGATGCCGGCCTCGACGATGCGCGTGATCGTGGCGCAGATCGACTGGCCGCCCTCGAGCTTGACGGCCTCGACGTGCGCCTCCTGCACCATGCGCCCGGCGTTGCGCAGGGCCTCGTCGGTGTTGATCTGGTAGCTCATGAAGGGCAGATCCCCGACCACGAGCGCGCGCTCGACCGCGCTCGAGACGAGCTCGGCGTGGTAGAGCATCTCCTCCATCGTCACCGACACCGTCGTGTGCCGGCCCTGCACGGCCATGGCGGCCGAGTCCCCCACCAGGATCACGTCGACCTCGGCCTGGTCGAGCAGCTCGGCCATCAGATAGTCGTAGGCGGTCAACGCGACGATGCGCTTGCCCGCCTGCTTCATCAGCAGCAGCGACTTGGTCGTGACCTTCTTGTCGCGCTTCTCGGGCTTGGCCTCACGGCCGTTGCGCTCACGGGTCATCGGCGGCCCGCCCTCTCTGCCCGCTTCACGACCGGCCCTTGGGGCGCAGCGCGCCGCCGCCGTGCGACACGCGCGCGCCCTTCGAGTAGTCGATGAACTTGGCCAGCGTCTCGCGCATCTCGGAGCGCTTCACGATCGCGTCGATCATGCCGCGCTCGAGCAGGAACTCGGCGCGCTGGAAGCCGGGCGGGAGCTCGACCTTGAGCGTGGTCGCGATCACGCGCGGGCCGGCGCAGCCGATCAGCGCGCCCGGCTCGGCCAGGATCAGGTCCGTGATCGAGGCGAACGAGGCCGTC
>JANOGB010000247.1:0-7780 GCA_031413955.1 Planctomycetota bacterium | reverse complement strand
CGAAGGAGGGCGCGAGGTCGTCGCCGTCGTTCCCGACCTGGATCGTCAGCCTGAAGCGCGTGTTGCGCACCGAGTCCGGGAAGAGCGCGCGCAGCTCGGCGCGCACGCGTCGCAGGGCGGTGCGGGGCAAGCCGAGCACGTCCGAGAGCTCGGGCGTGGCGCTGGAACCATCGGCGAAGAACAGATTGACCGTGGTGAGGCCGTCGGAGAGGTCCACGCTCATCCAGTCGTTGCGCAGCGCGTCGCCGCGCACGAAGGCGGCATCGAACTCGAGCACGCTGAGCGGGTCCTCGAGGTAGAAGCCCTGCTCGACTCCGGCGCCGCCCGTGGCGGGGACCGTCACGCCGCCCGGAGTCGCGGGCGGAAGGGCGAAGCTCGTGCCGGCCGAGGAGAGCCGCAGCCACTGGAGGCCGTCGCTCGGGTAGGGGCCGTCCGTGAGCGCGGCTCCCGTGGGTTCGACCAGGTGCTCGACGCCCGCGAGCAGTGTCCATGCGCCGGCGGGCAGCGCCCCGGCAGCCTGCTCCTCGAACGATGGATCGGCGAGGCCGCGCTCGACCGTTTGCACGCTCACCAAGTCGACCAGCAGCAGTTCGTCGCTGCCGCCGGGGCCCGTGACCACGAGCGACACGCTGTAGGTGCCTGCCACGCTGTAGGTGCGAGTGGGATTCGGAGTGCTCGCGACCGAGCCGTCGCCGAAGGTCCAGGCCCAGCCCGTGACCACGCCGACCGAGAGATCCGTGAAGGTCACCGTGAGCGGGTCGATGCCACTCGTCACGTCGGCCGCGAAGGCGGCCACTGGTGCGGGCGGAGTCTCGACCGTGACGAGCCCGGGCTTCGCCTCGACGTCCGGGCCGCCCGGGCCGGTGGCCGTGAGCGAAACGGTGAAGGCGCCGGGCAACAAGTAAGTGTGCTGCGGGTTCTGCGCGCCGCTGGTGGCGCCGTCGCCGAAGCTCCACTCCCAGGCCGTCACGTCGCCGGTGCTCGCGTCCTGGAACTGCACGGCGAGCGGCGAGACACCCGCCAGGACATCGCAGGCGAAGTCCGCGGAGGGAGCGGGGACGTCTGTCGCCACGACGTATTCGCTCCGCGTCCGGGTATCCGCGCCGCCCTCGTTCGCGACCGTCACGGCGACCGTGTAGCGGCCTGCGGTCGTGTAGACGTGGAGCGGGTTCCGCTCGTTGCTGGTCGTGCCGTCGCCGAAGTCCCAGGCCGAGCTCGCGATCAGGCCACTCGAAGTGTTGCTGAATTGCACGGCGAGCGGGGCCATGCCGATGAGCGGGGTGCCCTGGAACGAGGCCAGCGGCGCGACGGGCGGATCGACCTTGATGATCTTGGTCAGGAGGCGCTGGTGACTACCGGCCGGACCGCGCGCGATCAGGGACACGCTCTTCAAGCCGGTCGTGAGGTACGCGTGGCGGGGATTCTGTTCGTCGCTGGTGGTGCCGTCGCCGAAGTTCCACTCCCAGGCCGTCACGTTGCCCGTCGATTGGTCCGTGAACCGGACCTCGAGCGGCGCCTTGCCACGCTTGGGGGTGTAGAGGAACTTGGCGACCGGCGGCGTGAGGGTGCCGTCGTTGAGCGCCAGGAAGTGCTCGCAGCCCGCGGCCGAACCCCCATCGTCGTCAAAGCGCACACCGACGAACAGGTCCTCGATGCCGTCGCCGTTCAGGTCACCGGGACACGCCAGCGAGGTCCCGAAGCGATCGGCGTCGTCGATGAAACCGTAGAACCGACCGGAGAGGCGGCTGATCTTCTGCCACGACTTGACCGTGGCGTCCGCGTTCAAGAACAACACGTAGAACGCGCCACGGTCGAAGGAGCCCGGCGGGCCGTCGTCGTCCTTGCCCGCGCCGACCGCGATGTCGGCGATACCATCGCCGTCCAGGTCGCCGATGTTGTCGACCGCGCAGCCGAACTCGTCGTTGTAGTCCAGGATCTCGCCGTTGAAGCCGGCGTAGTTCTCGGCGATGCGGAAGTCGGCCTTGGCCGTGCCGTCGCGGTTCAGGTAGACGATGAAGACTGCGCCCTGCTGGTTGCCGTCGGTCTTCTGGTCGGGCGAGGAGATGGCGATGTCCTGGATGCCGTCGCCGTCGCGATCGCCGAGCACGCAGGCGTCGAAGCCGAACTCGCCGTAGTCGGAGAGCTTGCTCTGAAAGTTGCCCTTGGTCTCGCTGAGCTTGGTCCAGGTCCGCACCGTGCCGTCGCGGCGCATGAACAGGATCCAGTAGGCGCCGCGATTCGACCCGCCGTCGTCGTCGCGCAGCGAGCCGACACCGATCTCCGGCACGCCGTCGAGGTCCAGGTCTCCGAGCACGCGGATGCCGCGCCCGAACTGGTCTTCGGGGTCCAGGTCGCCCGTGAAACCGCCGGAGGTCTCGCTGATCTTGTTCCACGCCTTCACCGAACCGTCGCGGTTCAGGAAGAGCATGTAAAAGGCGCCCTTGTCCGTGCCGTTGTCGTCGTCGTAGCAGGTCCCGACCATCACGTCCGGGATGCCGTCGAGGTCCCAGTCGCCGAGCTCGCGCACCGCCCGGCCCCACTCGTCGGCGGGGTCGAGGGGAAGTCCGCCCGAGGTGCGGCTGATCTTGTAGCTGCTCTTGACGGTCCCGTCCCGGCGCATGAAAAGGATCCAGCAAGCGCCGTAGGCGAGCGAGTCGTCGCCCGTGCCGTCGTCGTCGCCCAGGGCCCCGACCGCGAGATCACAGACGCCGTCGCCGTCCACGTCCCCGAGCGCTGCAGCGCCACGCCCGAACTGGTCGTTCGTGCGAAGGCCGCGCGGCCCGTTGCCCTTGGCGGCGCTGATCTTCTGGTGCCACAGCACCTCGCCCGGGTTCTGGGCGGAAGGCAGGGCAGTCAGGAAAAGAATGCTCAGGGACGAGATGGCGAACACACGAGCGAGTGAGGACATGATCCCGGTTTCTTGCTGCGCCGCCGTCGAGATCTCCCTCCGCGCGGCCTTTCTCTCAGAGAATGGTTACCCCGCAGCGAGCGGAGCGGACGGCGCGCCTTCTCGATTCCGGGACCCAGCGCGCATGTTCGAAGCACCTTTCCTCCGGCGCGCCCTGCGACGCTCGCAGCGAGCAGCTTGTCCGTCTCGGTCACGGCCTCCACAATGCGCGTCATGGTCCAGCCCGATCCGCTGCGCGCCAGCTTCGAGGAAGCCGCCGCCACCCTGCGCGCTTTCCTGGACGAGCCCGCGTGCCTGGAGGGCGTGCGACGCTTCGTGCAGGTCTCGGCGACCGCGCTGCGGGCCGGAAAGAAGCTCATGGCCTGCGGCAACGGCGGCAGCATGTGCGACGCCATGCACTTCGCCGAGGAATGGACCGGCCGCTTCCGGCGCGACCGCGCCGCCTTGCCCGCGCTGGCCTTCTCCGACCCCTCGCAGCTCACCTGCATCGCCAACGACTTCGGTTTCGACGAGGTCTTCGCGCGCTCGGTCGAGGCCTACGGGCAAGAGGGCGACATCTTGGTGGCGCTCTCGACCAGCGGCAACTCAGCCAACGTCCAGAAGGCGGTCGAGGCGGCGCGCAAGAAGCGCATCACCAGCGTCGGCCTGCTCGGCAAGGGCGGCGGCGAGCTCCGTGCCCGGGTCGACATCCCGATCGTCGTGCCGCGCGCAGAGACCTCCGACCGCATCCAGGAGGTCCACATCAAGATCCTCCACATCGCGATCGAGGCCGTGGAGCGCGAGCTCTTCCCCGGAAACTACCGCTGACGAACGGCCCCTGGATGCCTCACTCGAAGCTCGAGCCGAGAACGAACAGGACCTCGTCGTAGCTCGTGTCCAGGTCGGTGCCGTCGAGGGTGACGTCGCTGCCCTCGAAGTGACGGATCTCGATGCCGAGGTGGCTCGCGCGCGAGACCCGGAAAAGAACGCCGGCCTTGGCATACCCGCCGATGGCCACCTCGTCGTCGTCGAAGACCACGTCTGTCTCGTCGATCCCGCGCAGCTCGAGGAACTGGATCGCGGCGCCGAGTCCTGCGTAGGGCCGGAGCCGTCCGAACTCATGCGAGAGGTTCAGGCCGACGGAGAGCTCGAACGAGCGGCTCTTCAGGCGCACGTCTTGCCCACCCGAGGTGTCGTGGGCCTCGTCGTAGGCGTAGTGCATCCCGCCCTCGAGCCGCACCGGTCCGAGCTCCATCGGCTCGCAGTAGTCGAGCGTCAGCACGAGCTGGTCTTCCAGCCCCCCGAAGGCGTCGTCCTCGAAGGTGCGCAACCCGGTACCGAAGCTCAACTGTCGCCCGAGCACGGCGAACTCGTCCGGCGACGGCGACGGATCCTGGCGTGGCGGCCGCGGGGACGCCTGGGCCAGTGAGGCACAGCTCGCGAGCGCCGGGGCCACGAGAAGGAAGAGCAGGCTGGACCGCATCCGATGAAAGTGGCGCTGGCCGGTTGGCGACGCGCTACTGCGTGCCGGCGTAGCCGAGCGCGCGCATCGCGCGCAAGGCTTCGCCTTCCACCTCGATGCCGGATTCGACGGGCAGGCCGAGCCTCTCGCGCAACGCGGCGCAGCGCTCCTGCCACTCGCCGAGCAGCCGGAGACCCCGGCGCACCTCCTCGGGCGAAGCCGAGGCGAGCGAGTACAGCTCGCGCGGATCCAGGGCGAGGTCGTAGAGCTCACTGCGGCCCGTGTCGAGCTCGAGCACGAGCTTCTTGCCATCGAAGACCACGCCGTGCTTCTCGCCGAAGTAGTAGGTGCCTGCGGCGAAGAGCGGCTCCGTCTCTGCGGCGCCGTTCGTCCACCAGGTCGCCAGGGAGCGCGCACTGAGGAGCTCCGCCTGGTAGGAGATCCCCAGGACGTCCAGGACGGTCGGCATGAGGGCCGCGGTCGAGACGGGTACGTCGATGCGCGTGCTGGCGGCTGCACCCGGCAGCTTGAAAGCCAGCGGCACGCGCAGCACTTCGTCGTACAGCGTGTGCCCATGCTCGTAGCGACCGTGTTCCCAGAACTCCTCGCCGTGGTCGGAGGCGAAGACGATCAGGGCGCGTTCGTACAGGCCGTGCTCGCGCAGCGCCTCCAGCACGCGCGCGAGCTCGGCGTCGACGTAGCGGATCTCGCCGGCGTAGAGCTCGCTCACGCGCTCGCGCTCCTCCATGCCGGGCTTGACGTTTCCGGCCTGCACGCTGGTCACCATGGCGGGCTCGCCCCAGCACCGAGGCTCGCGCTCGGGATGCTCGAGCCACTGCGCGGGCGGCTCGTAGGGCCAGTGCGGATCGAGCACGTGCAGCCACAGGAAGAAGGGTTCGGCGGCGTGCGCGTCGATCCAGTCCACGGCCGCCTCGGCGATGGCCGTGGTCGAGGGGAAGAGCTCGGGGAAGCGCGCCGGCGCGAGCTCTTCGAGCAGGCGCGCACCGAGGGCGATGCCGTAGTCAAGGCGTGCCGGGAAGGCGTAGTCGTCGAAGCCCTGGTCGAAGCCGAAGGCGCGTTCGAGGTGCGCGTTCAAGCCGAGACCACCCGTGCGATAGCCGGCCGCGCGCAGGCGCTCGGCCAGCGTGTCGATCTCTCCGGGCAGCCGCGCGCGCCGGTTGGTCGTGCCGTGCACCAGCGGAGCGAGTCCGGTCAAAAGGGTTGCCAGGGATGGCTTCGTCCAAGGCGCGGCCGAGCGTGCCTGGGAGAAGACGACGCTGTCCGCCATCAACCCGTCGATGGCCGGTGTGGACACGCGCGCCGGAGACTCCTCGCCCAGCACGCGATCCGCGCGCAGGGTATCGACGGTGATCAAGACCACGGGCGGACGGTCGCCCGCCGGCGAGCGGGACGGAAGTGGGGGCCGCGGCTCGTGCAGGACATCGAAGATGGCATGGCAGAGGACCAGCGCGCACAAGCTCGAGAGCACGGAGCGAGCGGCAAGGCGGCGCGCAGCCCAGGCGCTCGCGCCGATGCCGGCCAGGCCCGCGCAGAGCACGAACACCCGCGTGCCGGTTCCCTGTGCTTGGTACTCGAGCAGCCAGAGCACACCCAGCGCCGAGACGGCCACGAGTGGAAGCAGGACGAGCGTGCCGCGCGCGCTGCCGGCTGCACATCGATGCGCGAGCGCATGGACCGCGAACGCGGCGCAGGCGACGAAACCCGCGGCGCAAGCGAGCAGCACGCTGGTGCGCTCAGGCGTGGCCTCGCGCAGCCCGGCCTCGACCAGGGGCGCCAGGGCGGCCGCTAGCACGAACGCCGCGTAGATCCCCGCGTCGAGCGGCCCGGCTGCGAGGCCAAGACGCCGCCCGAGCGGGGCCAAGAGGCCGAAAGCAACCAGCGCGCCCGCGAGGAGCAGCACCAGGCCCGCCGCCAGCGGCAGCCCTAGCGCCGCCCACGAAGACAGCGCGCGCGGGTGGTCCAGCGTGCTCGCCGCCAGATTCAGGCAGGCGGCCACCAGGGCCGATGAGAGCACCGTCCAGGAGAACGGCGCTCGTTCGGGACGGCTCGACATGCGCGGTGCGGGCCCGGATCGACCGGGCAAGGATGCATCGACCGGGCAAGGAATCCGCTTGAGCTTCGCGCTCGCCCCGGCCGATGGCCGAGCGGATCCGTCTCGCCCGCGCAGCCGCAGATGCCTTCCCCCACCTCCCCGAGCATCTTGATCACGCACGGCTGGGGCCTCGGAACCCCGAGCGGCGTCGCGCGCCACGTCCAGGAACTCGCCCGGCACCTGGCCCTCGAAGGTGCGCGCGTCACCGTGCTGTGCGTCTCGACCGCGGGCTACACCCGCTATCCGCGCCCGAAGCTGCCGGCCGAGCTGCAGGGGCTCGAGATCGAGCGCGAGCTCGCGGAGCTCGGGGTCGAGATCGCCCGCGTCGCCCCCCATCCCCTGCACTGGATGCTCGACGGTCGGCCCGTGCGCCGCGCGGTCGAGAAGCTGCTGGCGGAGCGCGCCATCTACGCCGTCCTCGGTTTCTTCAACGAGGCCGCCTACCTGCCGCCGGTCCTGAGGTCGCGCGGCGTGCGCTTCGGTTACATCGCCACCTGGCTCTCCTACCGCATGGCGCTTGCACGCGAGCGCACCGGCACGGGCTTGCGCGGGCTCATGATGCGCGCGGCCAACCGGCGCTTCGTGGTGGAGCCCTACCGCGAGGCCGAGATCCTGTTCGCCAACTCGGAGTTCACGCGGCGCGAGCTGGTCGAAGTGCTGGGTTGCGACAGGCAGCGCATCCACGTCACTTACCTCGGTGTGCGCGATTTCTTCCACGGCATCGCGCGCACGCGGCCGGAGAAGGTCGAGCGCGTGCTCTTCTTCGGGCGCCTCGTGCGCGAGAAGGGCATTCTCGACGCGCTGGCAGCCCTGGGTCGGGTCGCGCGCGCGGGCCGCCCGTTCCAGTTGCGGGTCCTGGGTTCGGGCAATGCCGAGCACGTGCTCGCAGTCGCGCGCGAGCACGGGATCGCCGAGCGCGTCGAGGTCCTGCCCCACCAGGGCGACGTACGCCTCAAGGACGAGCTCGAGCGCGCCCAGCTCGCGCTCCTGCCCTCGCACTCCGAATCCTTCGGCCTGTCGATCGCCGAGGCCCAGGCCGCGGGCCTGCCGGTGGTCGCCTACGCCGCGGGCTCGGTGCCTGAGGTCGTGGAGGACGGCAAGAGCGCCTGGCTCGCCCCCCTCGGCGACGTCGAAGGGCTCGCGCGTGCGCTCACGACCGCACTGTCCGATCCGGACGAGTGCTTCTGGCGCGGGCTGCGCGGGCGCGAGCGCGTCGCGCGGCTGTTCCGCTGGAACCAGACGGCGAAGCGCGTCCTGGACGGGCTCGCGAGTCTCGAACCCGCCGCGACGATCCAGAGCGCCGCCTGAGATCGCTCGG
>JANOGB010000246.1:0-11281 GCA_031413955.1 Planctomycetota bacterium | reverse complement strand
TGGCGATCGGCGCGAGCACGTTCTCGAACAGCACGCCCTGGGCCGCGAGCGCGTCCACGCGCGGCGAGGTCGGGCGCGGATAGCCGTAGCAACCCAGGTGCTCGCGCCGCAGCGTGTCGATCGTCACGAGCACGATGCTCGGCCGCTCGCTGCTGGCCGGCGCAGCGGCCTGCGAAGGCTCTTGCCCGAACGGCGCGAGCGCGGCGAGAAAGAGGAAGAGGATCGAGAGGGGCGGCAAAGGATTCGGCCGCGATTCTACGGGCTTTTCTCGGAGCGAGACGAGCCCGCGAGACGGCGGCGCTTGTCCCTGTCGAGCATGTGCCCATACAATCCGGCCGCGCCATCCCGCCGGACGCGCGCCGTCTCGGCCATCCCGTCGTCTCCGCCCGCTCCCCTGCGGGCTCCTTGCGGAGGAACCACTTGGGTCACGAGCCTTCGAAGCCCGCCGCTACGCTGCCGGTAGGCGAGCACAAGCCGTTCGTCCCGGCCGACCAGGACATCCCCGAGTTCACCCTCAAGGCGATCCTGTTCGGTTCGCTGTTCGGGATCATCTTCGGCGCGTCGACGGTGTACCTGGCGCTCAAGGCCGGCCTGACGGTATCGGCCTCGATCCCGATCGCGGTGCTCTCGATCTCGGTGCTGCGCATGTTCGGGCGCGCCACGATCCTCGAGAACAACATCGTGCAGACGATCGGGTCGGCCGGCGAATCGGTGGCGGCTGGGGTCGCCTTCACCATCCCGGCGCTCTTGTTCCTCTCGCCGGGCGCGAAGGGCGAGGAGTACTTCGAATACGTGCAGATCATGACGCTCGCCGCCGTGGGCGGGATCCTGGGCGTCTTGTTCATGGTGCCGCTGCGACGCTCGCTGATCGTGGCCGAGCACGGCAACCTGCCCTACCCCGAGGGCACGGCCTGCGCCGACGTGCTCATCGCGGGCGAGAAGGGCGGGAAGATGGCCGGCCTGGTCTTCGGCGGCGTGGCCCTCTCGATGGCCTACAAGGCCCTCAACTCGATCTTCTCCTTCTGGAAGGAGGCCGTCACCTTCGCGACGAGCGCGACGGCCAAGCTGCCGAACGCGCGCATATCCTCCGAGGTCTCGCCCGAGTACCTGGGCGTCGGCTACATCCTCGGGCCGAAAGTGGGCGGGATCATGGTGTCGGGCAGCGTGCTCGCCAGGCTGGTGATGATCCCGCTCCTGACGGTGCTGGCACTGCCCGACGCGCTCGTGGACGGGCAGCTCGCCTCGCTCGGCTTCAGCCAGGGCACGATCGACGGCTGGCGCGCGAGCAACGATCCCGAGCGCTTCTATCGCGCCTACGTGCGTCTGATCGGCGCTGGAGCCGTGACGATGGCCGGGATCATCACGCTGATCCGCACGGCGCCGACGATCTGGAAGTCGCTGGTGGGCTCGATGGCGTCGCTCAAGGGCGGTGCCGGGAGCGCGGGAACGCTCCGTACCGAGCGCGAAGTGCCCATGTCGGTCGTCGCCATCGGTTCGCTGGTGCTGGTCGGTGTCCTGGCCCTGCTGCCAATCCTGCCCGGATCCTTCGGCGGGAAGCTCGTGATGGGCGCGATGATGCTCGTGTTCGGGTTCCTCTTCGTGACCGTGAGCTCGCGCATCGTGGGCATCATCGGCTCGTCGTCGAACCCGATCTCGGCCATGACCATCGCGACCCTGCTCGGGACGTGCGTGGTGCTGCTCTCGCTGGGCTTCGGTGGTGACGCCAACCAGCCGATCGCGCTGTGCGTGGGCGCGATCGTGTGCATCGCGGCGGCCAACGCGGGCGCCACCAGCCAGGACCTGAAAACGGGCTACCTTGTCGGGGCCACGCCGATCCGCCAGCAGATCGGACTCGTGATCGGCGTGGTGGTCTCGACCATCGTGATCGGGCTCACGCTCAAGGGACTCGACACGGCCTACGCCACCGCGACCGAGCCGCACGGCATCGGCGGGCCGAAGTTCCCCGCGCCACAGGCCACGCTGATGGCCACGATCATCAAGGGCGTGATGTCGCAGAACCTCGACTGGAGCTTCCTGCTCATCGGCGCCGGGCTCTCCGTGACGGTCTTCCTGTGCGGCGTCTCGCCGCTCGCCTGGGCCGTGGGCGTCTACCTGCCGATCAGCACGACCTTCCCGATCTTCCTGGGTGGCATGCTGCGCCTGGCGTGCGACAAGCTGCGCGGCGAGAAGGCCGAGAGCGACATCTCCCCGGGCATGCTGTACGCCACGGGCCTGGTCGCCGGCGGAACGCTGACCGGCGTGTTCAGCGCGATCCTCAAGGCGATCCCGATGGGCGACAGCGATGTGCTGACCAAGTGCCAGCACATCGGCGAGAGCTTCCAGAAGGGCCTGGGCCTGAACCTCGACCTCTTCGCGCTGGTCTTCTACGTCGCGATGGGCGCCGTGCTCGTGCGCGTCGCGCTGAAGAAGTCCGATCTCGGCACTTCGGCGTGAGCACCGCGAGCGAGAGCTTCCAGCCCCTCGTCTCTCCCAGCGAAAACCCACCCGAGCTGACGCTGCGCGCACTCGTGCTCGGCTCGATCCTCGGGATCGTGTTCGGAGCAGCCTCGACCTACCTCGCGCTGCGCGTCGGGCTCACGACCTCGGCCTCGGTGCCGATCGCGGTGCTGGCCGCCTGGGCCATCCGCCGCAAGCACAACCAGCGCGCGGTGCTCGAGCACAACATCGTGCAGACCGTGGGCTCGGCCGGGGAATCGGTGGCGGCGGCGGTGGTGTTCACGGTGCCAGCGCTGATCTTCCTCGGGTATCCGCTGGAGGTCGGGCTCACCACGCTGATCGCGCTGACGGGCGGCATGCTCGGCGTCCTGATGATGGTGCCGCTGCGACGCTATCTGATCGTCAAGGAGCACGGTCAGCTGCGCTACCCGGAAGGCAAGGCCTGCGCCGAGATCATCCAGGCCGGCGAGCGCGGCGGCACGTCGGCGCAGAAGGTCTTCGTCGGCCTCGGGATCGGCGCGGGCTTCAAGGCGCTCCAGGCGTTCCTCGGCGGCGTCAAGGGCACCTTCACCTACGAGTTCCACAAGTTCCGCGGGGCCGCGGTCGAGTGCGACTTCGCACCCGAGCTGATGGGCGTGGGCTACATCATCGGCTACCGCACGAGCGTGATGATGGCCGCCGGCAGCTTGCTGGCGAGCTTCATCCTGATTCCCATGATCGTGCTCTTCGGCGCGGGCTGGAGCGTGCCGCTGGCACCGGCCACGGTGCTGATCAAGGACATGGCGCCTGGCGACGTGTGGAACAACTACGTGCGCCACATCGGCGCCGGCGCGGTCGCGGCGGGCGGGTTGTTCGCGCTGGCGCGAGCGCTGCCCTCGATCGTCTCGGCCATCACGGCCTCGGCCAAGAGCCTGACGGGCGGCGCAACCGAGGGTTCCACGCTACGCACCGAGCGCGACACCCCGACTGCGGTCCTGCTGGGCGGAGCGCTCGCCATCATCGCCTTCGTCTGGCTCGTACCGGCCTTCGGTATGAACTTGCTCGGGGCCGTGCTGATCCTCGTGCTCGGGTTCCTGTTCTCGGTCGTCTGCTCGCGCATCACGGGCGAGGTCGGGAGCTCCTCGTGCCCGCTCTCGGGTATGACCATCGGCGTGCTCATGGCGACCTGCGGCGCGTTCCTGCTGATCGGCTGGGAAGGCTCGGCCTACGCCAAGCTCGCGTTGATGATCGGCGCGGTAGTGTGCATCGCGATCAGCAACGCGGGCACGTGCTCGCAGGACTTGAAGACGGGCTTCTTGCTCGGCGCGACGCCGGTGAAGCAGCAGGGCGCGCTCTTGATCGGCGTCCTGACCTCGGTGCTGGCCGTGGGCTGGACCGCCTACCTGCTCAACCTGTCCGAGACCACGGAGAAGTCCGTGGCGGCTTTCGCGGTGCCGGCCGAGCGCGTGACGAACGCGACGCAGGTTTCGAGTGTCTTCGACGGCCAGAGCTACGCCTTCGTCAAGCTCCTGCGCGAGGAGCTGCCGGCCGGAGAAGTCGAGGGCATCTACCTGGTCGACCCGGCCACGAACATGGCCCGGTACCTGCGCGAGGACGGCATCGGCGCCGGCAAGCTGCGCGCCCCGCAGGCGAAGCTCATGTCGACCGTGATCGATGGGCTCCTCACCCATCGCCTGCCGTGGGATCTGATCCTGCTCGGCTTCGCCATCGCGGTGTTCATGGAATTGCTGGGCGTACGCTCGCTGACCTTTGCCGTCGGCGTGTACCTCCCGCTGGCCGCGACCATGCCGGTGTTCCTGGGCGGCGTCGTGCGCAAGCTCGCGGACAAGGTCTACCAGCGCCAGCCCGACGCGGAGGACGAGTCCGAGGGCACGCTCTATTCCTCCGGCCTGATCGCGGGCGCGGCCATCCTCGGCATCCTGGCGGCAACGCTGACGTTCCTGCCCGGTTACGACAAAGGTGCGGGGCTGTATCCGCCGCTCGCCGTGCTGCGCAGCTTGCTCGAGCTCGACTCCAGTCTCTTTGCCGGCGCGACCGACCTGCTCGGCCTGGCCCTGATCGCCCTGCTCGGCTGGCTGATGTTCCGCGGCGCGGCGCCTGCCAAGAGAGTCTGAAGGCGCTCAGCGCTCCATCGCCGCTGGCACGGGGAAGCCCCGGTCGCGCATGAGCGCGTCGATGCGCGCGTCGCGGCCGCGGAACGCGCGGTAGGCCTCGGCCGGGTCGACCGAGTTGCAGGACGAGAAGAGGTGCTCGACGAGCTTCTTGGCCAGCTCGTGGTCGTAGTAGCCGCCCGGCGCCGCCTCGAAGGCCTCGGCGGCGTCGGCGGTTAGCACGTCGGCCCAGAGGTATCCGTAATAGCCCGCCGAGTAGCCCTCGCCCGAGAACACGTGCGTGAAGTGCGGGCTGCGGTGGCGCATGACGATTTCGCGCGGAAGGCCGAGCTCCGCCAGCGTCTCACGCTCGAAGGCGTCCGCGTCGATCCCGGTCGGATCGACCATGTGGTAGCGCATGTCGAGCAAAGCCGAGGCCAGGGCCTCGGTAGTCTGGAAGCCCTCGTTGAAGGTCGCTGCGCGCCGGATCTTCGCCACGAGCTCGGCCGGTATCGGAGCGCCGGTCCGGTAGTGCACGAGGTAGCGCTCGAGCACGGGGTCGGTCAGGAGCCAGCGCTCGAGCAACTGCGACTGGAACTCGGTGTAGTCGCGCACCCCGGAGTTGAGCGTCGGGTAGGCGACGCCGGACGAGAGGTAGTGCAGCGCGTGCCCGAACTCGTGGAAGAAAGTCTCGGCGTCGGCCCAGGAGACGAGCACGGGCTCGCCCGGCCCGACGGGGATGAAGTTCGAGTTGTTCGCGGCCAGGACCGTGCGCTTCTCGTCGAACGTCTCGTGGCTGCGGTAGGCCGTGGCCCAGGCGCCGGAGCGCTTCCCGGGCCGGGCGTAGGAATCGAGGTACCAGAGGCCCACGTGGGCGCCCGTGCTCCGGTCGGTCACTTCCCAGACGCGGACGTCCGCATGGAAGACGGGCACGCTGCCTGCGGGCACAGGCGCAAAGGCGAAGCCGAAGAGCTCCCCCGCCACGAAGAACATCGCCTCGCGCAGCTTCTCGAGCTGGAGGTAGCCCTTCACCTCGTCCGAGTCGAGGTCGTACTTCGCCCGGCGCACCTTCTCGGCGTAGTAGCGGTAGTCCCAGGGTTCGATCACGAGCCCCGCTCCCTCTGCGTCGGCGACGGCCTGCATGTCGCGCACCTCCTCGGCCACGCGCGCGAGGGCCGCCGGCCACACGGCCGCCATCAGCTCGAGGGCCCGCTCTGGAGTCTTCGCCATCCGGTCCGTGAGCCGCCAGCTCGCATAGGTCTCGTACCCGAGCAGACGCACGCGCTCGTGGCGCAACTGGAGGATCTCGGCGATCAGCGCGTTGTTGTCGTGCTCGTCGCCGTTGTCGCCGCGCGAATAGTAAGTCCTCCACACCTTCTCGCGCAGCGCGCGTTGGTCGGAGAAGGTCAGGAACGGGTCCATCGACGAGCGCGTGTTCGTGATGGCGTACTTGCCCTCCTGGCCGCGAGCCGCAGCCGCCTTCGCGCCAGCCTGCACGAAGGCCTCGGAGAGGCCGCCGAGCTGATGCGCCTCGAGGTAGAGGACGTAGCCCTCCTCGTCCGCCAGCACGTTCTGTGCGAAGCGCGTGTGCCGCTCCGCCAGGCGCTTCTGGATCGCGGCGTAGCGTTCCTTGGCCGCGTCCTCGAGGGTCGCGCCGTTGTGCGCGAAGCGGTCGTAGACGAGCTGGACCAGGCGCGCTTCGTCGGGCCGTAGCCGCGCCCCGCTCCGGCTCTCCCACACCGCCCGGACGCGCGCGAAGAGGGCCTGGTTCTGCACGATCTTCGAGGCATGCTCCGAGAGCCTCGGCGCCATCTCCGTCTGCACCGCCCGGAACTCAGGCGTCGAGAGGTTCGAGCCCCAGACGCCGAAGTACGTCTGCACCCGGTCGAGGTCGCGCCCCGCCCGCTCCAGGGCCACGATCGTGTTCGCGAAGGTCGGCGCGCGCGGATCGCGCGCGAGCGCGTCGATCTCGGCGAGATGGACCGCCATGGCGCGCTCGAGCGCGGGCACCAGCGCATCGAGCTCCATCCGCTCGAAGCCGGGCACGCCGCCGTAAGGGCCGGTCCAGGGCGAGAGAAGCAAGTTCTCCGGCTGCGCCTCGCGCGCCGGCTCCAGAGGTGCCACTCCCGGCGACCCGCAGGCCGTGACGAGGACGAGGAGGACGGCGACGAGCGCGATGGCGAGGAGGCCAGAAGGTTCTGTGGGCATGGAGGTCTCTCGCGCGCATGGTAGCGCCCCGGTCCTGGATCCAACGGCGAGAGTGCGGTGCCTGGCTCGGCTTTGCCGGATTCCGCCCTGCGCTCCTCATCACTCCTGCGCGCACCCGGAATCCGGCGAAGCCGTGCCTGGCTCCGTACTCTCGCCGTGAAGCTTCCTCAGGCGCGGCATTCGAGCGCGAGCGCCTGGCCGGTGTCGACGAGCACTTCCTCCGCGAAGCGCAGCAGGAACGAGATCGCTTCGCGCTCGAGCGTGCAGGCGAGGACGCGCTCGCCGAGCTTGACCTCGGCGCGGGTGGCTTCGGCCAGGCCCGCGTGGCCGATGCGCAGCGTGCGCAGGCGCAGGCGGCCGTAGCGCAGCTCGATCAGCGCGCGCATGGTCTTGTCCGCGGCGATCTCCTGCGTGTAGGTGCCCCAGCCCTCCGCGGCGGTGAAGGCGGCGCGAAAGCGATCCGGGCCGAGGCGCGGCACGAAACCGAGGTGCGCCTTCGGGCCGTGGAGCTCGAAGCCGCACACGGCCAGGTACACGCCGTAGCTCGCCATGGCGCGCGCGTAGTGGTCGCCGCACTCGACCTCGTTGTAGGGGTTGCGCTTGGCGGGGTGGTAGCGGTCGTGGATCGCGCGCTCGACGGCCAGGCCCTTCTCCACCATGCCTTCCCACAGCATGTGCGCGGCGACCTGGTGCTCGAAGCCGGTCATGCACTCGTTGAAGTAGCCGGCGGCCCACGCGTCCTGCCCTTTCCCGGCCGCGACCTCGTGCCCGCCCTTGGGCCAGGTGCACATCAGCAGACCGGCCTCGCCTGGCATCGCGAACCAGCGCCCGCCCGGAATCTTGTCGCGCATGTACTCGCGGTACGGGCCGACGTCGGGCGCGAAGTTGTACTTCCATAGCGCGCTGAGCGCCGCGCGCGTCTCGGGCTCGGGCAGGATCCGTCCGAGCCCGACCTGGTGCGCATAGGCCTGTCCGTAGACCTGGTCGATCGCGCAACCCGTACCGGTTGCATTGGCCTCGGGGTGCTCGGGATCGAGGCGTTGCACGAAGTACTCGCCGTCGAAGCAGCGCTCGACGAGCGTCTTCGCGCCCACCGCGAGCACGCTCCGGCAACGCGCCGCGAACGGCCCGTCGCCCATCTCCTCAGCCATGGCCTCGCCCGCACGCACGGCGGCCAGGTACAGCGACGAGAGCCACGGAATCGCGCCGAACCAGGCCGCGTCGAGGGTGTTGTACTGCGCGCCGTCGAGGATGCCGTCGTGGTCGGCGTCGCGCGCCAGCAGACACTCGAGCGCCTTCTTCGCGCGCGGATAGACGCGCCGCAGGAAGGCGTCGTCGGCCGAGCAGGTGTGCTCGCGCCACACGCGCAGGATCGTGCCGGCCTGGCCGTCGACCGCGAGCTCGCGCGCGGCCTCGGCGCGGTAATCGATCTGGCCGCTGTCGTCGTGGAAAGCGAGTCCGAGGTCGACGCGCTCGCGCTGGTCGCGCTCGAGCGCCGGGAAGAGCCGCGCCGCACTTTGCGCGTACTGCCACACGTGCGTGCAGGTGCCGGGGCAGCAGTAGGCGCCCTCGGTAGCGTAGAAGCGCCCGTCGTCGAAGCGGAAGCAGGTCGACGTGGCGAGCGTGGAAACGCTCGCGAAGGTGCGCTCGAGCAGCCAGTGGGGCAAGCTCGAGTCGTACCACGTGTCGCGCCAGCCGCGCGTCATGGCCGCCAGCCAGGGGTACTCCTTGCCCACGTAGCGCGCCACGGCCTCCGCGCTCGGGAAGGTCGCGGCGTAGTGGCGCTTGCGCTGCCCGATGTCGGGCAAGAAGGAGAGCTTCTCGCGCAGGAGGTTCGGGAAGTGCCAGGCGATCACGAACACGGCCTCGCCCGTGCCGCCCGGCGCGAGTTCCAGGCGGCGCGCGACGGTTCCGCGTTCGTTCAGGCGCGGGTCGATCTCGCCGGCCAGGCTCGGCTTGGCCAGGGAGAGCAGCGCCTCGGCGCCCGGACCGAGCACGGCCAGCGCCATCGTCCCGAAGTCGCCGCGCGCCTCGAGCGGCTCGCCGCGCGCAGCGGGGGCACTGCCATCGGGCCGCCCCGCGTTCGATCTCTGCGGCTCGGCGTAGTGCACGATCATGCCGAGAGCCTCGTCGCGGACCTCGTAGGTCGTGCGCAGGATCCCGTCGGATTCCGCGGCGGCCGAGTGTGCGACCGGATTGTCGAGGTTCCCGAGCAGCGTGACGGTCAGCGGCTCGGGGCCCGTGTTGCGCACCGAGAAACACAGCAACGTCGCCGGCAGGCTCGAGGCCTCGAGCTCGAGCGGCGCGAAGGGCGAGAAGGCCTCGAGCACGACCTCGAGCGCGGGCGAAGTCGAGCGATAGGTGACCGTCCCGATCGGGTAGGTGCCGCGGAACTCGATCTCCTCGAAGCCCGAGGGTCCGAACGGGAGCCGCGCACCGCCGCCGCCGCGCCGCTCGACTTGCAGGGCGAAGCCGAACTGGAACGGCGAGCTCGGCTCGAGCGGCCGCTCGTAGTGCGGGCCGGCGCCGGAGTCGAAACCGCTCGGGCAGGGCAGGTTGAACACGTCCCACAGCCAGAGCTTCCCGTCACCCCCCAGGTACACCTGCCCGCAACCGATGCCCCCCACCGGCATGCCGATCCAGCGCAGCTCGCTGCCGCGCGCGACGCCAGGTTCGCTGCGCTCGATCAGGGACCGGCGCCAGGCTGGCGCGAGCCCCTTCTCGGCCGGGATCGGAAAGCCATCCCCTGCGCCCGCAGCGTCCTTGGCCTGCCACAGGAAGCCCGCCATCCCGGCGCTGGAATACGCGAGCACCTCGCGTCGCGAGGGCCCTCATGTGGCCCCGGGGGCGCAACACGGACGGGGAAGGTCGGAGCGCTCGCTCACGGAGCGGATGATCCGCACGATGCGGCTCGCGTGCAAGCACTCAGAGGCTGAGCAAGAATCCCTCGCCAGCCGAGAGCCAGCCGGATGCGCTGTGGCTAGGCGCGGGGACGACGCGTATTCGCAGCGATACTCGGAGGAGCCGCAACGACGCCACAGCGCATCCGGCTGAGCTCGCAGGCGGCGAAGGATTCTTGCTCAGCCTCTCAGTCCCACGCGCGGCGCTCGCTCGGTCGGCGAGAAGAAGGGCTGCTTGCGCTGGCAGGCGAGCATAAGCTTGCCTGCGTGCCCGTGAAGACCCGCACCGTCGCCGTCGTCGGAGCGACCGGGCTCGTGGGCGAGACCGTGCTGCGCGTCCTGGAGGAGCGTGCCTTTCCGGTCGGCGAGCTGCGCGCGTTCGGCAGCGCGAAGAGCGCCGGGACGAGTGTCCAGTTCCGAGGACGGACCCTCGTCGTCGGTGAGGCCTCGGCGGAGTCCCTGGCGGGCGCGGACTTCGTCTTCTTCGCCGCGAGCGGCGAGCTTTCGCGCGCGCTGGCGCCGGCCGCGGCCGCCGCCGGTGCCGTCGTGATCGACAAGTCGAGCACCTGGCGCATGGAGGCGTCCGTGCCTCTGGTCGTGCCGGAGATCAACCCCGGCGCGCTCGCACAGCACCGTGGCATCGTCGCGTGTCCGAACTGCACGACCATCGGCCTGGTGATGGCGCTCGAGCCCCTGCGCCGCGCGGCCGGGCTCGTGCACGTCGCGGTCACGACCCTGCAGGCCGCGAGCGGGGCCGGGCGCGAGGCGCTCGAGGAGCTCGGCAGCGGCGGGCACTCGGCGAGCGTCTTCCCGCGTGTGCTCGCGGGCAACGTCATCCCGCAGTGCGAGAAGCTGCTCGCGAACGACTACACGAGCGAGGAGGAGAAGCTGCTCCACGAGACGCGCAAGATCCTCGCGCTGCCCGCGCTACCCGTGACCATGACCTGCGTGCGCGTGCCGGTCGCGGTCGGCCACTCCGCGGCCGTGCTGGTCGAGACCGAGCGCGCGCTCGCGCCAGGGGAAGCGCTGGCCGCCCTGCGTTCCTTCCCCGGCGTCTGCGTGGGCGAGGGCAGCGAATACCCGACTCCGCTCGAGGTCGCCGGCCGCGACGAGGTCTTCGTCGGCCGGGTGCGCTGCGATCCGACGCACCCGCGGCGCCTGTGGTTGTGGTGCGTGCTCGACAACCTGCGCAAGGGCGCCGCCACGAACGCGGTGCAGATCGCGGAAGAGCTGCTGGCGCGTCGTTGACTTGCTCTCGGGCTCAGATCAACGTCCGGTGAACCAGGTCTTGACCCGTTGCCAGCGCGTGCGGCTCCCGTAGGCGAACACGAACTCCTGGCCGGCGCGCGCGAGCGGAGTCCTGGGTCCAAATCGGCCGATAGGCATGCCGTCACCGGGCCGGGCGCGGCGGAGATCGCGGATGAACCAGCCGTCCTCGAGGCGCCGCGCGAAGCCGCGCAGCACCTCGTCCGGGGAATCGAGCAGGGCCGCGCGCGGGACGTCGATCGTCTGGTCCCGCACACGCCGGATGGCCTCGCCGACGACCTCGGCCACCGGCCCATCGTGCGGCGCCGCGTGGAAGCGCAGGTAGTCCGCGAGAAACGCGGCGAGATCCGGGCTCTGATG
>JANOGB010000245.1:0-18925 GCA_031413955.1 Planctomycetota bacterium | reverse complement strand
GCGTGCGCCGGTCGAAACCGGCGGGATGTAGTGAATGAAAGAGTCATACAGTGAAGGTCTAGCGAGCCCCACTGGCCCCGAGCCGTGCGCCGTTGTCCGTGAGGGCAAGGGTGAAGCGTCGGCAGGGGTACGTGCAGGCCGGCCATCGAGCCGCGAAATCCGGAGTCACCTTTGGGATGCCGACGCTCTGCGGAGGAGCGGAAGGCCACACCGTAGGCGCCGTCACCGCGAGGCGCTCACGGATCCCACGCGGTCCCAGACCCCGGCATGCACGGAAACATCCCGCACGGGAACCGGGAGATCCCAGGCCTGGCCAGGCGGCGGAAGCTGCTTGGTCCGCGCCGTGAATCCGCAAGGAGCACGACGGCGATGAACGGGTCTGGGAAGTCGGACAGCCTCGTAGTACCGAAGAACCCGCCGAACGAAGCGAGCGGTGCGCCGCTGGTGGAGGAGGTGGGGGAGGGAAGGAGGCTGGCTGAAGGGAACTCGCGCCAGCGACCCAGGCCCCGGACACAGGACCGGATTGGCCTGCACGCGAAGTTGGAGCGAGTACGACAGGTAGCCCGAGCGAATCGGGCGCAGCGTTTCACGACGCTCTGGCACCACGTGTACGACGTCGATCGTTTGCGGGCGGGGTACTTCTCGCTGAAGAAGGACTCGGCACCTGGCGTGGACGGCGAGACGTGGGGAGCCTACGGCGCGAGCCTGGAGACGAACCTCCAGGAACTCTCGTCGCGGCTCCGGCGCGGCGCGTACCGAGCGAAGCCTGTGAAGCGGACCTACATCCCCAAAGGTGACGGCCGGGAACGCCCGATCGGGATCCCGACGCTGGAGGACAAGCTCGTCCAGCGCGTCACGGCGGAGGTGCTGGGGGCCGTCTACGAGCAGGACTTCCAAGGCTTCTCCTACGGATCCCGGCCAAAGCGGAGCGCGCACAACGCGTTGGACGCGCTCACGGTCGGGCTCACGCGGAAGAAGGTGAACTGGGTGCTCGACGCCGACATCCGTGGCTTTTTCGACGCGCTCGACCACGGCTGGCTGGTGAAGTTCATCGAGCACCGGATAGCGGACAAGCGTGTGCTCCGCCACGTGAAGAAGTGGCTGAACGCGGGCGTCCTGGAAGATGGCCGAGTGACGAGCGTGGAGACAGGTACGCCGCAGGGCGGGAGCATCAGCCCGCTCTTGGCGAACCTCTACCTGCACCACGTGCTGGATCTGTGGGCCGTGGCTTGGCGCAAACGCGCAGCGCGCGGGGACGTGATCCTCGTGCGCTACGTGGACGACTTCGTGGTGGGCTTCGAGCACAAGGACGACGCGGATCGCTTCCTCGCCGAGTTGCGGGAGCGCTTCGCCAAGTTCCATCTGGAGCTGCACCCGGAGAAGACCCGGCTGCTCGAATTCGGCCGCTTCGCGGCCCGCGACCGGGCCGGACGCGGCGAATCGAAGCCGACGACCTTCGACTTCCTGGGGTTCACCCACATCTGTGGCGTGACCCGCCAAGGGAAGTTCAAGGTGCTGCGCCAGACGATGAAGAAACGCTTACGGGCCAAGGTGCAGGCGCTGAAAGCCGAGCTGCGGCTGCGGCTGCATGACGAGGTCCCGGCCGTGGGTCGCTGGTTGGGCTCGGTCGTGACCGGGCACTACCGCTACTTCGCGGTGCCGGGCAACGGCCCGGCGCTGGCGCTCTTCCGCCACCAGATTCTGCGCCTGTGGCAACGCTCTCTCTCGCGGCGCAGTCAGACGGGCCGGGTCCGTTGGGCCCGCATGGCTCGCCTGGCCGAGCGTTGGCTTCCCACTCCCCGCATCTTGCACCCCTATCCCGAACAACGCCTGTGCGTCATCACCTGAAGCAAGAGCCCAGTGCGGTAATCCCGCTCGCTGGGATCCGTGGAGGGGGCAGTGGGTAACCGCTGTCTCTACTCCGACGGTGCGTTTTCCTGCTTCGAGAATCCGCGCGTCACGCGAAGACTTCAGGAACTAGTAGCACAGGGCACCGTGAAGATGTAGTCGCCGGAGCCTATCCGTACTGCGAGCTCGCCCTCGGCGCAGCGAATGGACTCCACTCCCCCGGCTGTGGAGAGCGTGGCTCCACCCTCGCGCACGCGTCGTTTCCATTCGGCTGGCGCGCGCTCTCCGAACAGCGTCCCGGGGAAGTGCAGCGTGGCGCGCGCGTTCGGCGGGACGCTTACCGACCACTCGAGCACGTTCGCGTTCCAGCGATAGCGGCTCTCGATCGGCCCGCGGGGCGAGGCGAAGGACGTACTCACCCAGCGTGCGTTGCGCGCGTCCTCCGGGCCGAACCAGGGGCGCAGGTCGAACTCCTCGTAGCCGGGGTGAGCAGGATCGGGCTCGATGCCGCCGAGGCTGCGCACGAACCATTCGCCCAGCGACAGGAACGAGCTGTGTGTCCGCGAGTGCACGCCGTCCCACTGCTCCCAGATCGTGGTCGCGCCCTGCTCGAGCATGTGGCCCCAGGACGGGTAGTCGCGCTGCGACGCCACGGTCCAGAGGAGATCGTCGCGCCCGGCGGCGTGCAGCGCATTCAAGAGCAACCATGTGCCGTGAATGCCGGAGTTCAGGTGCCCGTTGCGGGTCTCGACGAGGTCACGGCACAGGACGTCGAGCACCTGCTCGCGTTCGTCCGCTGCGGGCAAGCCAGCCAGCAGCGCGAGCGCTTGATAGGGCTGCTCGCCGTTGGCGTAGGTGTGCGTCGCGGCCTGGAAGAAGCGCTCGTTCAGGCGCGCGCGCAGCGTGGCTGAGCGCGCGGCGTAGCGTTGCGCGTCGGCGCCCTCGCCCAGCACCGTCGTGATCGCCTGCATGCGCTGCAGGCACAGGAGCCAATAGGCGTTGTTGAAGAACAGCGTGCTCTCGTCGTCGACGCGCTCGTCCTTGCCCTGCCCGCGCCCAGGCGGCACCCAGTCGCCGAGAAAACCCCAGTCGAAATGGCCGTGCGGCATCACCAGGCCGTCCTGCACGTGCGTCTCGAGCCAGGCGAGCCAGCGCTCCATCGTCGGACGCATCGTGCGCAGGATCGCGACGTCGCCGTAGTGCACGTACAGCTGCCAGGGAAGCTGGATGCAGATGCCGCTCCAGGCCGGGCCGCCGCCGCCCTCGTACGTCGGCGCGGTGTAGGGCAGCTCGCCATCCGGGGCCTGCGCGTCGCGCCAGTCCTCGAGCCACTTCGCGTAGAACGCGCCCATTCCGGAGTGCGTCAGCGCCGTGCCCATGGTCGCGTGCGCGTCGCCGCCATAGCCCCAGCGCTCGCGGTGCGCGCAATCGACGATGTAGCCGCCGAGGCTCAGGCAGCGCAGCGTCCAATCGATGGTGTCGTGGATGCGCTGGAGGAGCGGGTCCGAGCACGCGAAGCTCGTGCAGCGCTCGTAGTCGACGTGCACCGCGTGGGCGCGGGCAGAGAGCACGCGGAACGGCTGCGCGCCGCGCAGCGTCACCCAGCGACCGCACACGTAGTTGAAGCGGTTCTGGAAGGTGCCGTGCGCACTCTCGAGCACCAGGCGGCTGCGCTGGGAGTAGGTGCAGTCGGAGTCCTCGCGCTCGGAGACCGAGATCTCGAGCGCGCCCGGGCCCTCGATCTCGAGCTCGAGCTGACCGGTGAACACGCGTCCGAAGTCGAGCCGCACCTCGCCCGGCTGCGCGGCGATGACGAGGCCCGCCAGCGTCTCGATCCGGCGATCGGGTTCCACCTGCTGGTTGCTGATTTCGACGTCGAGCTCGAACTCGCGCGCGTGCGCCCAGGCCGAGTCGTCCGTCGCCGGGTCGGCCGGCGCGTCCTCGGGCGTGCCATCGACGACCAGCTCTTCGCCGCCGTAGTCGCCGAACTCCCAGCCGCCGATGGCCGTGCGTGCGCTCGCGCACCAGCGCCAGGCCGCATCGGTCGCGACGCGCTGGCGCACGCTCGAGCCGTCTGGAAGCGCGCACTCGACGTCGAGCTGGGCGCGCAGCAACGGGCGCTCGATGCGACCGTAGCGCGCGAAGCGAGCCCAGCCCTCGGCCAGCTGCACCGCCACGACGTTGCGGCCCTCGCGCAGATACCCGCTGACGTCGTAGGTCACGCTGCGCACGCGCCGCGAGAGGTCGGTGGTGCAGGGCTGCAGCACGGCGTCGCCCACGCGCCGGCCGTTCACGTACAGCTCGTGGTAGCCGAGCGAAGCGAGCACCGCGAAGGCACCCAGCGGCCGGCCGGGCAGTTCGAAGCTCGTTCGCAGCCACAGCGAGCCGAGCTCCCTCCCTTGCGCGACCTCGCCGCGCCCGATCCAGCGCGCCGTCCAGTCCGTGGGGCTCCGATAGCCGCTCGTGAAACACGCCGGCGAGCTGAACACGGAGGCGCGCCCCGCCTGATCCCACACCTGAACGGCCCACCAGCACGGTGTCAGCGAAGGCAGCGGCCGGCCCGTGTACTCGATCTGCAGCGAGCGCGCGTCGTCGACGCGGCCCGAGTCCCACAGATCCGCCCGCCCGAGCGCGAGCTCCGCCGGGCGCGTGGCGACCAGCACGCGCCAGGCGCTTTGCCGCAGGCCGCGCAGGCCCGCGCTACGTGCGGCGAGCTTCCAGGAGAGGCGCGGCACGGGGACGTCGACACCGAGCGGATTTTCTCGATACTCGCAGCGCAGCTCGACGGGAACGACGTCCGCACGCCTCTGCTCCTCCGAGCCCGGTGCGGCACAGCTCGATGCGCTCGAGATTCCAGCGAGAACCGGCGCCAGGACGGCCAGGTGACGACCGGCCCGGCTGGTGAGCACGAGCTGGAGGGCCCGCAGCCCGTGGACGGCTCCCGTCATCTCGCCAGTCTATGAGCGCGGCGGCTTTGCCGGAGGCATTCTCGGGCGGCGGCGGTGGTCAGAGCGACGATTGGGCCTGAGGACGGCCTCTCGACCGTCAAGCGCCGATCACCCGGCGCTGGTGAACTCGATGACGATGCGCAGCACGTCGATGTTCGTCACTTCGCCCGTCGAGAAGTCGATGGTCACATTCTGCACGAGCCGTAGCCTTTCGCCGCCGGGCCCACTCGCTCGCAGTTCCGCCTGGACCACGCAGATCCCCTCCGCACAGGGCCCACTGCCTTGCATCAGGCCACCGATCAGCACCGATCCGCCGTCCGGGATACTCACCCGTGTCGCGACCTGACCGCTGAGCTGCACGCCGCCAGCCTGCCTGCGTACGACGACGACGGCATGCTCCCAGACGTCGACCGTCAGCAGGCCATTCAAGCAATCGAGTGTCGTCGTGCCGACGGCCTCCCAGCCGACGCGTGCGCGATTGCCGTCGCGTTGGAACTGCGTCGTCCGAAGCGCCGAGAACGAGAACGGCTCACCGACGCAGCGCGTCGTGCCCACCCCCCTCGCAAGGGCGCTAGAGGTCACGACGCTCCCGAGAACGAGAAGCATCCCGATGCGGCTGGCGATCCGAGAACGACGTGATGACATGCTCACTTCCATATGCTGTCGCTTCGTGTCTGGACGACCCGTGACTGTCGAACGGCTGAGCGCGCCAGCACCATTCTCGCACGGCAGGAGGGTTTCGTGGGCTCAGGAAAGTCGGCAGTTGCCAATGATTCTGATCTTCTATCGCTGAACGGCTTGCACGGCGGGGAAGACTCCCAGATCAAGACCAGAGAAAGCGCACCGCGGAGGCGCGGAGGGCGCGGAGGAAGAGGTCAGAAAAGATGGTGCCTCCGGGGCTTCGGCTCTCCGAGAGTCGACGATCCGGAGGCCCATTCTTCTTCCTTCGCGAGGCTCCGCGTTCTCCGCGTCTCCGCGGTGCGCTTGGGTTGCGGGCAGAGCCCGCGCTGAGACATGGTGCGCTAGCCGCAGCTGCCGCAGGAACCCGTGCCGCACAGGCGAGCTTCGATCGCCTTCGACGTCGGCGAGATCGACAGGCCGCCGAGCGCGGTGCACCGCAGCTCGCGAGCCATGTTCTCGCTGATCTGCCGGTGTGCGTCGAGCACCTCGTCGAGCGGGATCAGGTGGTCGTATCCGGCCAGCGCGATGTTCGCGCAGGCGAGCGCATTGGCCGCGCCGGCGATGTTGCGGCCGAGGCAGGGCGCTTCGACACGACTGGCGATCGGATCGCACACGAGCCCCAGCACGTTCTGGAGCGCGTGGCTCGCCGCCGACAGGCCCTGCGCGGCATTGCCGCCGGCGAGCTCGACCAGCGCCGCGGCGGCCATCGCGGCCCCGGCTCCGGTCTCCGCCTGACAGCCACCGACCTCGGCGGCGAAGCTCGAGCGCGTGGCCACGAACACGCCGATCAGTCCCGCCGCGAGCATCGCGCGCAGGGTCACTTCCTCGGACGAGCCCTGGACCTCGGCAGCGGCGAGCGTGGTCGCCGGGAACGTCGCACACGAACCGGCAGTCGGCGCCGCGACGATCACGCCCATCGAGCTCTTCACCTCCATCAGCGCGGTGACGTACAGGATCGCGCGGTTGAGGATGCCGCCGTCGAGCAGTGCGCCGCGTTCGAGCATGGCCGCGAAGCGGTGGCTCTGCCGCGGCAGGATGCGGTCGGCATACTCGGTGCCGGCCAGCCCCTGGCGGACGCCGCCGCGCATGATCGCGAGAAGCTTGCGCATCTGCTCGAACACCGCCTCGCGGTCGATGGCGCCGCGCGCGCATTCGTAGTCCAGCGCAAACTCCGACAGCTTGCGCGCCGCGGGATCCGCCTGCGCCACCATCTCGCCCGCGTGCAGGAACGGCACGGCGAGGCCCTTGCGCGAGCGCACGGGCAGCACGGGCGCCAGCCGGCGGGCGCGCCGCACGTACGGCAACTCCGCCAGCACGGCGTCGCTGACGAACGTCTGCGCCGACACGACCACGCGCACCGGCGCCGTACCGATCACCTGGATCTCGTCGACATCGGCGCGCGCGGCGAGCACCGCGGCCGTGGCGCGGCCGTCGTCGCTCACGTCGAGCACGGTCACCGCATAGTCGCCGTAGAGCGTCACCGGTGCGCCGTCGATCGCGACCACTTCGATCATGCCGCCGCCGGTCGACAAGGCGACCAAGCGATGCTCGTTGCCACCCTTGCGCAGCAGCAGCCGGTAGGTGTTCGGGTGCGGATCGTGCAGCTCGGCGATGCGGATCTCCAGGTCGATCCGCGCGGCCCGCAGCGCTGCGGCCGATTCCGGCAGCCGCGGATCGTCCGCCTCCCAGCCGAGCAGGCCGCCACCCAACCCCATGTCGGAGCCCTGACTCGCGTGCGTCGTCGCCAGCGAGCCGAGCGTGTCGAACTCCACGAGCACGGAGTCCGGGTTCCCTCCGCAGAGGTCACGCGCCAGGCGCCCGATGCGCACCGACGCGGCGGAGTGGGAACTCGAGGGCCCGCGCATCACCGGGCCGACGACGTCATTGAAGATGCTGGGAGGAAGGGTGGTGGGCATGGCGCTACTCGTTCGAGTTCTGGCGCGGGGCGGACGGGTGCGCTGGCCCGACGCCGAACTCCGCAGGGTCGAAGCCGCAGTCGAGCGTTTTCGCGGGGACCGACGAGATCGGCAGGCAGGAGCTTATCTCGGGACACCTGGAAACGGCGCGGAACAAGCTCGATCCGGACGAGGCCACCGATCGAGGCCGCGCCGAGCAACGGGCCGGCCTGCACGGCAACGGCGGATCCTGGTCGAGCAGGGGCACCGGCCCGAGCACAGGCGTGATCTCCCCGCTCGCCCGCCTCAGCGGCCCGCGCTCGATTCGATCGGCACGCGGCAGAAGGTCAGGGCCGCGATGCCGTTCGCCCCGCGCAGCAGGTTGTTCTGGCTCCAGTTGTCGCCGTCGAGGTAGGTGAGCGTGTGCGCAGCGCTCGGGCCCCGCAGGGCGAGCACCAGGGTGTTGTCGGTGACACTGCCTCCGCTGACCACTCCAGCGACTCCGTCGAGATAGAACTGGCTGGCGAGCTCGTCGGTCCACGCGACCGGCTGGTCGAACTCCAGCACGATGCGCTGCCGCTCTGCATCGGCATAGAATGCGCGCTTCAGGTCCGGAGGCGTGATCGAGGCGAGCGGCACCTTGTCGTAGAGGTCGCGTTCGATCAGGGGCTGGATCAGGTGCGCGAACTCGGCCCAGCCCGCGAACGGATAGTGACAGTCGCCCGGCGGAACGATGCCGAGGGTGGACATCGTCGAGAGCTGCCCGAAGCTGCGCGGCAGCTGGCGCTGGACCTCGCGCAGCATGTCGTCGGAACCGTCGAAGCCCATCGCGCAGGCCTTGGGCCAGATCTGGAACACGTAGTAATGCTCGACGTTGGGGAAATCGCGCCGCCAGCCGGCGGCGAGCTCGACGAATAGATCGTGGTAGGTCTCCCAGCCGAAGCGCCCGCTGGGGCCGTCGGCACCCTGGTCGTTCTCGCCCTGGTGCCAGAGCACGGCGCGGATCCCGTGCGTGAGCTTCGCCTGGCGCACGCGCCAGAGCAGCCGGCCGTAGATCGTGTCCACGTCCTCGGGATCCGCGGCATTGCGCTGGTGCTGGTCGATGCGCGTGCCGCCGGCCGCGCCGTTGAGGATGCAGACCGGGATCTGTTGCGACTCGACCAGCCGCCGGCCGAGCTCGAGGGCCCAGTAGCCGACTTCGAGCGCGCTGCGCTCGCGGTCGCGGCAACGAGCTTTGCCCCAGACGTGCGTGCGCGCGAGCGCGGGCTCGCCCGAGGTGCTGCCGAAGGTGCGGACCCACTCGTTCTGGTAGGGCGGGTCGTCGCCTTCGAAGTCGGTCGCCAGCGCGTTGGATTGGCCCGTGACGATGTAGGCGTCGCCGCAGAGGAGGTCGCCGGCGCTGCGCAGCTCGGATTCGCGTCCGTCCTGCTTCGCTCCGAACTCGGCCTTGTAGTGCACGAGCCCGGGCTCGAGCCGTACCGCGAGCGCGAAACTGCGGTCGGCACCCGGCGCGGCGCTCTGTTCCGCGTACGGTTTCCCGTCGGCGGTGACGCGCAGGAAGACCGAGTCGGCGGTCTCGGCCAGTCGGCCCCGGAACACCAGCGAGCCGCGGCCGTGTTCGTCGCGCGCGAAGAACTGGCCTTCCTCGGGGTATTCCTCTGCCTCGAGGGGTTGTGCGATCCAGTCGTCGCGCTCCGGCTCCTGGACCACGACTGCGATCGAGCTCGAGACGGGCGCGCCGCCGTTGTCGATGGTCAGGTGCACCGTCAGCGTGCCGCTCGCTTGCGCGCGCTCGAGCACCAGCTTCCCTGGCGGCGTGCGCTTCACTGTCGCAACGCCCTCGAGGCGCCAGGCGTGCTTCAGCGTGGCGGCAGATCGGGCCTGCAGTGCCGACAGGTTGGTGATCTTCGGCTCGATCGTCAGCGTCTGCCTGCCGTCCCACGGCGGCGGCGCCGCGAGCGTGAAGACCGGCTCGGGCACGCTCTCGCGGATCGTGACCGGGATGTCGATCGTGCGCGTGCTGTCCGCGTAGACGGCGCGCCAGCGCAGCGTCAGCGTGGTGTCGCGCGTCACGCGGCCCGCCACGAGCGTGAACTCGAACTGGTCCACCGCCGCGACCGTCTCGCGGCCATCCTGCTCCAGGAGCCAGTAGACCTTCTGCGCACCGCCCGCCTGCGCCGAGACCCTGGCGCTCGCGCCTTCGGGCACGCTCAGGGTCGGGACGGAGGTCGAGAAAACGGCGCCCGGCGTCACGAGCGGCCCGACCAGCGTCTGCAGCGGCTTCTGGTTCTCGTACTGCAGGCGGATCCACTCCGCAGCGCGCGCGACCGTGCTGATGCGCACCTCGTCGATGTCGCCGACGAAGCCGTGGCCGTGCCAGCCGCCGATGTCGAAGCGCACGACCCTGGGGATGTCCAGGATCGGCGTCGAGGCGCCGTCGAGCACGCCGTTGAGGTAGACGCGCGAATCGCCGCGCTCGTAGGTGTGCACGACCTGGTTCCACTGTCCGAGCGTGAGCGGGCTCTGGCCGACGACGTCGGCGAAGTAGCACTGGATGGCGACGTGCGGCGGGCTGAGCAGGTTCAGCATCACCTTGCCCGGCCGCTGCTCCTGGCCCCAGGCCAGCACGGTCGTGTTGGAGCGCTCGGTCCAGAACCAGGCCTCGGTGCTGCTGGCGCTCGCTCCGTCGGGAAAGCCGCGGATGTCGTCGCCGCAGAACAGGCCGCTGTCGCCGTCGAGGTGCCGTGCGCTGCCGATCCTGCCGCGCACCGCGGTCGTGCGCTCGTCCGTGGTGTGCACCGTTCCGACCGAGTCCCGCAGCGTTTCGTCCATGTGCAACTTGCTGACGAAGCCGTTGAACTCGCCGAACACGGCGCGGCCGTCGGATTCGCTCTGCGCGCTGGAGTTGCCCCAGTAGAGGCGCAAGAGCTGGCGCGCGTTGCCGATGATGCGCGGCACGCATACCCAGACGCTCGCGTTCCCGGCCGCGGCATCCCAGTCTTCGATCTGGTAGTGCAGCGGTTGGCCTCCGCTGTCGCTGAAGCGCAGGTCCTCGCCGTGGGCCTGGACCTCGCGGAAATCGAAGCTCGCACCATGCAGGCGCACGAGCAGCGGGAAGTCCCGCACGACCGCGCCGGCGGGCAGGTTCGCGCCGGCCTCGTCCGTCAAGATCCAGCACTCGTCCGTGTGTTGCCAGGCCGCGTACGGGGCGGGCGCCGCGCCGCCCTGGCCGTGCGCGCGAGCACCGGCGGCGAGCAGCACGGCGATCCACGGGAGAAGGCGCAGCGCGCGGCTGAACGGACTCATCGACTCATCGCGGGGGGCGTTGGCGTTATGGCTCAGCGGCCAGGCTTTCGGACGCCGCGGCGCTCAGCGGTCTTTCGCGTTTTTCTTCTTGTCAGGCTCCTGCAGCTCGATCTCGCTGAATCCGACCGAGGACTCGCCTAGTGTGCCGCCGGTGAGGGCCACGAGGCGCAGCTCGAAGCGCGAGAGCCGCTGCGGTGGATCGAACTCGATCGCGGTCTTGGTGCGTGGGTCGGGGTCGACCTCGATGATGCGCGGCGTCTTGTCGTGATCGAGCCGGAGCTCGACGCGCGTCGGCCGCGGGTTCGCGTCGTCGTTCTCGGCCTTGGTGGTGCGCGCGTGAGTCAGGAGCAGGCGCGAGGCCACCAGGTTCTTCGCAAGGTCGACCTCGATCCACGGGGTGGCGTCGCCGGCGTCGCACAGCCAGCGCGTCCAGGTCCGGTTGTCGGTGGCATTTGTCGCTGCCTCGGCCGCTCTCGAGGCGCGCACGCTGGGCTCTCCGGATGCAAGGTCGTTCTTCAGCACGTCGCAGGCCGCAGCTTGCAGCGCCGGGGTGATGCCTTCCTCATGCACCACGCTGAGCGTTGCCGAGACCAGCCGCTCTCCGTCGGCGAGCACGGCCTCGGCGCGCACGTCCCAGGTCCCGGGTCCGCGGAAGGTGTAGGGCATCGCCCGGTTCTTGTCGCCCTCACCTGCACGCTCCCAGGCGTCGCCGCCGCGGCGCACGAAGAACTCGACGTGCGCCAGCCCTTGCCCGGCCGCGAGCGCCGGAGGATCGATCCAGAGGGTCGCCGGAGTCGCGTTTTTCACGCGCAGGCGGATCGGACCCGGCTGCGTGGCCAGCAGCCGCGCGTCGTGGACCTCGCCGGTCACCGGCCCGGTCGCGCGCGCGAGGAAGAGCAGCGCGAAGCAGGTCTCGGCCTGGGCGCCTGGCCAGGCCCCGCTCGCCTCCTGGGCACGAACGAGGTACTGCGCGCCCTCCGTGTACCAGACGTGCGACCCGATCTTCTCGCGCTCGAGCAGCGAACCCACGCGCTCCAGGCCGTACAGATAATAGAGGTGGTAGTCGCCCTTGTTCGGGTTCTGGGTCACGGTCCAGTGTTTCTCGAGCCAGGCGACGCCGGCCTCGATCCCGGCCTCGGTTGCCTGTCTTTGCTGCGGCGACCTGCGCTCGCCTTTGGCCGCGCGGCAGATCGCGAGCATTCCTATCCCGGCCGTGGTCATCGAGCCCGTGTAGCCCGTGTCGTGGCCCGGCGTGTAGCTGAACCCAGCCTCCAGCTCGCTCTTGCGCCGCGACTCCTGATGGCGCAGAGCGAAATCGGCGAGCTCGGTCCAGACCGCGGCCGGAATCTCGACCCCCGCGCGCGACGCAGCGCGCAGGGCCAGCGCTGCATACTGCGTGTTCGAGAGGTCGGTTTGATCTCCCGGGTAGGACCAGCCGCCGTCCGTGCGCTGCCAGGCGAGGAGCTGTTCGGTCATTTTCGCAAGCCAGCCCTGGCGCGCGGGGTCCTGCAGCGCGGCGACGGCGAAGACCTGGCAGGCGAGCGAGTAGGTCCTGTCCGCCGGCCGGGCCTCGAGCTGCAGCAGGGCTTGCTGGACCGCGACATGCTGCGCAGAGACACCGCTCTTCAACAATGCGTAGAGCGACAGCGCTGTCTGACCACTGGGGTAGCCCTCCTGATGATCGCTCCAGGAACCATCGACGAGCTGGTGCGCCAGAAGCCAGTCGACGCCGCGGTCGATGGCCTGGTTGATCTCCTGCGGCTTGGTGGGCCGCGGCTCGACCATGGCGAAGGCCCAGGGGCCGCCGGAGTTCGTGACCTTGACCAGCAGATGGTTCGTGCCCGGGGCCAGCGCGAGCGTCAGTGGATCGTCGTAGGCGTTCAGCGCACGCAAGGCGCTCTTCTCGAGCAGGAGCTCCCCGTCGAGCCACAGCCGCAGGGCGTCGTCGCTACCGCAGCTGAGTTTGAACTCGCAGGCCTGCTCCGCAACGATCTCGCGGTATAGATAGGCGACAGCGTTGTCGCCCGCCGCTCCGCTCGCCCCGAGCAGCGCCCGCAAGTCGAGGGTGCCCGTCTCGAACACGCCCCCGTTCGCCGGCAGAGGGATCTCGTCGGCATGCGTCCAGCGCCAGGAGAGCGTCGCTTTACCGCGTCCGGGAAAGCTGCTCTCTAACACCGGCCAGGGCTCGCCGGCCTTCATGCGCTTGAGGAACTTCTCGACTCCCGTGTCCACGCGCACGTCGGCGCCCGGGCAATCGAACGGACCGAGCACGGCCCAGGGCCCCACATGCACGGCGCGAGCGCTGCTGTCCTGGGAACTCTGCGTCACGAACGTCGCTGGCGGCGCGAGGCTCGCAAGGATCGCCGTGGCAAGGAACATCGGCATGTCGGGGCCGCGATTCTCACGCTCTCCATTCCTCCCGTCCATCCTGATAAGAGCTGCCGTGGGCCAGCGGAGGTGCATGCCCAGCCCGTTCGTCCACTCCATCTCTTGGTAGCCTCGGGAGATGGCACCTCCTGGCCTCTACCCTGAGATCGAGCCCTTCCATACGGAGCACTTCGCCGTCACGTCCCGCCACACGCTCTACCTCGAGCAGTGCGGCAACCCCAAGGGCGCGCCCGTGCTCTTCGTGCACGGCGGGCCGGGTGCCGGCTGCTCGAAGATGGACCGGCGCTTCTTCGACCCGCGCGCGTTTCGCGTGGTGCTCGTCGACCAGCGCGGCGCGGGCCGCAGCACGCCCCTCGGCGAGCTCGCGGAGAACACCATCGACGACCTTGTCGCCGACTTCGAGCGCATACGCGTGAAGCTCGGCCTCGACAAGTGGCACGTTTTCGGCGGTTCGTGGGGCAGCACACTCGGGCTCTATTACGCAGAGCGCCATCCCGAGCGCGTGCTCTCGCTGTGCCTGCGCGGCATCTGGCTCCTGCGCGAGCTCGAGGTCGACTGGTGGCTCCACGGCTTGCGCGCGCTCGCGCCCGAACTCTGGCGCGCGTTTGCGGAGCACCTGCCGGAGAATCGCCGGAACGACCTATTGAACGGCTATTGGGAGCTTCTTCACAGCCCGGACGAGGCGGTGGCGCGCGCGGCGGCGAAGGCCTGGGCGACCTACGAGGGAGCGGCGTGCACGCTGCTGCCGAACCCGGAGTTCTTCGCGCTCTTGACGAACGACACGACGAGCTGGGCACTGGCGAGGCTCGAGGCGCACTACCTGCGCAACCAGCGCTTCACGCCCGACGATCGCCTGCTGCAGGATATCCAGCGCGTGCGCAACATCCCCGCCTTCATCGTGCACGGTCGCTACGACCTCGTCTGTCCGATCGTCGGCGCAGACGACCTGCACCGCGCCTGGCCCGAGGCGAGCTACCTCGTCGTCGACGACGCCGGCCACAGCTCGCACGAGCCCGGCATCGCGAAACAGCTCGTCGCGGCGATGGACCGGGTTGCGCGCACGGGCAGTCCTCGGCCGTAGCCCGGCGAGAGGGCGAGAGTACGGAGCCAGGGCGAGAGTACGGAGCCAGGCACGGCTTCGCCGGATTCCGGGGGCGCGCAGGAGTGATGAGGAGCGAAGGGCGGAATCCGGCAAAGCCGAGCCAGGCACCGCACTCTCGCCGTTTGTTGTCGGCTGCTCAGGCGCGGTCGTGGTCGCGCAGCGACTAGACTGGGCCCATGTGGTGGCTGCTCGTCGGCTCGTTCGTCGGGACGCAGGGCTCGGACACGGCGCTCGAGCCGCTGCTCTCGGCGCATTGCTTCGAGTGTCACGCGGGGGAAGAGCCGAAGGCGGAGCTCGACCTCTCGCGGCTGCTCACGCCTCCGTCTCCGGGGGGGAGCGTGCTGCGGCGCGAGACGCTCGCACGCGTGCGCGCGGTGCTCGCGGCCGGCGAGATGCCGCCGCTGCGCGAGCCGCGGCCGCCGGCGGAGCTCCTCGAAGCCGCCCTCGGCGCGCTGGAGCGCGAGCTCGGGCCGGAGGTCGAGCGTCCGCGCTTGCGGCGCCTGAACCGCGTCGAGTACGAGCACGCGGTGCGCGATCTCTTCGGGGTCGGGTATCCCGCGCGCGAGCTCTTCCCGGCCGACGACGTGGGTGCGCTGTTCGACAACGATGCAGTGGCGGCGGCGGCAAGCGGGCTGCACGTCGAGCGCTGGATCGAGGCCGCCGAGCGTGTGGCCGCGCTGGCGTTGCCGCTCGAGAGCCAGTGCGAGACGCATGCGTGGGGCGCCGCGGAACTCGCCGTGGCAGGAGGGGCCCAGGCGCAGGGCGCAAGCGTCTCGATCTACTCCGCCGGAAGCGTGGCCGCGACCCACGTCGTGCCGCGCGCGAGCCGCTACCGGCTCGAGCTCGCTGGCTGGGGCGACCTGGCCGGGACCGAGCTGCCGCGCGTGGCGCTCGAGCTCGACGGGCGCGAGCTCGCCCAGCGCGTGTTCACGCACGAGGGCCCCGCGCTCGAGACCCTGGCGCTCACGCTGGAGCTCGCGCAGGGCGGCCACGAGTTCGGCGCGCGCTTCCTGAACGATCATCACGCACCCGAGCATCCGGATCCGGGCGAGCGCGACCGCAACGTCCACGTCGCGAGCCTGGCGCTCGTCGGGCCCCTCGATCCGCCGCCGGAAACCGAGTTCACGCGCAGGGTCGCGGAAGGACTCGCGCACGGCTCGCCAGGAGAGGAGCTCACGGAGACGCTCGCCGCCCTCGGCCTGCGGGTGTGGCGCCGGCCGCTCGCGCCGGAGGAGCTCGCGCGCCTGGCCGCGCTCACGCCGGGCGACGCTCCCCCGCGCGCGCGTGTGCGCACGGCCCTGGTGGCCCTGCTCGCCTCACCGAACTTCCTCTACAAAGTCGAGCGCGCGGAGGCGAGTGCGCGGGGGCGCTCGTTCGAGCTGGCGACGCGCCTGTCCTTCTTCCTGTGGGCGAGTGTGCCCGACGATGCGCTGCTCGCCAGCGCCGCGCGCGGCGAGCTCGTACGTGCGGAGGCCCTGAGGGCCGAGGTGCGCCGCCTGCTGCGCGACGCGCGTTCGCGCGCGCTGGTGGAGGAGTTCGGCGCGCAGTGGCTCGGTTGGCGCGCCCTAACCCGCGCCACGCCCGATCGCGAGCTCTTTCCCGCGGCCGATGCCGCGCTGCTCTCCTCGATGCGCCAGGAGAGCGAGGCCTTCTTCGAGGCCATGCTGCGCGAGGAGCGCCCGCTCGACGAGTTCCTGGAGGCGCGTTTCACCTTCGTCGACGAGCGTCTCGCCCGGCTCTACGGCCTCGAGGGCGTGATGGGCGAGGGCGTGCGCCGCGTGCCGCTCGCGGACGATGTGCGTGGCGGCTTGCTCGGCCAGGCGGCGCTGCTCACGGTGACCTCGAACCCGACGCGCACCTCGCCGGTGAAGCGCGGCAAGTGGGTGCTGGAGACGCTGCTCGGCCAGCGCGTCCCGCCACCACCGCCGGGCGTGGGCGCGCTGGCGGAGCCCGACGACACCAGCGCGCCGCAGAGCCTGCGCGCGCGCCTGGAGCGCCACCGCGCCGATCCGGACTGCGCGAGCTGTCATGCCGAGCTCGATCCGCTCGGCTTCGCGCTCGAGGGCTTCGACGCGATCGGCCGCGCGCGCACCCACGACGGCGAGGGCGCGCTCGACCCGCGCGGCGAGCTGGCCGATGGAACGGTGCTGGAGGGCGTCGCCGCTCTGCGCGCCTACCTCGTCGCCAGCGGACGATTCCCGGAGGCCCTGGCCCGAGCCCTGTTCGTCTATGCCCTCGGACGCGAGCCCAGCGCCGCGGACGCGCGCGAGCTGCATTCGGCCCTGGGCGGCCTCGCCGCCGAGCAGCGCACGCTGGCGGGCGTGATCGAGCTCGTGTGCGCCTGTTCCGCCTTTCGGGGAGAGGCGCGCGAGCACGGAGCGAGCGCAGACGTGAAGCGATGAACCGACGAACGCTGGACAGACGAACGCTCCTGCGCGGCGCCGGCGTGGCGCTCGCGCTGCCGTGGCTCGAATCGCTGGCCCCGGCACGCGCGCGCGCGGGTGCGTCGCCGCTGCGCTTCCTGTTCGTGATGACGCCGAACGGCGCCCAGATGGAGCAATGGACGCCGCCCGCCGAGGGCGTGCTCGCGAGCCTGCCGCCCTCGCTGCAGCCGCTCGAACCCTGGCGCGCACAGTTGCTCGTCCTGAGCGGCCTCGCGCACGACAAGGCGCGCGCGAACGGCGACGGTCCCGGCGACCACGCGCGCGCGGCGGCGACCTTTCTGACCGCGTCCCAGGCGCGCAAGACGGCGGACTCGGACCTGTACGCGGGCGTTTCGCTCGACCAGCTGCTCGCGTCCGAGCTCGGCACACGCACGCGCCTGCGTTCGCTCGAGCTCGGCACCGAGGCGGGGCGTCTCGGCGGCCAGTGCGACTCGGGCTATGCCTGCGCCTACTCCTCGAACATCTCGTGGTGCGGTCCGAGCCAGCCGGCCGCGAAGGAGACCGACCCGCGTCTCGTGTTCGAGCGCCTGTTCTCCGACGGCCCGCGCGGCGAGAGCGCCGCGGCGCGCGCCGAGCGCCTCGCACGCAGGCAGAGCCTGCTCGACAGCGTGCGCGCCGACGTACAGGCGCTCGAGCCGCGCCTCGCGGCCGCCGATCGCCGGCGCCTGGACGAGTACCTGTCCGGCATCCGCGAGCTCGAACGCCGCATCGAAGCCGCCGAAGCGCAACGCACGCTCGCGCCTCCGGGCCTGGCCGAGCCGGGCGGGATCCCCGCCAGCTTCGCCGAGCATGCGCGTCTGCTGGGCGAGCTCCTGGCGCTGGCCTGCGCGACCGATTCCACGCGCATCGGCTCGCTGATGCTCGCCAACGAGGGCTCCAACCGCTCCTACCCGGAGCTCGGCGCGCCCGAGGGTCATCACGAGCTCTCGCACCACGGCGGCGACGCCGCGAAGCGCGCCAAGATCGCCGCCATCGACCGGCACCACGTGGAGCTCTTCGCGCACCTGGTCTGGCGCCTGGCTTCTTGGCCCGAGGGCGAGGGCAGCGTGCTCGACCACAGCCTGGTGCTCTACGGCAGCGCCATCGGCGACGGCAATCGCCACAACCACGACGACCTGCCGCTCTTGCTCGTCGGGCGCGGCGGCGGCGTTCGTTCGGGCCGGCACCTGCGCGTGCCCGCCGAGACGCCGTGCGCGAACCTCTTCGTGAGCCTGCTGGCCCTTGCCGGCGCACCGCGCGCGGCCTTCGGCGACTCGAATGGGGCCCTGGAGCTGACCTGAGCTGCGGGCCTCGGTTCCCGCCCACCGGCCCCGTGGCTCGACAGCGTCGAGTCGAGGCGCTTTCAACCCCGGTACCACAGTGGAGCGAAGCGCCGCCTCTGCGGGCCTTGGACCTTGGCTGCGGAGACGGCACGACGGCGGTTCCGCTGGCCCGCTTGGGGGCCGAGGTCGTTGGCATCGACATCGCCAGGAACCTCGTCGATGCCGGGAACCGCAGAGCTGCGGAGGCGGGCCTCCACCGCCTGACCCTTCGAGATGGAGATGCACGCGACCTGCAGGGGTCGAGGGCCATTCGTTCGACTTGACCCTGTCCATGTTCGGCGCCACGTTCGCGCCCAAGCCCTTCGATGTTGCACGGGAGATCGTCCGTGTCACCAGGCCAGGTGGCCGCATCGTGATGGGCAACTGGATCCCGAACGACCCGACCTCCTTCGTGTCTCAGCTGCTGAAGATCAGCTCATCGTTCCTGCCACGCCTCCGGAGGGCTTTGTCAGTCCGATGACCTGGGGTGTGGATACGCACATATTCGAGCGTTTCGGCCAGGCCGGCGTGCCCGAGGCGAACATCTCCATGGTCAAGGACACATACTCGTTCATTTCGCCCGACAAGAGCCCGGCGCAGGTCATCGATACCTTCCGACGATTCTACGGTCCGACCATGAACGCCTTCGAGGCGGCGCAGAAGAGCGGAACGGTGGACAAGCTCCACAGCCAGTTGCTGGAGCTGGCCAAGGCACAGAACAGGAGTCGCGACGGCAGCACTTCGATACCCGCGACCTTCTTGCGAGTGACGGTTCGCCTTTGAGGCGGGCCGGTGACGGACGTTCGTCCGCTGTCCGCAGCTTCAGGGGGCTTCCGGCTTTCGTGTGGGCGGAGCTCTCTAGGAATCGTCTCGGTGCGCTCGTGAGTGGGAGTGTCGAGGGGATGGATTCGGGGCTGTGGAGCGAGCTCGACTGCACGGGGAGGCGGGTGGTCTCTCCCGCGGAGAAGCCCCGTCGATCTCGCTGGCCGCAGCTCGGCAGATATTCTTCGAA
>JANOGB010000244.1:0-11242 GCA_031413955.1 Planctomycetota bacterium | reverse complement strand
GCCATCCAGGATCCCGGCATGGAAGAGGTGCGCGAGGTGCTGCAGCGCCGATCTCGGATGGACGGGCGCATGCCGGCCGAGCTCGTGGCCGGGCTGGCCGCACTGGGGCCGGACTCGGTTCCGACGCTGTACGGGTTGGTCACGGGGCGGGGTCTCGAGGCGCTGGTCGGCGAGGGGTGGCAGCCGGCGGCATGGAAGTGCCGGCCGGAGGAGATTCCCGCGCTCAGCGCACAGGCCCTGGAGCGCGCGCCCATGCGCGCCGTGATCGAGCACCTTGCGCGCGCGCTCGACGACGAGCCCACGGACCAGGAGCGCCTGGTCATCCTGCGCATCCTCGCTGGCCAGGGCTCAGCCGAAGGACTGGACCTCGTGTGGCGTAGCGCCAGCGAACTCGGCGACCTCGAGCTCGGACGCCCCAGCGTGAACCGCGCGCTGCGCGAAGCCCTCGTCTCGATCCTGAGACGCGACCGGCAATCCTGGACGATCCTCGAGAAGCGCTTCGAGAAGCTCGAGCCCGCTGCGTGCCTGGCGCTCGTCGAGGCCATCGGCGCAGCCGGGCAGGCGCGCGGCATGGAACTCCTCGCACGCTCCTTCACGCGCGGGAGTCCCGCTCCGGAGCACATCGCCGAGGCCATGGCCGAGCTGGAACTCGCGTGTCCCTGGACCCTGGCAGGCCGGACGATGGAGCACTGTTCGCCCTGGCTGACGAGCCGCGCTTCCGCCGAATGCGCGCGCGCCGCGCGCCTGGCGGGACGACTGCACGCGCTCGAAGCCTTGCCCACGCTGATCGAGCTCGCGAGTCATGTCGACGGACTCGTGCGGCGTTGCGCCGTGGACGCACTGCGGACGATGGCTGGCCTGCCGCTCGACTTCGACGCCGACGCCGGCGCCTGGTCGGGCTGGTACGAACGCGAGCTGACCTGGAAAGAGGAACGCTGGGAGCCCCTCCTCGAGACCCTCGTCTCGGACCGAACCGGGCCGGCCAACGAGGCCCTGCGCGAGCTCGCGGCTCATCCGCTCTTCCGCCACGAGATGGCGCGTACCGTGGCCGAGAGCCTGTGCGAGCAGCCGCGTGCGGTGGCCCTGTCCGCTTGTACCGAGCTGGAGCGGCTCGGCTCACGCTGGGCCTTGCCGGGGCTGGTCTCGGCGCTCGAGGACGCCCAGCCAGAGCTGCGGGCCGCCGCCCGGCGTGCCCTGTGCGCGCTCACGGGCGAGACTCGCGAGCTCTCGGTCGAACCGTGGCGCGCCTTGATCGACTCCTGAGCTGAGCGCCTCGCCTGGCCGCGATCGGGCGGGTCGACTCGCTCAATAGCGGTTGATCTGCGCGCGCTGCCGCAGTGGCTCCAGGCCCCCTTCGGCGAAGCCGGCGAGGTCTGCGAGTGCGACTCGGATCACGAGGTTCTGCTCGCGGGCGGACGTGCTCCCTGCGAGCACGAAACTGTGCATGCCCCGGGCGAGCTCGCCCTCCGCTTCGCTGGTCCAGACGCGAGCCTCGCCATCGCCCTCGTCGTTCCCTCCGGCGCCCGATTCGGCGCCGCTCCACAGGGTGTGGCTGCGGCCGGAGAGACGCAGCGCGACCGTGATCGTCTCCTTCTGTGCCAGGCCCTCGACGCGCGCGGCGTGCCGCGCCAGCGTCTTGAGCACCTGCTCGATCACCTGCTCGATGGCCTGCGGGTCGATCTCGCCCTCCTTGCCCTGCTGGAAGCGCCGCAGGAACAGGTTGCCCTCCCCTCCGACCCAGTCCCCGCGCAGTTCGCGCCGCGCGCGCTCCCACTCGTCGTCCCTGGTCTTGTCGGTTTTGTCGAGGGCGGGTTTTTCTTGCTCCTTCGACACGACCGGCAGCGCGGCGTCGAGCGCGAAGAACAAGCCGACGTCGGGCAGATGGAAGACACGCGAATGCTGGACGGTCTCACCGTTGGCCCACAGGGTCGTGACGACACCCAGGCCATGGAGCTGCTTGATGCGGGTCGCACCTCCTTCCCGCTCGTCTTCCCTGCGGGTGAGCGTGTCGTCCAGCGCGTCCACGAGGATGCGGCGCAGGATCTCGGCCCCCTCGGCCGTGGTCTCGGAGGTGTTGGGGCGGACTTGGACCAGCGCAGGACTTCCGCACAGGCTGGCGGCGGCGAGGAGCGTGGTGAGGATCATGATCGGACTCCCGTGAAGGGTGTGCTCAGCGGTTCGAGTTGGAAGCGGGTACGACGAAGGCGGCCAGGTCGGAGATCACGCGGCGCTGCTCGAGATCGTTGCGCGCCGCTTCCCGACCGAAGGAGGAGAGGCGCGTGTCCCAGGCGCGCTGGTTCTGGGCCAGCGCGACGTCGACGGCCTGCGACAGGCGCAGGAGCTCCTGCTGCATCTCCTCGCGTGTCATCTGCGACCAGTGTTCCAGGAGCTCTTCCTGGTCTTGCTGCAGGCTGGTCGTTCGAGCGGAGACCTCCTGCGCAGCGATGGCGCGCATGCGCTCGTCCCAGTCCGAGCGGGCCACCGCCGGATGCGCGCCCGGGAGACGGAAGCGGAGCTCCATGCTCCCGGCGGAGAGAGTCGCCTCGGTGCTCAGCAAGCTCAGCAGGAAGAGCAACGCCGCGGCCGCGCCCGAGAGGATCGCGCTCCAGCGCAACAGCCGGCCACGTCCCGCGCGCGGAACCCGGCGTCCCTCTGCCCGGGCGAGCTCCGCGATTTCCCGCGCCAGCTGGCGCGGGTCCTCGCCGCCCTGCGGCGTCTCCCAGTGCCCGAGGAGCTTGCGGGTCTCGCGCAGGCTCGCCAGCTCGTCGCGGCAAGCTGCGCAGCCCGCGAGGTGTTGCTCCAGCGCCGCGCTTCCTTCGGCGGCGAGCTCGTCGTACAGATAGGCCGAGAGCTCGTTCCGCATCCGGCCACAGTCGGGGTTGAGTTGGTTGGACATGTTGCTTCAGGTCTCGAGCGCCGCGAGTCTCGTGCGCAGGAGCGAGAGTCCCCGCGACATGCGCGATTTCACGGTCGTGACCGGGGAACCGAGGATTTCGGCGATGGTCGGGAAAGGCAGGTCGTGGTAGTGGCGTAGCACCACCACTTCACGCTCCGAGGCCGGCAGCTCGAGCACGGCACGGGCCACGATCTGGGCCAGCTCGCGGTCGCGCGCGACATGGAAGCCGGTCTCCTCGAGGAAGTAGTCGCCCTCCTTCTCACGCACCGAGGCCTCGACCCGCGTGCGCACGGCCTCGCCGCGCTTGCGATCCCGGCACAGGTTCAGCACCACGCGGTAGATCCAGGTCGAGAAGCGCGAGCGTCCTTCGAAGCTTCCGATTCCCTGGTAGGTCTTGAGCAGCGCCATCTGTCGTACGTCCTTGGCCTCCTCGAGATCGCCCGTGAGGCGCGTGGCGAGCTGGAGGATGGGCTCGTTCCAGCGGGCGACCATGGCCTCGAACGCCGACTCGTCCCCGCCCTGGAAGCGGAGCACCAGTTCCTTGTCCGGGAGATCCATGCGGCCCGATTTCAGCTCATTGGACGGGCGGGAGGGTGGTCGGGACGAAGGAAAGGCCCCAGGCCGGTGGGGTGCAGGCCGGGAGGAGGCTGGGGCAGTCCACCGGGGCCAGGACCCTTCCCATGCCCTGGAGCCAGCGCCCGAACCGGGCCGATACGGGAATGGAACGGTAGATGCCGGACCTAGAGTGCATCGAGATCCTTGCTCGAAACTGGACTCCGGCGTCTACTGGTCTCCATCGGAACCGGTCAAGTTGCCGGGTTCGAATTCCACTGGCACGGCTCAGATAGGAGGCTTCGCTTGAAGCAGTCGACAGGTTGGTCGCTCGCGTTGTGTGGTTGGCTGGTCTTCATCCTCGCGTCACCCGCTGGCGCCGCACCGCAGTGATGAGGTGGGGCCGGCAACGGCCAGGTGTCCGGTCCGGGCGCCGCAGGTGTTGGAATGGGAGCGGGTGCTGTCGGTGGGGGCGCTGCCGGGGCTGGGCCCTACACGCCGAACCCACGCGGCCCGACGAGTCGCGTCGAGCTGAAGATCGACTGGCAATTCCCGACGTACGTCGAGAAGGTCGCACCCGACAGTGGCAAGACGGTCGCGAAGCGTGCCCGTCAAGCGCTGAGCGTGGCCGAGGCCTTCAAGTATCTCGCCGGTGACGATCGCCGGCCCATGTTGATCCTGCGCGAGTGTCTCAAGTGCAACGGCACGGATGACGCACTGATGACCCGCAAGCAGGACAACGAGCGCACGCTGCTCATGTCGCGCTGGTTCCACTGCATCAAGCTGCCGCCGGACGTGCTCGCGGAGGATCATCCCTTCCACGCGCTCTTCGACGGTGAAAAGCCCGGGCACCTCTTCTTTGCGAGTGGGGATGGCTCCGGGCGCAAGGATCTGACCGGGCAGCAGTCGCGTGCGGAGTTGTGGGACTTGATGCAGTCCTACCTGGCCGCAGGCTACGAGAAGGAGATCGACGCCTCCCTCAAGGAGCTGATGGTCCTGCTCGACCGCTTCGATCGCATCGACTCCGATCTGGTGTCCGTCAAGGACCAGATGGACGACCTGATCGAGAAGGGGCAGGCCAGTTCAAGCAAGATGGGCAAGCTGCAGGAGAAACTCGCCGCTCTCGAGGCCGCCAAGACCAAGGCGCGCTCCGAGGCCGTGGCGCTCTCCGAGGTGAAGCTCAAGCAACGAGAGCCGGCCAAGTCCGCCGAGGTTCCGGCCTCGCCGGGCTCCCGGCAGGGCTGACAGAGTAGCCCGGCATCACGACCCTCGGAGCGCTGGCCGTCGGCCCGCTCCGAGGGTTTTCTTTTTGGCTTCAGATCGGCTTATCCTTGCTGCGCTGCGTCGGCTGTTCCCCGACCTTCCCGGGCACCATCGTTCGACCAGGATGCCGTCATGCGTTCCCTCGCCGCTCTACTCGCTCTGGGTGGATGGCTCGCCGCTCAGGGCGAGATCAAACCCTTCCCCAAGATCGATCCGTACACGAAGAACGCACCCGACGCGATCACGAAGGCGGGTTACGCCTCGTTCGGGCCGTTCCGCATCGGCGACGACCACACGACCACGCAGATCGAGGAAACGCTGGGCGGCATCCCGATCATCTGGGTCGAGACGGAGCACTTCAAGCTCGGCTCGGGGTTGCCCGAGTACACGATTCCCGACGATCCGCGCGAGAAGGAACGCTTCAAGGCGGAGCTCGAGCGGCTCGCGCTGAGGCTGCCCGACCTCAAGTCCAAGCCGAAGAAGATCGACCCATGGCTGCGGCTGCACCTCTACGCGCAGCGCCTCGAAGAGCTCTACGCGAAGTTCCTGGCGGAGTTCGGCCTGCAGGAGAGCCAGTTCCCGACCGCGCCACCCGACCCGAAGAAGAGGCCTGTGGCCGGCTACATGGGCGAGGGTCGCTACCTCGGCATGTCGACCAAGTACACGGTGCTCATCTTCGACAAGAAGAGCGGCCAGTCACGCTACTCGAGCGTCCATCTGGGCAAGGAGCTCATGGCACCGACCCGCTGGCACTACGGGACCGTCGACTCGTGGCTCTTCATCACCTCCAACGAGTTCCTCGAGGGCGGGTACGCAAACGATTCGGCGCTCGCCTGCGACGTCGTCAGCGGCGTCTCGCAGAACCTGGCCAATGGCTACCGCGGCTATCGTGCGGCCCTGCCCCTCGTGTTCAGCGAGGGCATCGCGCACTGGTTTTCGCGCCAGGTCGATCCGCGCTACCACATCTTCTCGGGCGTCGACCAGACCAAGATCCGCGCCAAGGAGGAGTGGAACTGGGCGCCCTTGGTGCGCAAGCGTGTCGAGCAGAAGGTCTTCCCGACGCTGGACGCGATGCTCGCCTGGAGCGACCCCGAGGTGCTCCAGTGGGCCGACCATCTGATGCTGTGGTCGCGCATGGACTACTTGCTGGCACGCGAGGATGGAGTCGCCGGCAGACTCCTGCATGCGCTCAAGGAGCCGCCGCCGGCGCGTGGCAACAGCACGCCCGCCGAGCTCTTCGAACGCGTCCGCGCGGCCTTCAAGAAGACCACAGGTTCCGAGCTCGCGGAACTCGACTCGAAGTGGAGCGAGTGGGTGATGAAGACCTACTCGAAGAAGTGACCCGATCCGTGCCCCGGACGCAGCGTCGAGCGCGCCGCTCAGGTCCTGCCGGAGAACGACCCGCTCGAAGTCGTGGAGCAGGTCACTCCGGGGCCAGTGGGGCGGCGGCTACTCTTTCTGTGGCCGCATCGCCATCCGGCCGACCCGGGGACAGGGCGGGGCTACCGGTGCTTGGACGATCAGCGGTGGTCAAACGCACCGCGTAGGCTGGTTTCCTCGCGCGCGTGCATCGGATCGCGCGCCGGCGGCATCGAGCTTCCTGGCTCGAACCCGCGCGGCGCCGCGTCGTGCCACGCAGTCCGAAGCCCAACGATGACTCCCCGAGGTTCCGGCAACCCCGATCAGGCCCTGCTGCTCGAACAGGTGAGCTGGATGCGGCGCCTCGCGCACGCGCTCGTGGCCGATCGCGAGCTGGCCGAGGACCTGGTGCAGGAGACCTGCGTCGTGGCCCTCGAGCGGGCGCCGCGCGAGGCCGGAAAGCTGCGCGCCTGGCTGGCCGAGGTGCTGCGTAATGCCTTGCGCCAGCATGCCCGCTCCCAGGGCCGGCGGCTCGCGCGGGAAGAGTTGGTGGCGCGCCATGAGGCGCTCGAGCCCGCCGATCACCTGGTCGAGCGCGTGTTGTTGCAGCGCGAGCTCGTGAGCGCGGTGCTCGAGCTGGACGAGCCGTATCGCTCGACCCTGCTGCTGCGCTTCTTCGAGGAGCTCCCGCCGCGCGAGATCGCGCGCCGGACGGGCACGCCGCTCGCCACGGTGAACAGCCGCTTGCAGCGCGCGCTGGCGAGGCTGCGCGAGCGCCTCGACCAGAAGAACCATGCCTGGGCAGGGTTGTTCCTGCCCTGGGTGCAGGGAATCGACCCGCTGGCTCCTCCGGCCCTACTCACGCTGCTCATGAAGACCAAGCTGATCCTGGCCGCGGGCGCGGTGGCTGTCGCCACCGGGGTGTTCGTGTGGTGGAACCCGACGTCTTCCGTGGAACGCCCGCGCGAGGTGGAGCGCACGGGGATCGCCCGCGTCGAACCGCTCGCGGCCGCTCCCGGAAGCGCGCTGGGAGAGCGCTTGCCAGGGCGCGAGCCGCAGCAAGCGCCGCCGAGGAGTGCGCCCGCCCCGCGGCCAGCGCCCTCGTCCGTGCCCGTCCTGGCGCCCTGGACCGTGCGGCTGCGCGTGCTCGACGCCGAGGGCCTGCCCATGTCCGGGGTCGCCGTGCGCGCCGAAGGGAACGAGGAGGTGCTCGGCACGAGCGGTTCGGGCGGCTGGTGCGTGTTCGACACCCGCGCCGAGCGTCTGGTGCTCTCGGCCGCCGACCCGCGCTGGGTCACGATCCTCGAGGGCAGCCCCTCGCGCACGAGCTCGGTCGACCCGGTGCTGGTGCTCGCACCGGCCATCGAGCTCGCGGGTCTCGTGCGCGACGAGCCGGGGCGGCTGCTCGCGAACGCCAGCGTGCGCTTCGAGCTGCCGGAGGGGTTCCGCACGCGCTTCTCCGAGCTGCTCGAGGCTACGCGCTCGTCGGGCTGGCGCAGCGGCACGGACGCGAGCGGGGCCTTCACCTTCACGCGCGTCCCGGCCGTGGCGGGCGCGACCCTCTCTGCCGTCGCCGCCGGCTACGAACGCGACGAGATCGAGGCGCCGCTCGTTTCCGCGCGCGCCCTCGAGCTCGTCCTGTTCCGGCCGAAGATGCCGCTCAGCGGCGTCCTGCGCGGGCGTGTGGTCGATCCCCAGGGCCTGCTGGTGAGCGGCGCGCGCGTGGGCCTCGGTCTGTCCTCGGTCGTCAGCGACGAGCGCGGCGAGTTCGAGCTCGCGCTGGCGCGCGCCGTCACCTCGGAAGTGCTCAGCGCGGTCAAGGCCGGCTTCCTGCCGGCGCGCCTCGAGCGCCCGGGCGAGCCCGGCCCGGACCGGAGTGGCTGGCCCGACGACGTCACGCTCGTCCTGGCCGGTCCGGCGCTCGCCATCCAGGGCGTGGTGCTCGATCACGAAGGGAAACCCGTCAATGGCGCGCGCGTGTGGGTCCACGATCCGACGCCCGGCACGCCGATCGGCCAGATGCCGACTTTTCTCGAGCCGCTCATGGCGGGCGCGCCGATCCCGCCCTCGGCGCTCGAGTCCGAGGCGCGCCTGCCGGAGGAGGACGGCGACGACTTCTTCGACTGGCACACGAACGCGCGCGAGCCTTCGGCCCTGTGGCACTGGGTCGTGACCGATGGTGCGGGCGGCTTCGAGCTCGGCGGTCTCGACCAGCGCCGCTACAGGCTCGACGTGTTGCGCACCGGCTCGCTCGAGATCGTCACCAGCGATGCCTTCGCGGCCGGCGAGTCCGCGGTCGTGATCCGGCTCGGGCCGCCGGACGTGTTCGAGCGCGTCGACGGGCGTGTGCTGAGCGAGGACGGCCAGCCGCTCGCCGACATCGGCGTCGGCCTTTTCCGGCCGGTGATCGACGCCCGCGCGCGCATCTTCGGCGGCAACTCCCAGGTCGTGATGGTCGAGCACGCGGGCCGCGCCACGACCGACGCAGAAGGGCGCTTTCACTTCGAGGACGTGCCCCGCTCGGGCGCACAGATCTCCGTGCGTGGCGACCAGATCGTGCCGACCAAGGTGGACGTGGCGGCGGCGACGCTGGACATCCCCGTCGAGATGCGTTGCCACCTCGAGGTGGTGCTGCTCGAATCCGCCGGGCGCTTCGACGCGATCGAGGTGGCCGACGGCGACGGCCAGCGCCTCGACCTCATGGTCCTCACCGAGGGCAGCATGAACGCCTGGACCAGCGTCGATCTCGTCGACGGACGCTCGGGCGTGGTCTCGGTCTCGTCGCGCGCGCGCGAGCTGCGCTTGTTCAAGAGCGGAGCCCTGGTCGAGGCCCGCGCCATCGATCTCCAGGCGGGCGACGTGAACCGGATCGAGCTGTAGCGTCCGGCGCTACTCGCCGTCTGCTCTGCCCTCTTCGTCGTCCTCGCCGACGTAGCCGAGGTCCTCGAGCCCCTTCAGGAGCTCGGCGTCATCCGTGCCGGCCTGTTCGTCGTCCAGCAGCGCCGGTCTGCGCGCCAGGAGCGCGTCCAGCTCAGTCTGCAGGCGCGCGGCCACGTCCGGGTGCTGCGGGAGGACGTCCACGAACTCGCCCGCGCCGCCGAGGTCGTAGAGGTGGACCTCGCCGTCGGCGCGGCGCAGCAGCTTCCAGCGCCACGTGAGCAGCGCCAGCTCACGACCGGTCTTGGTCTGCTTGACCTCGTCGGCCGAGCGCTCGACCAGGGCCTGGTCGCGCGCGAAATCGCCGGCGAGCACGTCCTCGCCCTCGAACTGGCCGAGCAGGAGCTCGCTGCCCGGCAGGTCGAAGCGCGCCAGCACGGTCGGCAGCACGTCCGCCAGCGACACCAGCGCGCCGATGCGCTGCGGAGGCGGCGCGACCGCGGGCGGCAAGCGCACGATCAGCGGCACGAAGGTGTTCACGTTGGTGATCGTGCCGTGCCCGAGCCAGTCGTTCTCGCCCAGGGACTGGCCGTGATCGCCAACCACCACGAGGATGGCGTCCTCGTATCGGCCGTGGCGGCGCAGGGCGTCCAGGATCTCGCCGATGCGGTCGTCCATGTAGCGCACCTCGCCGTCGTAGCGGTTCATCAGGCCGGCGATGCGCTCGAGCGAGAGCGCGCCGCGCAGCCCCTCGGCGGCTCGGCGCGGGTCGGGCAGTCCGCTCCCGAAGAACTGGCCCTGGATGCGCTTCGATCCGCCATAGCGCTCCTCCAGCGCGGACGCATCCACGCGTCGCGCGCGGATCCAGGCGAGCTGGGCCTCGTCGGTCACGAACATCGTGTCGTAGGGCCGGACGGGATCATTGGGTTCGTGCGGATCGAAGTAGTGGACCCACAGGAAGAGCGGCTCCGGATCGTCGGCGTGCTCGGCCAGCCAGGCGAGCACGGCCTCGTTGCGTTCCCCGGCGCGGATGCTCGCATTCTGGGGCGCGCTGGGGCTCGCATAGGTCTCGAAGCCCGTGTGGATCCCCGTCGTCGGCGCCAGGGGCATGGCGCTGACGAAGGCTGCCGTGCGGTAGCCGCACTGCCGCAGGACCTCCGCGGCCGACAGGCGCCCGAGCTCGGAGGTGAACGAGACCCGCGCGGCACGGCGGTTCGAGGTCATGCCGTGCTGATGGGAATAGAGCCCGGTCAGGAGGGAGAGGTGCGAGGGCAGGGTGGAGGCCATCGTGGCCAGCGCGCGCTCGAAGAGCAGCGCATCCTCGGCCAGGGCATCCAGGTGCGGCGAGGTGGGCCGGAAGTAGCCGTAGCAGCCCAGGTGCTCGCGCCGCAGCGTGTCGAGCGTGATCAGGACGATCGTCGGAGGCTCGGAAAGCCGTCCGGCCGCGGGCGGAGCTCGAGGCTGGGCACGCTCTCCGTCCGACCGATCGGGCCCTGCTCCGTTCGAGCAAGCCGGGCCGAACCCCATGCACGAGAACAAGAACAAGAGGAGCGCCGCCAAGCGGCAGGCCCCGCGCCGCATCAATCTTCCTCGCGCCGTTCGCTCTTCTTGCGCCGGTCGGCGTTCAGCTCGCGCTTGCGCAGGCGCAGGTTCTTGGGCGTGACCTCGAGCAGCTCGTCGTCGTCGATGAACTCGAGGCACTCCTCGAGGCTGAGCAAGCGCGGTGGTGCGAGGATGACGTTCTCGTCCTTCCCGGCCGCGCGCATGTTGCTCATCTTCTTCGTGCGGCACACGTTGAGCGGCAGGTCGCCATCCTTGTTGTTGGCGCCCACGATCATGCCCTCGTAGACCTCGATCCCGGGCGCGATGAAGAAGATGCCGCGGTCCTGCAGTCCGTTCAGCGCGTAGGGCACGACCGGGCCGGCGCGGTCCGACACCAGGACGCCACTGGTGCGGCGCGGGATCTTGCCGGCGTCGGGGCGCCACGAGTCGAACACGTGCGCGAGGATGGCATTGCCCTGGCTGAGCGTGAGCAGGGCCGTGGGCGCGCCGCACACGCCCCGCGCGGGGGGGCGGGAAGCCGCCGTGGTCGTCTCGCCCCCCGGCGCCCACCAACTCAACACGCAAAATCTGCGTCAACTTGTCGGCAAACAAGCCGGCAGATTATGCTAACGAAAATAAAATCCCGCCCAAAGATGATGTTGAGGAACTCGAAAGAATCATCAAATTACCGTTTCATCCCGAAGAAGCAACGTGGCGCGAAACCGATTTGAATGCTCTCAACGGCGAAAAGAA
>JANOGB010000243.1:0-8504 GCA_031413955.1 Planctomycetota bacterium | reverse complement strand
TGGGCGAGGGCAGCGAATACCCGACTCCGCTCGAGGTCGCCGGCCGCGACGAGGTCTTCGTCGGCCGCGTGCGCGCCGACCCGACGCACCCGCGACGCCTGTGGTTGTGGTGCGTGCTCGACAACCTGCGCAAGGGCGCCGCCACGAACGCCGTGCAGATCGCGGAAGAGATCTGCCGTCGCTGATGCGCTCTCGCGCTCAGCGGCTGGTTTGAGGTCTCGGTCCGACGCTCACATGTTCGTGGTAGCGAAGTCGCCTCGGGCGATGAGGCTCTTCTCGTTGAGGATCAACCCAGAGCTCATTCCCTCTTGCACGTCCTGGATGCGGACCGCGCCCTTGTACGTCGAGCCGGGAGAAATGAAGAAGACGTAGCCGACCTTGACCCCGTCCTTCTTGCCCTTGTCGAGGACCACCAACCTGAGGTCGTGCTGGACATCGAGCACTGTAGCTTCGATCCGTGGCCCGCAAGCGACCCCGAACGGCGGGATGCTCTGCGCGACCATTTCTTGGAGTGTTTCGATCTGCTCTCTGAGGTTCGCGTTTTCCCTTTCCAGTTCGTCGATCCGCTCCGCGCTTGCGATGTCGGTTCGAGAGGTGGTCGCGCATCCGGGTAGGGCCGTCCACAGGGGAAGGCTGAATGCGAGGAAGCCCATGTTGGTGCTTCGGCGCATCACGGCACCCACACCAGCGCCACGCGCTCGACGACGGTGTCGGACTTGCGCGGTTTCACGGGGATGTCCAGCAGGCCGAGGGATTCCGGGTCGGGCAGCCTGCCGAGCTCTTGGGCGTCCTTCTGGAAGGCGAGCTCGAGCGCGATCAGTTCGTCCTTGGCGGCACGCAGGGCGTCGCCGGCGCTTGCGACATCGTCCTTCTCGCGCGCGGCGCGGCTCATGCCGCGGGCCGCGGTGGTGGCGCGGCCGACGGTCGAGCTGCTGATCGACTTCCGGCCGAAGAGCGCGCCGAGCAGCGTCGCGCCGACCGAGATCATCGACTGGGACTTCTGCTGCTCGTACTGCGCGCTCTCGCGCCGCACGCGCTCCTCGGCGCGGCCGATCCGGTCGTTCGCCGTTCCGACCCTCGGCGCGTACTTCGACTTCAGCTTCTCGAGCTCGCGGTCGCGCGCCTCGCGCGCCGCCTGGCGCACGCGCACCAGAAAATCGGCGCGCGGCTCGCCCGGCTTCGAGCTGAGCTTCAGCGCCGGGCAGGCGACGAGCGCGAGCTCGCGCTGGCCGTACACGTGCAAGGCGAGCGACTTTCCGTACGAATCGAAGGTTTTCGCGCGCTGGGCCTCGGCCGGGAGCGGATCGAAGGCGGCGCCGGCGATGGGCTCGTTCGCGAGCGCGTCGAGCTCGTCGAAGTCGCTGGCCGATTCCCACGGGTTGCCGCCGTCCTTCGCGAGCGGCGCGAGCAAGGCCAGCGACTGCCACTGGTCGACGCCGCGCTTGGCATCGACGAAGTGCACGCGCGCCTCGCCGAGCAGGGCCGGGGCGTAGCGAGTTGCGCCATCGCGCACGGGCGGGAGGAAGAACTCGGGGATGCCGGCGGGGAGCGGGGGACGCGGCGCGGCTGCCACCGAGCTCGCCACCCTGGGACCGCCGGGTTCCAGCCCGGCTCTCTTTTCGAAGCCGGGCTCGAGCCCGGCGGTCCCTGGCGCGGAAGCCTTGCGCGGGGCCATCAGGTTCGCGATCTGGTTCTTCGTCAGCGGCCCGCGCAGGTACGAGAGCGCCCAGCGCGTCTGGAAGAGCTGCGGTTGCTCGGCGTGCACGTTGTGCAGCAGGAACACGCGCTTCGCGAGGCCCGCCAGCGTGCGCTCCATGGCCGGGCGATCGAAGGCCGCGCCCGCGTTGGCCGAGGCGCCCTCCAGCCCGTCGAGCACGCGCAGCTTGTCGCGCTCGGTCTGCAAGCGTCCGAGGAACCAGGTGCCGCAGTTCGCGAGCCCCTTGTAGTCGAGGTCGACCGGATTCTGCGTGGCGAGCACGCAGCCGAGGCCGAAGGCGCGGCCCTGCTTCAGGAGCGTCAAGAGCGGCGTTTTCGCCGGCGGGTTCGTCGTGGGCGGGAAGTAGCCGAAGATCTCGTCCATGTAGAAGAGCGCGCGCAGGCTGGTCGTGCCGGACTGCGTGCGCATCCAGGCCACGAGCTCCTCCAGCACGAGCGTCACGAAGAACATGCGCTCGGCATCGGAGAGGTGCGCGATCGAGAGGATCGCGATGCGCGGCTTGCCCTCGTTCGTCCACAGCAGGCGCTGGATGTCGAGCGCTTCGCCCTGCATCCAGGCCTGGAAACCCGGCGAGGCCAGCAGGTTGTTGATCCGCAGCGCGAGCGCCCCGCGCTCCTTGGACGGGAAGAACGTCTCGAGGTCGAGCACGCCCACGCGCTCGATGGGCGGCGTCTGCACCTCGCCCACGAGATCGGCGAGCGTCAGCGCGCGGCCCTCGCTCCAGGCGCGCTCGAACAGCAGCGAAAACAGGATGTGCTCACGGCTCTGGAGCGGATCGGCCTCGATCCCGAGCAACCCGAGCAGTCCCGAGACCGTGCCGAGCACGCGTTCGCGCAGGAAGTCGGGATCGGCGCTGGTGCTCGCCGGCGGCGGCGCGAAGGACTTCAAGAGCGAGAGCGCGAGTCCCGCGCTCGAACCCGGCGTGTAGATCGCGATCTCGCAGGCGTCCCGGAACTTCGCGATGCGCTCGGGCGCCTGCCCGGACTCGGCCAGGCCCTTGCGCCACAGCTCTGCCGTCGCCGCCGCATGCTCGTCGGGCGTCCGCCCCGCGCGCGCCGCATCGCTCTCCTCGATCCACGGCCGGAAGTCCGTGGGTCGGAGCTCGGGGAACGCCAGCATGAGGTTCCCGAGATCGCCCTTCGGATCGATGGCGATGGCCGGGATGCCGTCGATCGCCGCCTCCTCGAGCAACGCCAGGCACAGACCCGTCTTGCCGCTGCCCGTCATGCCCACGCACAGCGCGTGCGTCACGAGATCGCGCGCATCGTAGAGCAGCGGCGCGTCGAGCGGCTGCCCGGAGTCGTCGAGCGGGCGACCAAGGAAGAAAAGGCCGAGCTTCTCGTAGTCCTGCATCGTTGGTAGCCGTTCCGGCGAGCCCGCTACAGTAGCTCGGGACTCGTCACCATCCGAGGCAGCGCAGACCGGAGCTTTGACAGGCCGAGGCGCGGAAGCGCTCAACGGCGAGAGTGCGGTGCCTGGCTCGGCTTTGCCGGATTCCGCCCTGCGCTCCTCATCACTCCTGCGCGCACCCGGAATCCGGCGAAGCCGTGCCTGGCTCCGTACTCTCGCCGCGAGCAGCAACCGCGCGCCGGGTTCGAGCCGGGCGAGCTCCCCATCCCCGCACGACGTGCCTTGGCGCGGAACCGGGACGCCCTGAAGGGGACGCCGCCTTGCAAGCGCAAAGCCTCATGTCGTAATAACCCAGCCGTGACCCTCTCCGCGATCCTCTACACGCTCTCCAGCGTCCCGATCTTCGCCTCGCGGCCGTTCCTGGCGGCGTTCTTGACGGCGCTGCTCGCGCGCTTCGGGACGGAGCTGCCCTGGATCGGCGACAACGCCATCGTCGTGGCGCTGAGCGCGAGCCCGGAGTGGTTCCGGAGCACGACCTGCCTGTGGGTGCTCGGGTTCTGGGCGCTGCTCGAGTTGTTCTCGGCGAAGTCGCCCGAGGTGCGGCAGGTGCTCGAACAGGTCGACGGACTCGTGAAGACGGCCGTGGCGATGCTGGTGGCCTTCGCCGTGATCGACTCGGACACGGCCCGGACGATCGGTGCGATCCAGAAAGCGGGCTTCTCGTTCGAGTCGGCCTGGGCGCTGGTCGTCGGCGCGGCGACCTGGTTCACGGCGGGAGTGCGGCGCAAGGCGGTCGAGCTCGTGATCGAAGCCGACGAGGGCGACGATCTGGGGCTGCAATCGCTGCTCGCCTGGGCCGAGAACTCCTGGGCGGTCCTGGGCCTTCTCTTCCTGGTGATCTTCCCGCTCGTCGCGCTGGTGCTGTCGGCGCTGACGACACTCGGGATCTGGCTCGTGCGCCGGCGCGCGCAGGCGAGGGAGGAGCGCTCGAAGGTCCCGTGCGCGGGTTGCGCGACCCCGATCCGGCCCCACGCGACGCGTTGCCATGCCTGCCAGCGCGAGCGCGAGGCGCCGCGCGCGGTGGGCGTCTTCGGCCAGCCGAAGGAGCGCGCGACCGACGACCGCTCGCGCCATGCCTTCGACCTCGTGGCACGCAAGCGCTGCCCGGTTTGCGCCGCGCGCCTCACCAAGTTTGCCGTGCAGCAGGCCTGCCCGACCTGCGCCAAGGTCACCTTCGCGAGCCAGGCCGAGTTCGAGCGCTATCTCGACGTGCTCGCCGCACGCCTGCCGAAAACCCTGCTCGTTTCACTGGGCCTCGGCGCGATCCCGCTGCTCGGCGTGATCCCGGGCGTCGTCTACTACCGCCTCAACCTCGTGGCCGGCCTGCGCGGCTACATCCCGCCGCTGCGCGGCTGCACGACGCGCTGGGTCGTGCGCGTGCTCCACTTCGTGGTGATCCTCCTGCAGCCGATCCCGATCCTCGGCGCACTCGTGCTGCCGCTCATGTGTCTGAGCACGTACCTGATCTACCGCCGCTCGCTGACGTCGCGCGCGCGGACCGATCTCGCCTCGCGCCCGAGTCCGGCCTGACTTCGAGAGCGGCGAGGTCGTACGCTCTGGCCATGACCAGCTGGACACGGGTCGCCGTTCCACTCGTATTCTCGCTCTACCTGGCTCTCGGGCTCACGATCTACTCGCAGTATGGTCTGGGCTGGGACGAGCCGCAGTCGCGCAAGAACGGGTTGATGGCCTACGACTACGTCACGGGGGCGAACAGCGAGCTCCTCGGGTACGTCGACCGCGACTACGGCACAGCGCTCGAGCTACCGCTCGTCATGGCTGAGAGGCTCTTTCACTGCAATTCGCCTCAGTCCATTTATCTCCTCCGCCATTTGCTCACGTTTCTCTTCTTTTTTGCCGGGGTCCTCGCGTTCTACGCCCTGGCCCGCCGTCGTTTCTCACCCGGGCTGGCGCTGGGCGGGGTAGGGCTGCTCATCTCGAGCCCGCGGATCTTTGCCGACAGCTTCTACAACACGAAGGACATCGGCCTGCTGGGGGCGATGGTCATCGCCGTCCTCACCCTCGATCGGTTCCTGGCCGCCCCCACCTGGCGCCGTGCCGCCCTCCACGCCCTGGCCTGCGCGTTCGCGATCGATCTGCGGATGCCAGGGGTGATCCTCATTCCGCTCACGATCCTGTTCTGGCTCCTCGATACACGGCTCATCCCGGCCAAGCGCGAGGCAAGGTGGCGCAGCCTGAGGCTATTGGGCCTTTTCCTGCTGCTGACGGTGCTCTTCATTGCGCTGCTCTGGCCGTACCTCTGGAGCGACGTTTTCGGTCACTTCGTCGAGAGCTACCGGAACCTCAGTCACTTCGCCCGCTGGGACGACACCGTCCTGTACCTCGGCCGCGAGGTTCACGCTCATGAATTGCCCTGGCACTATCCGCTCGTCTGGATTGCCATCACGACCCCACTCGCCTATCTGACACTCGCGCTCGTAGGAGTCGGGCGGACGGTCTTCAGGCTCGTTCACCGACTCCCTGATCGTTATCAGGCGATTCGGTTCGAGCTGATCGCGATGGCCTGGTTCCTGATCCCCCTCGCCGCGGTCGTCCTCGGACGCGCGGTCCTCTACGACGGTTGGCGGCAGCTCTACTTCATCTATCCAGCGCTCGTTCTTCTCGCGCTATCAGGAATCGAAGCGCTCTGGCTGCTCGGGGCCCGGCTCGCCGGTCGGAAGCGGATCACGCTGGCCGTGGCCGCAGGCGGTCTGCTCCTGTCGAACATCGCGACCGTCACGTACTTCCTGATTCGCCACCACCCCTACCAGAACCTCTACTTCAATCCTCTGGCCGGCGACATGCAGCAGGTCAAAGCGCGCTTCGACATGGACTACTGGGGCTTGACGTTCCGCGAAGGTCTCGAGTACATCGCGCGGACCGACCCCGCGCAGGAGATCCCGGTGTTCTTTGCCTACGGAGGCAAGGACACGATCGACATCCTGTCTCCCTCCGACCGAGCCCGGTTCCGGCCACTGGGCGAGGTGCAAGGTGCCAAGTACATCCTCACCAACTACCGCTGGGCTTCGGAAGATTACGATGCGGTCCTCAACAAGATCTACGAGATCACGATCGGCGGTACGGCGGTGATGGCGGTCTACCAGTTGTACTGAGCTTGCGTACGTCGAGCGATGGTGAGTGCGACGTGAGTGTGGCAGGACCTGACCGCCGCGGCCTCGCAAGGCGGCGCTGGCGCGAGCTGGTGGTCGTCCTGCTGGCTTCTCTCGCGGTTCGCGGGTTGTTCCTCCTGCTCATGCCTCCGGTGTTCTCGGAGGACGTGGCGCACTGGTCCTACGTGGCCCAGGCGCTGGTCAGCGGACAGAACCCCTATGAGGTCACCACGTTCCTCAATTGGCCGCCGCTCTGGGCGATGATCCTGTGGGTGCTCGCCCGCATCCATGTCGCTTTGGGCGTGGAGTTCCTGCGGCTCGTCCAGGTGGTGCTGATCCTGTTCGAGATGGGCGTCCTGGTGGGTGCGTACCGGTTGCTCAAGCTGCTGGTACCCGACGCCAAGGCGACCGGCATCCTCGTGGTGGGCATCTGCGTCAACCCGATCACGGTGCTGTTGATCTGCCAGCACGGGAACTTCGACGTGCTGGTGGGGCTGTGGGTCGTCCTCTGCCTGACTCACCTGGTGCTGTTCCAGCGCAGGGAAGACGCACGGAATTTCCTCGCTGCATGCTTGTTCCTGGGCCTGGCGATTCTCACCAAGACGGTTCCGCTGGTGCTGATCCCGCTGCTGGTCGGGGAGGCGCGGCGCGTGTCCTCCAAGGCGCGCGCGCTGGGCGCCGCACTCCTGCTGGGGCCTGCCCTCCTGGGCATGAGCGTCATCTACATCCTGGCGCCGGAAGGCGTGACCCGGAACGTGATCGAGTATCGCTCGACCGGAGGATACTTCGGGATCAGTGGTGTGCTGGAGCTCGTGGGTCTGGCGCGTGCCGGAGCGCTCTACGGAGCCGCGTTTCCGTGGCTTCTCCTGCTGGGATTGGTGGCGTTGTCGATCGGTCTATGGCGACGCGCTGTGCTCGATGGCGACCTGGTTCTGCTGGGCGCCCTGCTCCTGGCCGGCGTGCCGGCAGTGGGGCCGGGCTATGCGCCCCAGTACATGTACTGGTATCTGCCGCTCCTGGTCGTGAGCTTCGCCTGCCATCGGGGCCCATGGCGCCGGCTGGTAGTGGTTTCCTACGCGATCGCCGCGTGCACCTATCTCGTGGAATATGCCCTGTTCGACTCCCATGGCAGCTTCCTGGTCGCGCTGCGGCCGGAGGATTCGCTCATCGCTCATTGGAGCCAGGTCCTGTCGCCGCCCCGGGCCCAGACGATCGTCCGCCTGCCGCTATTCGTGTCGTTCCTGGTTCTGCTGTCCGTTGGCGCCAGGATGATCTGGCGGCGTCAGCGAGCGGCGTAGGTCGAGTCTTGGACTGTCTCGATGCGACGCACCCCCGCTCGCGGCGCGAGCGACGTCATCGGCGCGGAGCCGGGCTGCGGACGCCTGGGAGGGCAGGCGCTCCTTCCGTGCGCCGCCGACCGAGGCCGAGGAGCGCGAGCGCGAGGATCGCCGCGAGCAACGGGTCGCCGCGCGAGTTGCCGGCGTCGGCGATGGAGCACGCTCCACCGCCGCCGCCGCCTGCGCCGCTGCCCCCGACCGTGATCTCGGCCGTGTCGGTCATGCTCGAGCCCTCGTCGTCGGTCACGATCAGCGTTGCGACGAAGGTGCCCTCCGCGGCGTAACTGTGCGCGGGCGAGGCGGCGCTCGATACGTTGCTCGGGCCGCTCGCCGGATCGCCGAAGTCCCAGGTGAAGCTCAGGGTGCCGCCATCGGGGTCGAGCGAACCGGCCGAGCCGAAGTTCACGCGCGAGCCGGCTGCGACCTGCATGGCGCTCGCGGCGAGCGCTGCGCGTGGCGCGCTGCCTTGGGTGTGGATGCGGATCGGGATGCGCGCCAGGCCCTCGAGTCCGGCCGTGTCGCGCACGGCGAGCGTGAGCGTGTAGTCGCCGGCAGACGCATACAGGTGCTCGACTTCGATGGCTGCGGCGCCCGCGCTGCCGTCACCGAAATCCCACGAGTACGAGGCGATCCCTCCACCCTCGTCGCTCGAGCCTGCGCCCGAGAACGAGAGCCGCGCCGGCGCGTTGGCGGTGCGCACGCTGGCCGTGATCATGGCCAGCGGCGGCACACCCGGGTCGGTAGCGGCGCGGGCGAAGCGCACGCGCTCGTCTGCCGCGTGCCCGGCGGGGTCGGCCACGCCCGACACATCGAGAGTGTAGGTGCGGTTGGCTGTGAGCGGCGTGGTGCCAAGCAGGACCGTGCTCTGGTCGCTGTCGAGGGCCGCGCTCACCACCGCGGCCGAGGCATCCAGCGCGTAGTGCGACAAGT
>JANOGB010000242.1:0-4389 GCA_031413955.1 Planctomycetota bacterium | reverse complement strand
CGGGCTCCAGCCCGGCTCTGCCTCTTCTCTTCTTCCGTTCTCCGCGGGGAAGGAAAGAAGAAGACAAGAAGAAGAAGAGCCGGGCTGGAGCCCGGCGCTCCCAGGGTGATCAATCCACCTCGAAGGTGGCCGTGGCCTTCTCCATCGGCTTGACCTCGATCTCCTGGTCCTGGCCCGCGTCCTCGCCCTGCGGTCCGCCCTGCGCGCTGCGCACGTTCACCTTCCAGCGTCCGGGCTTGAGCCCGTTGAGCTCGGTCGAACCCTGCTGCAGGAAGCCGAACTTGGGCTCGAGCGGCTGCTCGCTTTTCCCGAGGTACTCGGCCTGCACGAGCTGAAAACGCGCCGGCGCGCCGTCGGCCAGCTTGGCTTCGACCAGGATCGAGCCGGCCGGTTCGAGCTCCAGATCGACGCCCTCCTTGACCTCGTTCGGCGCCAGGCGCACGACCTCGGACTCCCCGGGCTGGACCGTGTCGCCCTCGGCCTCGATGACGAGGTCGACGTCGCTGGTCACGCCCCGCAGCATGTAGCGCCCCTCGGCGTCGGTGACGGTGCGCTCGCCGAACTGCCCGGAGTCGACCACGCCACCGCCCCCGCCGTCGTCGATCATCACCATCCGGAAGCGCATGGCCGGTGCGCCCTCGCCCGCACGGCGCTCGGGCCAGACGCGCACACCGGCGAGGGCCTTGCCGTCCTCGTCCAGGACGCGCCCCGAGACGATCGAGAGCGAGAGGTCGGCGTCGAAGGTGTTCTCACCCTCGCGCAGCGCGAGCGCGAACTCCTGCGGCATGCGGCGCGTCGGATGCTCGACCGTGAGCGTGTAACGGCCCTCCTTGACGTCGTCGATGTGGTACCGGCCTTCGCCGTCGCTCTTCGCCTCCGGACCGCCGCTGCCCATGCCGGGCATCATCATCGGCGGGCGTGGCGCACCCTGAGGGCGCTCTTTGGCGAGCCGGATCGTCGCGCCGGCCAGCACTTTTCCGGCCTCGCGCACGCGGCCCGTCAGAGCGGCGCGCGGCGCGGCGCGCAGGCTCAGCTCGGCGCGCGCTCCCTCGCTGACCTGGACCTGACTCCACTCCTCGTCGTCGTCGGTTTCCAGGCCATGCACCACGACCGAGTCCATCGAAGCGAACATCGCACCGGCCTCTTCCTCGTCGCCCAGACGGAAGGAGTGCAAGCCAGCGGCGAGGTTCGTGAACAGCACCTGGCCGGCCGAGTCCGTGACCTCGCCCCGCCCGTGCCCGTGTCCGCCCAGCACGAAGACGCCGCCCTGCGGCCCCTCGGAGTCCGAGCGGTGCGCGACGCGCGCGCCGGCCAGGGCGAGCCCCTGGGCATCGAGGACCTGCACCAGGACCTCTCCGCCCTGTGTCAGGGCGAGAGCCTGCTCGAGGCGCTCGCCGCGCGGCAAGAACACCCCATCCAGCTTGCCCGGCGCATAGCCCTTGGCACGCGCGCTGATCTCGACCGTCTCGCCCTCGTAGCTCGTGACCTCGGCCCAGCCGTGCTCGTCCGTGGTGGCCGAGCGTCCCTCCCCGAAATCGAGCGTCTCGAGGCCCTCCTCCTCGCCGATCGCGATCGAGCGGCGGACGTTCAGCGCGCCGCCCTGCTGCTGCTTCTGGACACGTACGCTGGCACCCGCGATCGGCGCGCGCGTCTTCTGATCCGTCACGTGCACGCGCACGACCGGCACCGGGTCCAGGAAGATCGTGCCCAGGTCGAGCTCCTGCCCCGCGCGCACGGCGATGTCGGCGCGCTCGTAGTCCTGGTATCCGGTGGCGCGCACGTTGAGCTGCACGCGCTCCTGATCCGAGCCCGGCCGCAGGCCGCCGACGCGCACGACGCCGCCCGGAAAGAGCTTGCGCTGCCGGCCCTGCTCGTCGCTCAGCGGCACCGGCCAGTCGATGCCCGACTCGACCTGGAACGACTCGAGCGGCGCACGCGTCTTGGCGTCGAAGACGGTGAAGAGGAGGGCCGCCTCGGGTTGGTAGGCGAGCACCACGCCGCTGTCGCCCGCATTCGCCTCGACGTTGTTCGAGCGCGAACGCTCCCAGAAGCCGTGCTCGCCTTCCGGTTCGGCGCGGCGCGCCTGCAAGCCGTAGCGCTGGCCTACCTCGAGCCCGCGCAGGAGAAAGGCCCCGCTCGCCTCGACCTGGGCGACGCGCGCCGCTCCGAGACCGAGGAATTCGTCCGCGCCGGAGCCGCGCAGGGCGCGCACCTCGAGCTGGCCGCGCTCGCCGCTCGGGACGCCCGTCACCGTCCCGGCGATGGTCGCGCCGGGCGCGAGCTGCCAGCGCAGGCCGCCCTGCTCGACCCCCGGCTCCTCCGCCACGCCCTCGACTACCAGGTCGGGATGGTCCTGGCTCTGCACCAGGAAGCGCCACGCGCCGCAGGCCAGCTCGTCGATCCGGAAGCGACCGTCCGCGCCGCTCACCGCGCTGGGCTCGCGCGCACCGAGGAAGAACATCCCCGCGCCGTCCTCGATCTCGGCGCGCACGAGGCGCGCGCCTGGCACGCCGCGGCCGTCCGGGTCGACGACCACGCCCGAGAGCACCGCGCCGCGCACGAGCACCAGGGGTTCGAGCTCCGTGTCGGCCTTCGGCACCAGGACCCCGCGCTGCTGGTGCGGCGCGAAGCCCGCAGAACGAACCGCGACCTGCAGGGCGCCGGGCTCGACGCGCTCGAAGCGAAAACGGCCTTCGGCGTCGGTCTGGGTGCGCTGGCGCTCGAGCCAGGGGAACTCGCGTTCGAGCTCCAGGTCCATGGGGAAGCCCGTGTCGGCCGCTGCGGTCACGCGCGCTCCGGCGATGGCTGTTCCGAAGCGGTCGATCACCCTTCCACTCACGGACACCTCGCCGGCGCTGTGCGCCTTGGGCGCGGACTTCGGCGCCTCGTCTTCGGCCACCTCGACTCGCGCGGGTACCTTGGGCGCGGGGGGGGCCCCCGCGGCCCACCCCGGCGGGGCCCCCCGGGGCCGCGCCCGGGCCCCGCCCGCCGCCGGGGGGGCGGGCCGGTCCCCCGCGCCTGCGGCGGCGCGCTCGTCACCGTGCACGGCTGGACTCGCGCGCCGATCGCTGCCGGTCATCCAGAAGAAGGCCCCGCCCGCGAGCAGTGCCGCGAGGAGGAGCAGGGGAAGAGTGAGTCGATTGCCCATGGCTTCGGTGGGGTTGAGGGACAGGCGACCTTTTTGGCGGTTCGGCCGGACCATTAGACGCCGCAGGAGGCGTGGACGACGAGATCGGCGGAGCAAGACTACGCCGGAGGGCAACTCGAGTTGGGTTTGCACCGTTCTCGAACCTCCCCAGCTCGTCCAACCTCCTGTGCGCCGCCGCACCGGACTCGATGTGGGACCTTGCGCCACTCGGGGCGGACGGGCGATGATGCCCGCGTTCTCGAGCTGTCGGGCAGCCCGCCTTCGGGGTCGTCCCACTGCGCGGCCCGAGGAACTCGCATGCTCCGACTCGCACTCGGTGCGCTCCTGGCTCTGACCACGCTGGCCGCCCTGCCCACGGCACGGCAGGAGCCCAAGGCAGGCAATGCCTGGTACGAGGACCGTGTCCACCTCGGGTTCAAGGTGAAGGCCCCCAAGGACTGGGGCTTCACCCCGGGCTCGCCTCTGGACGTGAACCTCATCGGCAAGTACGCCCCGACCAACGGCGAGGGCGTGGGTCTGGGCGGGGATGCGGGCGTGTTCATCAACGTCTGGCTACTGCGCTTCGATGGGCGTGAGAAGCGGGACGGCGTCAAGGACATCGCCGCCTGGATGACCGCGGGGATCGAGAAGGGGCTCGGCTGGCGCAGAGCCAAGGACTATCCGAAGCCGCTCAAGGGTGCCGCGGTCCCGGCCGAGTGCTTCGTCTTCGAGGGCGTGTCCACCGAGAGCATCCGAGCCTATGCCGGCGCGCACGTGACGGGCATCGAGTCCAAGCCGGTCCAGTGCTACGCGGCCGTGTTCCAGCTCGCCGAGAACCTGGAGGTGGCACTGGTCGGGATCGGTCCGGGCGAGAAGAAGTGGCGTAGTTACGAGAAGGCCTTCGAGACCCTGGCCAGGACCTTCGAGCCGATCCCGATCGAGGGCGCCGGCAAGACGAGCGCACCCGCCGGCACCGACCCGCGCAGCTTGAAGCGCGCCAAGCTCGAGGCCGAGATGGCGCGCACGCCGGGCTGGCGCATGATCGAGACCGAGAACTACTTCCTGGTCTCGAACTCGACCGACGAGGAGTTCCTGACGGAGCTGCAGGAACGCCTCGAAGGCATCCGCAAGATCTTCCTCGTGGACTATCCACCGGACAAAGCACGCCGCGTGTTGCCTGACAAGAAGAAGGACCCCGAGGCCACGGAGAAGGGAGCCAAGGAGACGCCCGACGCGGAACGCACCGTGGCGCTCGTCAATCC
>JANOGB010000241.1:0-3768 GCA_031413955.1 Planctomycetota bacterium | reverse complement strand
GCGTCTCTGCGTCGTGTCCCGCCGCAAACGCTGCAGGTCGGTCCGCATGTCCGAAGCGCTCTGGTAGCGCAGGCTGCGGTCTTTCTCCATCGCCTTCCCGATGATCCGCGCCAGCTCCACCGGGACCTGCTCGTTCAACTGCTCGAGCGCCACTGGCTCCTGGCTGAAGATCGCCGCCAGGACTTCTCCCGTGCTCTCCCCCGGGAAGGGTGCCTTGCCCGTGGCCATCTCGTAGAGCACCGCACCGAACGAGTAGAGGTCCGTGCGCGCGTCCAGCTCCTTCCCGCGCGCCTGTTCCGGAGACATGTAGGCCACCGTCCCCAGCAGCGTTCCCGCGACCGTCAGGTCGGCGGGTTGGCTCATCGTCGGTTCGTCCGGGCCCGCGCTGCTGCGTTTCGCGACCTGCTAGGCCAGGCCGAAGTCGAGCACCTTCGCCTGGCCGCGCTCCGTCACGAAGATGTTCGCGGGCTTGATGTCGCGGTGGATGATCCCCTGGCCGTGTGCGGCATCTAGCGCATCCGCGATCTGCGCCCCCAGCTCCAACACCTGGTCCGTGTCCATCGGCTTGCCGCCGATCTGGTGCTTGAGCGTCGCGCCCTTCATCAGCTCCATCACGATGAAGGAATCGCCCTTGTCCTCGGCGATCTCGTGGATCACGCAAATGTTGGGATGGTTGAGCGCGGAGGCGGCCTGGGCCTCGCGCTCGAAGCGCTCCCGAGCCTGGGCGTTCTTACGCACCGCCGGGGGCAGCAGCTTCAAGGCCACGTGTCGACCCAGACGCGTGTCCTCCGCCTCGTAGACGACTCCCATGCCGCCGCCGCCGAGCGCAGCGACGATCCGGTAGTGGGAGAGCGTCTCGCCGATCATCGTGTTCCGTTCATCAAGGTTCGGGAAAGCCCTACGCGCGGGCATCGAGAGATTGAGACACACCCATGCCGGTCGACGCGCAATCGACCAGAGTTGGGATTCTAGCACCGTGGCTCGAAGGCCTACCGGAGCCCCCGAACTCACGATCCCGAGCCTCAGAAGGCTCTCCGCGGTGGCCACGATCGCGTCGTCGCGGGAGCGCGCCGGGAGGCTCGGGGCGAGTGCGGATCTCATCGATTGAGACGGTCCAGCTCGACTCGACTATCATCAGCGCGCCGAGACCCTCGTTTTCGATCTCCTTCGTGGAGGCAACCGCATGCACCTTGCCCTCCTCGGCTTGGCGACCGTCCTGCTGCTCCTGGCCGCGATCCTCACGCGCCGGATGACGCCGCTCGTTGCGCTCGTCGTCATCCCGATCGCCGCCGCGCTCGTCTGTGGCTCCGGACTCGAAACCGGGAAGTTCATCACCGCCGGCATCCAGGCGATCGCGCCCGTGGTGGCAATGTTCGTCTTCGCGATCCTGTTCTTCGGAATCCTCACCGACGCCGGGCTTTTCGACCCGGTGCTCGACCGCGTTCTGCGGGCGGTCGGCACCAGGCCCTCCCGCATCGTCCCCGGCACCGCGCTGCTCGCGGCCCTGGTGCACCTCGACGGCTCAGGCGCGGTGACGTTCCTCGTGGTGGTGCCCGCGCTGCGGCCGCTCTACGAGCGGCTGGGAATGAACCGGCTCCTGCTCGCGGCCGCCGCCGCCCTGGGGGCTGGGGTCATGAACATCCTGCCCTGGGGCGGACCCACCCTGCGCGCGGCGGCGGCGCTCCGAATCCCCGTGACCGAGGTCTTCAACCCGCTGCTTCCCGCCCTAGCGGTGGGGCTCGTCTATGCTTTCGCGGTGGGGTACGTGCTGGGCCGGAGAGAAGAGGCGCGTCTGGGGCTCGGTGAACCGCGCGAGGCCCTGGCCTTCACCCGTGTCCTGACGAGCGACGAGCAGGCGCTGCGGCGTCCCGGCCGGTTCTGGATCAACGTGCTCCTCGTCCTCTCGGTGCTGGGCGCGATGCTCTCGGGCCAGGTTCCCCCCGCGGTGTGTTTCATGGCAGGGACCGCCCTGGCCCTCCTCGTGAACTACCCGGACTCGACGCAGCAGCGCGAGCGCGTCGATGCCCACGCCCGGGCCGCGATCATGATGGCGAGCATCCTGCTGGCGGCCGGTGTCTTCACCGGCATTCTCCAAGGCACGGGCATGTTGGGCGCGATGGCCCGGGCGGCCGTCGATCACGTCCCGAAGGAGCTGGCCCAGCACCTCCCGGTGGCGCTCGGCCTCGTGGCGATGCCCCTCAGCTTGCTGTTCGACCCCGACTCCTTCTACTTCGGCGTCCTGCCCGTGCTCGGCGAGGCGTCGGCGCTGCTCGGGGTGCCGCCCGTCCACGTGGCTCAGGCCGCGCTCCTCGGCCAGATGACCACGGGCTTTCCCGTGAGCCCGCTCACCCCGGCAACGTTCCTGCTCATCGGCCTGGCCGGCGTCGACCTGGCCGAACACCAGAAGTTCTCGATTCCCGTTCTCTGGGGAGCTTCGGTCGTCATGACGCTGGCATGTGTGGCTCTGCGCATCCTCCCGCTGTGACCCGTGGGTCCTCCTCATCTGCGGCCCTGGTAGGATCGACACTTCGAGGCCTTCCATGCGCCGCATAGTCCTTCCCGACATCTCGAGCCCGCAGTTCAAGGCCGATCCGTACCCGTTCTATGCCCGCCTGCGCACGGAGGCCCCCGTCTGCCGCACCCGCCTCTCGTTTTGGCTGTCGGCCTGGCTCGTAACCCGCTACGACGATGTGGTCTTCGTTCTGAAGGACGGGCCCTTCTCGAACGACTTTCTCTCCCAGAAAATGGGTTGGTTGCCGCGCGCCTTCGCGCCGTTCACCCGCCACCTCCTGAACGCCGATCCGCCCGACCACATCCGCCTGCGCACCCTCGTGAGCAAGGCGTTTACACCGCGTTCGGTGGAGCGGCTGCAAGACCGCATTCAAGCCGTGTGCGAGGAGCTCCTCGAGAGCGCGGCGTCGCGGGGCCGCATCGAGCTCGTTCGAGAGTACGCCCTCCGTTTGCCGCTCACCGTGATCGCCGAGATGCTGGGAATCCCCGCGGAGGATCGGCGTCGCTTCGACGCCTGGACGGAGCGCGTCGTCGCCGGGAGCTCCGGCGCGGTCGTGGACATGGTGCGCGCCCTTCCCACGCTCGTGCAGTCGGTGCGGTACCTCCGCGGGCTGATTGCGCGGCGCCGGGCGGAGCCGCGGGACGACATGGTGACGGCTCTGCTGCGGGCCGAAGAGGCGGGAGACAAGCTCAGCGAGGACGAGGTGATCGGCATGATCGCGCTGCTCCTCCTGGCCGGATTCGAGACCACCATGGGCCTGATCGCCAGCGGTACCCTCGCCCTCCTCCAGCATCCCGAGCAGCGGACGAGGTTCGTCCTTGAGCCCGGGCTCGCCGAATCCGCGATCGAAGAGCTGCTGCGCTACACGAGTCCCCTGGACATCGGTACCTTCCGCCTCGCGCGCGAGGACGTCACGATGGGAGGGGTGACGATCCCGAAGGGAGACGTCGTCCTCGCCGTGCTCGGGTCAGCCAACCGTGACGAGTTGCGGTTCCCGAGCCCCGACACCCTGGACCTCGCGCGCGAGCCCAACCGCCACCTTGCCTTCGGGGCGGGTGCACATTTCTGTCTCGGCGCGCCGCTGGCCCGTCTGGAGGGCCGGATCGCCCTCACCACGCTCTTCCGCCGCTTCCCTGACCTGCGACTCGCGGAACCGGCCTCGGCGGTGCGTTGGCGACGGGGACTGTTCTTCCGCGGCCCGCAGCGGTTGCCGTTGATCCTTTGAGCGGGTTGGCCATCGCGCCCGAGAGCGAGAG
>JANOGB010000240.1:0-9173 GCA_031413955.1 Planctomycetota bacterium | reverse complement strand
CTCCGAGGTCTCGGAAGGGAGAAGAAGAAGAAGAAGGAGAAAAGCCGGGCTGGAGCCCGGCGCTCCCGGTTGAGAGACTCCAGGGATGCGGATCCCTCGTCGTGCCTGGCTCTTCTCGCTCCTCGTGTGGCTGGCGGTCCTCGGCTGTTCCGGCATGCCAGCGAACCCCGCGCGCGACCCGCTCGACTTCCGGGATGGCACCGTGCTCTCCGCCGACGGGGTCGCGATCCATTTCTCCGAGGGCGGGCGCGGCGCGACGGAGCTGGTCTTCGTGCACGGCTGGCTCGGGAACGCGAGCTGGTGGGCGCCGACGATGGAGCGCTTCGCTCCCAGCCACCGCGTCGTGGCCCTGGATCTCGCGGGCCACGGGAGCTCCGGCAGGGATCGCCGCGACTGGACCGTCGAGCGCTTCGCCGACGACGTGGTGGCGGTCGTGCGCGCGCTCGACCTAGAGCACGTGGTCCTGCTCGGCCACTCCATGTCCGGCACGATCACTGTCCAGGCGGCGTGCGTGCTCGGGGAGCGGGTCGAACTGCTCGTCCCGGTCGACACGCTCAACGATGCCGAGTGGGATCTCCCGCCCCAGGTCTGGGAGGAATTCTTCGGCGGACTGCGCGCGGACTTCCCGAACGCCGTCGAGGGTTTCTTCCGCAACCTGCTCTTCGCTCCGAGCTCGCCTCCGGAGGTCGTGGCGCGCGTCGTGGCCGAGGCGCGTGCAGCCGACCCGGCGCTCGTCATCCCGATGCTCGAGCGCGCCCGCGATTTTTCGCTGCAGGACGCGCTGCGCTGTCTCGCCGTGCCAGTGCACGCGATCAACTCCGACGCCAATCCGACCAAGCTGGAGACGAACCGTAAGTACGTCGAGCACTTCGAGGTCGAGATCCTGCCGGGCGTCGGACACTGGCCGATGCTCGAGAACCCGGCCGCGTTCGGGGATGCCCTGGAGAGGGTCGCCGGCATGCCGCGCCACTGAGGGCGGAGCGCCGGCCCGGTCTTCCGGCCGCCGTTCCATTCGGCGCCCAAGTCGCGGGGGTTTTTTTCCGATAGCAGCGTGTCCCGTCGCAGCCATGCCGGGTCCATTGATGCGCTCGCTCAACGCCCTTCGGCTGTTCCTCGAGCTCCTGATCGCCCTGGCGCTGTCGGAGTGCGCGGTCGCTTTCGCGCGCGTCGTCCTGGCTGGTGACCTGGGCGCAGACCTGGGCGAGCCGAGCGTCGCGCTCCTGCACGCGGCCGGAGTCGTGCTCGTGGCCGGGCCGCTCTTCTGGTGGCGGATCGCCGCTGCCACACGCTCCGCCGCGCCAGCGGAAGACCCGGCAAGAGAGCCAGCAAGAGAGTCAGCGGAGACCTGGGCGGAGATGCGCGGCCGGACCGCGGTCACGAGCCATGGGCAGCGCCCGGAGGACCAGGACGGCCTCATCGACACCGCCATCCGCCGGCAGGCCGAGATCGAGCAAGCGGCGGCGCTGTCGGTGACGACGGCCCTGGCGCGCGCCGTCGACGTGGCCGAGGCCGCGGAGGCGGTCAACGACGCCCTGGAACGCAGCACCGGACTCGCGCGCACCGCGGTGCTGCTCTACGAGGACGACGGCGTGTGCCGCTTCGTCGGCTGGCGCGGCCTGAGCGCGGAGTACCGGCGCGCCGTCGAGGGGCATTGCCCGTGGGCGCAGGACGCGCCCGAGGCCGAACCCATCCTGAAGCCGGACGTGTCGGCCGACGCGACCCTCGCGCCCTACCGGGATCTCTTCCGGCGCGAGCGCATCGGCGCGCTCGCCTTCGTGCCGGTCGTGGCCAAGACCGGCGTGGTCGGAAAGCTCATGCTCTACGGCGCCACGCCCGGGTCGATCACGCCGGCCGCCGTGCGCGCGGCCCGTGTCGTGGCGGTCTTCCTGGGCACGGCCGTCACGCGCCTGCGCATGGCCGACGCGCTGGCGAAGAGCGAATCCCGGTTGCGCGCGGTGATCGACACCGCCATGGACGCCGTGGTCTCGATCGATGCCAGCGGCCGGGTGGTGGGCTGGAACGCGCAGGCCGAGGTCACCTTCGGCTGGACCGCGGCGGAAGCGCTCGGGCGCGCGCTGCACGAGCTGATCATCCCGGAAGAGCTGCGCGCCCTGCACCTGCGCGGTCTCGCCAACCATGCCGCGACCGGCGAGAGCACGGTGCTCGGCAAGCGCAACGAGGTCCCGGCGGTCCGGAAGGACGGCACGCGCATCACGGTCGAGCTGGCGATCACGCCCGTGCACACCTCCGAGGGCGTGCTGTTCAACGGCTTCCTGCGCGACATCACGGCCGCCAAGCGCGCAGCCGACGAGCTGCTCGAGGCGCGCACCGCCGCCGAATCCGCCAACCGCGCGAAGAGCGAGTTCCTGGCCAACATGAGCCACGAGATCCGCACGCCGCTGACCGCCATCCTGGGCTACGCCGAGCTCCTGCGCGACGACGGCGACCTGACTCGCGCGCCCGAGCGGCGCATCGAGACCATCGACACGATCCAGGGCGCCGGGCAGCACCTCCTGACCGTCATCAACGACATCCTCGACATCTCCAAGATCGAGGCCGGCAAGATGACGGTCGAAGCCATCGAGACCCAGCTCGTCGGCATTCTGCAGGAAGTCGAGAGCCTCCTGCGCCCGCGTGCGGCCGAGAAGGGCGTGACGCTCACGACTCGGCTCGTCACGCCGCTCTACGAGCGCGTCATGAGCGACCCCACGCGCCTGCGCCAGATCCTGATGAACCTCGTGGGCAACGCCGTCAAGTTCACGGCCGAGGGCGGCATCACCGTCGCCGCGCGCGCCGAGGAGCGCGAGGGTTCGCAGCGACTCGTGATCGACGTGGAGGACACCGGCGCGGGGCTGACGCGCGCGCAGGCCGCGCGCATCTTCTCGTCTTTCAACCAGGCCGACGCGAGCGTGACGCGCCGCTACGGGGGCTCCGGCCTGGGCCTGCCGATTTCCCATCGCCTCGCAGGGCTGCTGGGCGGCTCGGTCTCCTTGCAGCGCACGGAGCCGGGCAAGGGCTCGTGTTTTCGCCTGGAGCTACCGCTGGTTCCCGCGCCCGGAGCCGTTCTCGTCGCGAGCCTCGAGGAGGCCCTCGCGCGCACCTCGGTACGTGCTCTATCGAGCGCGGGCTCCGCGCCGGCGCTCGCGGGCCGGATCCTGCTGGCCGAGGATGGCCGCGACAACCAGACCATCATCGCCTTCCACCTGAGGAAGGCCGGCGCCGAGGTGGACATCGCCGGCAACGGCCGCGTCGCGCTGGAGATGCTCGAGCACGCCGCGGCGGCGGGCCGGCCCTACGACCTGCTCCTGACCGACATCCAGATGCCCGAGCTGGACGGCTACACGCTGGCCCGCGCGCTGCGCGACTGCGGGAACCGCATCGCCATCGTCGCCCTCACCGCCCACGCGATGGCCGAGGATCGCCAGCGCTGCTTGGACGCGGGCTGCGACGATTACGCCGTGAAACCGATCGACAAGGCGAAGCTCCTGGCGACGTGCGCGCAATGGCTCGGCAAGAGCGGCGGAGCCCCGGGCGTGGCGGCCTGAGGAGAGCGCACCGCGGAGGCGCGGAGGACGCGGAGATCCACGGAGGAAGAGGAGAAGTATGGGCCTCCGGATCGTCGACTCTCGGAGAGCTGAAGCCCCGGAGGCCCACGCTCTTTTCTTTTTCTTCCTCCGCGAGGCTCCGTGCCCTCCGCGTCTCCGCGGTGCGTTCGGTTCCGTGCCCTCAGGGCCCCGTTCGCGGAGAGCGTATCCGCACCCGTGCTCCAACACGCATTCGGCCGACGGCGGCTGTCCATCGAACCCGTCCGGCCCTATTCTTCGCGCTCGTTCGGCGCCGGAGGAGCCCCGTCGGCGCATCACGGCCCGGTACGAGACCACCCGATCCCGGATTCCGCACGATGAAACGCTCGCTCGCCGCATGTCTACTGCTTGTCCTCGCGCGTGCCTGCGCCACTTCCCACTTCAGCATCCTGCCGCGCGGCGGGACCTTCGAGCCCGAGGGCGACATCGCTCTCTCCGGCACGGCTGGAACGGTCGGGTTCAGCGCCTCGAACTCGGTCGAATCGCTCGGGCTGGTGGAGGACGACGGCGTCCCCGGCCTCCGCGCCGACGTCAACTGGGGAGTCTCCCACTGGACCTTCGCCTGGCAGCAATCCGAGCACGGCGGCATGGGCACGCTCGAGGCGGAGATCTCGGACGAAGACGTGGTCATCGCGGCCGGCACGCAGGTGGACACGGTCTTCGACATGGGCCTGGGCGAGTTCCTGCTGACCTTCGACGTGATCCCCGGCGATACGGTCGAGCTCGGCCTGGGGCTGGGCGCGGCCCTGCTGGATCTCGACGTGTCGGTCACGGATCTGCTCAGTGGCGACACCGTCGATCCGGACCGGGCGCTCGTGCCCGTGCCGCTGCTCGCGCTGCGCGCCGGCGTGCAGTTCTGGCGCGTCGACGTGCAGGCGCTGCTGGGCGGAATGGACGTCTCCTACGAGGGCGACAGCGCCTCGCTGTACGACCTCGACGCCTTCGCGCGTCTGAGCCTGTTCGGCGCGAGCAGCCGGGCCCACGGCGCCCTGATCGTCGGCTACCGCTACCTCGATCTGGACGTCAACTACGACGAGGACGACGGCTCGGAGAACCTGGAGGTCGACGTGGCCTTCGATGGTCCCTACGTCGGCTTGAGCTTCGGGATCTGAGGGACGAACCGGCGCCCTCGCGACGCGCTCCTCAGCCGCCCACGCTCTCGAGGAAGCTCTGGAAGCTCGCTTCCCAGCGTGCGACGGTCGCGCTGGGGCCGACCAGCTTCGCGTAGTACGCGCCCTCGGGCGCCGCGAGGATCGCGGCCCGCATGCGCCAGCCTTCCTCGCGCACGTGCTCACCCGAGCCCGGGCTCGTCTCCGCCACGTAGGTGCCCGCGAGATCGACCTCGGTGACGTCCATGCCGTTCAGCGTGCGCGTCGAGCTCTTCATGGCCGCGCGCGAGTCGGACCCGTCGGGCTGCTCGAACTGCCCGGCCCAGCGCGCGAGATTGGCCTCGACCCCGCCGCCGCCGCCCGCGCCGAAGTGGTAGACGACGAGCGCCGCGTCGGCCGCGCCATCGGAGCCCGGCAGGCGGTACTGCGCCTTGCGCATGGAGCTCGTGGGCGCCTCGACCATCCAGCCCGGCTGCGCCGTGAAGTGGAGCTCGCTCGCAGATACCGCCGCAGTCGTTGGTTGTGCCGGAGCCTCCGCAGCAGGGGCTGCTGCGGGTAAACCTGGGGCTGTGGGCACCGTCAGACCGGCCGGCGTCGGGCGCGTAGCGTCCGACGACTTGCATGCGAGCGTGGGCAGGAGGGCGAATGCGAGGACGAGCGCGTCTCGAGGGCAGGTCATCCCGTCAGGCTATCTGGTTTGCCCGGTTCCGTCGCGCCGTGCTCCGCGCTCCACCGCGCTCCCGGCACGCCGGATCCGCCTGCAGGCTTCCTGCGGAAGGAACCGACGGGCCAGAGAGAGCACTCCCTCCCTGGTCCGTCGGAGTCTCGGAGTTCTCTCACGGCGGCTCCGCCCAAGCGGCCGCCGAGGGAACCCTCTGGCCCTCCTACTTCACGGTCACCTGACGGGTCATGACGAGCCACCAAAGCGGATCGTCTGGTGGCCTCGCCAGGCGCGCGAGCAGGTCACTGCACTCTCTTCGGGAGGACAGTGATGTTGTAGGTAATGTCGTACGCAATCCCGAATCCAGGGTTCTCGGCATGGACAGTGATCACGTGCGGCCCGACGGAGAGCGGGTGCAGCATCAGGTAGGTACCATCGGAGACCTGGGGAGCGTACGTGCCGGCCCCAAGGCCCGCCCCAAACTCGGTGGGCACGCTGCCCTCGGGCAAGGTCACGCTGAAACTCGAGGGCGAGGCCACACGATACTGGCCTGGATCGTTGACCGCGTCTCCGTCGATGGAGACTTCCAGATTCATCGCACCATCCGCTGCGGCAGCGGCTGCGGCTTGTAACGTGGGTACGTCGCAAGGCACGCCGGGAATCGAGGGGTCGCAGTCAAAAATGGCGGCCCCGAAGAGCCACTGATGGACCGGCATGAAAATGTGCTTGCCGGCAGGCATGGTGAAGTCGCGTGTCTCTGAGCTGCCTACAGTCCCGCCCAGGAACCAAACCGGGCCGCTTTGGCCGACACCAGCGAAATCTCCCGTGGAGTCGTTGGCCCACGGATTACTCGCATACGGAATGCTCATCGCCCATTGCCAATAGGCCACTGACCATGCGCCGTAGGTCTTTCCGAAAACACGCGCGTTCAGCGGAAGGACGCCGTCCCGAACCGCCGGTGCTACAGGCGGAGCGGCCACCAAGGCAGGACCATTCGCCGAAGCAGTCGAGAGGCCCGCCACGAAGAGCAGGCCGGTCATGAAGGCGGTGTTGAGAACGATTCTAGGGTTCACTATCTGGATCTCCTCGAGCCGGGCACTCCTGGAAGTCCGGCGGGGCCCGGGTTCCCGTCAGACTCGTGGTCGTGGTCGCGAACGTACGCGATCATTCGACTTCCACACCAAGAATGCTGGGCAGCGGAGTTGCGAACCGAGAATCGAGCGAATCCGGGCAAGCCCCGCTCGGAGCCCCCGTGCCCTTCCTTCGCGGCCGGCTGCGCATGGTTCCCTGACTTCCGCAGGTTCGCATGGAACAGGGGAGTCTGGACTTGCTTCTCCAGGCCTCGGTGCACCTCCAACGCTCTCGGGCTGCGGTCGCCCCAGGCCGCCGGCTTCGCGCGGCTACGGGCTTCAGTCCGGCCGCCCCCAGATCACCCAGAGACGAAGGGGCCAAGTATCAAGGCGCAGGCCACATGGCGAAAGGCAGCATCGAGTCTCACTGTGTGACGCTCCTGGCGGGGCGCAGGCCGAGGTTGACGTCGGCGTTCTCCGGCGGAACGTCGCCGCGGTACCCCGAGCGCGCGAAGACGACGGCGTTGAGGAAGCTGCCGCCGCGGGCCACGCAGCGGGAGCAGCCCGTCGGATCGGCAACCGGGTCCGTCTGGGCCTCTCGGCCATAGAACTTCGGTTGGTATCCGTCCCGGCACCACTCCCAGACGTTCCCGAGGACGCCATGCAGCCCGAAGGGGTTGCAAGTCAGCTTGTCCACTGGTGCGTGGACCGCGTACGCGTCGTCCAGCTCCGGCCAGTCCTTGGCGTCCAACCATGAGGCTCCCGCCCGGACAGCCGCCTGATCCGCCACGTTCGCCGCGCCGATCACCGATTCTCGCTCGCTCCCCGTCCACCACGCCGTCGTCGTCCCGCCCCGGGCCGCGTACTCCCATTGCGCCTCGCTCGGCAGTGTCAGGCCGAGCCGGTCACATGCCTCCATGCAACTCGCCCAGCTCACCTGCTCCACAGGATGGAGCAGCGACGGCGTCAGGACATCCGGAGGCTTGTGGTAGCTCGGATTCAGGCCCTTGAACCGCACCCACTGCGCCTGGGTCATCTCGTACTTCGAGAGGAAGAACGGCGACAGCGTCACCTCGTGCACGGGGTTCTCGTCGTCTTGTGTGTGGGGGTCGTAGTTCGTCCCACCCGGGTCGGTCTTCTGCGTGCCCATCTCGAAGGTGCCGCCCGGCAAGAGCACGAACACCAGACTGGTCGCCTCGGTCAGCACCAGCTTTCCGTCCGCACCGCGCACCGCCGCCGTGCCCGTCCCGAGCTGAGCAAACTCCCAGAGTTGCGAGCTCGGGTCCGGACCAAGCGGCACGAGACCGAGCTGCGTGGTCAAGGCAAGCCCGGGATAGGCCGAGCGGATCGCGGGCAAGTCCACGGACCAGGCGCGTGCGTACTCACCGTCGCTGCCAAAGCCGGCTGCGAGCGCGCGCGCGAAGGACACACGCTTCGGAAGGCTCCAGCCGTGCGCTTCGGTCGTTCCCTCCGCGCTCAGGATCCCTGTCTCAAGATCCTCGAGCCCCTCGATCAGCTTCGTGAGCTGGTTGTTCCACCAGCGTGCCTCGCGCTCCTCTTCAGGGAACGTCCAGTCACGTCGCTCGTCGAGCCGTGCGCCCAGACGACTGCGCTCTTCCTCGAGCGCCGCCAGCTTCTCTTTCGCGCCGCGTGCTTCCTCGTCGCTGGTCGAAGCCGCGGCGGCCTCTGCCGCCTTCGAGCGTTCGCCCTCCAGTTCGCTCCAGCGCGGGTAATCGGGCTGGCGCTCCCGTTCTGCTTGGCGCTCTTCCGCCGACTGCGGTAGCGCCTTCGCGCGCAGCTCGGCGCGCTGCTCTCGATGCAAGGGAAGATCCGCCACGAGCTTCCGAGCTGCCTGGATCCAGGCCTCGCTGGCCGAGATGTTCCGCGGATGCGCCGGCCACAGCTCGTCCGCCTTGGAGAGCAGGTCCTCGAGGTCCTGCAGGGCCGAGAGGCGTAGCACCTCGTCGGCGCGCTTGGTCGCGGCCTCCGCTTCGCGATCGGCGCGCTCCTTCTCCCGCTCCGCGGCGATCCGGCGCTGATCGGACTCGATCGTCTTGGCTCGTAGGGCTGTGTTGGCGCTGGCCAGGTTCGTCCGCTCGCGGCTCAGCGCGCGGTTGGTGCGGATGTTCGCGAACAGGAGCAGCGCAATGACCGTGAACGTGACCGCCAGGATGGTCGCCGCCGAGCTCTTGCCCGGGTTGCGCTTCACCCACTTGACCGTGCGATCGAGCCGCGTGGGCGGGCGGGCATGGATCGGCTCGCCCGCGAGGAACCGGCGCAGATCCGCGGCGAACTCCTTCATCGTCTGGAAGCGCTTGTCGCGCTCCTTTTCCAGCGCCTTGCCGGCGATGACCGCGAGATCTCTGGGTACCCTCGAGCGGATCGAGCGCGGGTCGGGCGGGTCCTTGGCCAGGATTTGCGCCGCGACCTGGTGACTCGTGTCGCCTTCGAACGGCCGGCGCAGAGCGAGGCACTCGTACAAGACGATTCCCAGCGAGAAGATGTCCGTGCGGTGGTCGAGGCCGGCGCGCTTCGCGCTCACCTGTTCCGGGCTCATGTAGAGGTAGGTGCCGGCGACGTCGCCCGTCTGCGAGAGCGCGCTCTCGTCGATGATGCGCGCCAGGCCGAAGTCCGTCACCTTCGGAAGACCGTCCGGGGTGATCAGCACGTTCTGCGGCTTCAGGTCGCGGTGGATCACGCCGGCCGCGTGCGCGGTCTGCATGGCCTCGGCGACTTCCGCAATGATGCG
>JANOGB010000239.1:0-6440 GCA_031413955.1 Planctomycetota bacterium | reverse complement strand
TGGCCCTCCGATACGACTCTCCATCTCCGGTTGCCTCCGGACCTTGCCCTGCACCAGCTTCCCCCGTATGTTTCCTCGCCCTCGTCGCCGACGAGAGCGTGGGCGCATAGCTCAGCCGGTAGAGCAACTGGCTTTTAACCAGTAGGTCCCAGGTTCGATCCCTGGTGCGCTCACCACGCCGCGCAGGTGGACGCAGCGCGGGCTCTCGCCCGCAATCCGAACGCACCGCGGAGGCACGGAGGACGCGGAGCCGCGAGGAGGAAGAGGAATGGGCCTCCGGATCGTCGACTCTCGGAGAGCCGAAGCCCCGGAGGCCCCTCCATTTCTGACCTCTTCCGCCGCGCCCTCCGCGACTCCGCGGTGCGCTTTCTTCCTCTCCGCCAATCCTCGCGCCAGGCGACGACCTCGCTCAGAGTCCCGGGACTCTGTCGGCCGAGCTGAGTCCTCCCAAGTTGCGGTAGGTGCGAGCCCAGTAGCCCGCGCGGGTCACGCCCGTGAAGCCGCTCAGCGCCAGGAAGATGAGGGTTCCGAGCGGCGTCCCTCCGAACAGCGTGTCGGCGAAGATCGTGCTCACCACCAGGACCGAGAGGAACAGCACGAAGTCGACCAGCGTCGCGCGCAGCGCTCCGAGCGGCGAGGCGCGCACGAGACGCCAGGCATGCGTGAGGGCCGAGGCCACTCCGCGATGGTTGTGCGCCAGGCTGTGCAGCGCGAGCTGGTTCAGCACCATCAGCACGGCCGCGTAGGCCAGCACCAAGAGCAGCGCCGGCAGGATCAGCCCGGCCGAGAGCGGCGAGAAGCGCGCCAGGCCGAACAGCTTCAAGAACGCCACCACCGGACCGATCAGCACCAGCATCGCGCCGAAGAGCAGCAAGAGCAGCATGCCCCACAGGCCGAAGGCCATCAGGGCCAGGCCCTTGCCCTCCGCCCAGATGCGCCGCAGGCGGACATCGCGCGCGGCCTGGACGCCCGAGCTCCCGGCGGGAACGAGCTCGACCGAGCTCTCCGCGTAGAGCGGATCCGAGACCTTCGCGAGGCCGACGATCGGCCGGCACAGCAAGAAGACCAGGGGCAGGAGGCCGAGCACCAGGCCCAGTTCGTCCGCGTCATGCACGTCGACCACCAGCGCGGGCAAGCCCGGCGCGAAGAGGCGCACGAAGCCACCCATGTGGCCGGCCCACGGCAGTTCGATGCCGCTGAACTGCTCGGCCAGCGCCAGCACGCCGCGCACGAGGTCGAAGTTCAGGTTCAGGCTCGGGTAAGCGATCCCCACCAGCCACAGGAGGCTCGGCCGCCCGGCTCGGCGCGCGGCGTCGGCCAGCGCGTCGACTGCCTGGGAGAGGGACAGACGCTCGTTCGGGCTGCCGAGGAGCAGGGACACGGGGCGACAGTGCGCGCTGTCAGCCCGTGGTTTTCAAGTGCGCCGCGGGCCGCTCGTCGCCAGGTCGCGAACTCCGCACAGCGCCTCGATCTCATCGGGCGCCTTGGGAACGTCTTTCGTCAGGAGCTCGTGTCCGGCCGCGGTGACGAGCACGTCGTCCTCGATGCGGATGCCGATCCCGCGCCAGCGCGGCTCGACACTCTCCTCGTCGGGCGCGATGTAGAGGCCGGGCTCGACCGTAGTCACCATGCCGGGCTCGAAGGGACGTGCGGCTCCGCCGACCGTGTAGAGTCCGCAGTCGTGCACGTCGAGGCCGAGCCAGTGCCCGGTGCGGTGCATGTAGAAGCGCCGGTAGGTCTGCTTCTCCAGCGCTTCCGCGCGCGTCCCGCCCAGCAGTCCGAGCGCGAGCAGACCATCCACCAGGACTTCCACGGCCGTGTCGTGCACCTCGTCCTGCGTCGCGCCCGGACGGATGCGCGCGAGGGCCGCCTCCTCGGCGCGCAGCACGAGCTCGTACAGCGCGCGCTGTTCGCTCGTGAAGCGCCCGCCGACGGGGAAGGTGCGCGTCACGTCGCTGGCGTAGAAGTCCCACTCGCAGCCCGCGTCCACCAGGCACAGCTCGCCCTCACGCAGCGGCCGGTCGTTCTCGCGATAGTGCAGGATGCAGGCGTTCGCGCCGCCGGCGACGATGTTGCCGTAGGCCGAGCCCGTGCCGCCGCGGCGGCGGAAGGTGTATTCGAGCAGGGCGTCGAGCTCGGCCTCGTTGACGCCCGGACGGGCAGCGCGCATCACCGCGCGATGGGCCTCGGCCGAGACGCGCGCGGCGGCGCGCATGCGCTCGAGCTCGGCTTCGTCCTTCTTCAGGCGCAGCTCGTGCAAGTGCAGCGCGGGCTCGATCCACTGGCGCGGGACAGGGCGTGGCGCGCGGGTCTTCTGCTGCAGCTCGGCCATGTGCGCAAGGAGCTCGCGGTCGAAGGTCGCGTCCTCGCCGAAGGCGTACACCAGGCGCGAGTGGCCGGGCAAGAGCTCGGCCAGGCGCGTCCACAGCTCGCTCAGCGGATAGGCGCGCGCGATGCCCAGGGTCGCGGGCGCGTCCGCCACTCCCAGGCGCCGGCCGGTCCAGGTCTCGGCCTCGCGGTCCTTCTCGTTCAAGAACAGCACGCTCTGCGCCTCGGCGTGGTGGGGGACGAGCACGAGCACCGCGTCCGGTTCGCGGAACCCCGTCAGGTAGTAGAAGTCGCTGCGCGGGCGGAAGCGGTACTCGCTGTCGTGATTGCGGAGCTTCACGGCCCCGGTGGGGACGATGGCGGCCGCCTCCTCGCGGGCGAGCTGCGCCAGGAAGCGCTTGCGATGCTCTTGGAACATGTCCACTCCCTATCGGTCCGGCGCGGACAGCGCAAGAGCCTCCGCCAGTCCGACGAGATCGACCAGCATGCGCTCGCCGGACGGACCCGGGTCGAAACGCAGGACGATCGGCTCGAGCCCCGGTGCGGGGCGCGTGCCCGCGGCGCACGCACGAGCCACGCTCCCGAGCAGCTCGCTGAGGGCTTCCGCGAAGCGCCGCAGATGGGGCTCGTCGCCGCGCGGGCTGACCAGCCAGAGCTCGCGCCCGGGCGGGGGCGCGCGCAGCGTCTCGAGCGGCGGGCTCGGCCAGCGCACCTGTGGAGGCTGGAAGGTCAGCCACAGCGAATGCTCGTTCGACTCGGCGTCGAGCTGGAACTCGACCGGACCCACGTGCCCGGGCAGCTTCTCCCAGTCGGCGAAGAGCAAGCCCGGCTCGATGCCGTTCGGCAGCGGCGCTTGCACGCGCACGCGCGCTGGACCGCCGGAGAGATGGCGCACGCTGACCTCGAGGCCGTCGCGATCGACCGACACGGCCAGCGCGCAGCGCGCCTCTCCGACGGCGAACTCGCGCCGCTCGATCTTCGTCCCCGCCAGCCAGCGCAAGCCCGCGCGCGCATCGTCCACCGGGGGCAGGGCGGGCGCCAGGACGACGCCATCCGGCAGCACGGCTTCGCTCAGGAGCGCGAGCGGGACTCCGGGCGAGAAGTGTGGCAGCAGGGCCGCCACCAGACCGGGTTCGGCCGCGCAAGCCAGCAGGTGTCCCCACGCGTCTCCGTCGCGTCCTTGCAGGCGCGCGAGGCAGGCGAGCTCGGCGCGCCGACTCGGTGCGCTCGTCCCGGCCACGGCCTCCGCGCGCAGGAGCTCGACCCAGCGGCGCCAGGCGGTCTCCCCACCCCAGCCCGTGGGCGAACGGTCGTCCCAGGCGGGCCAAGGCGCGCCGATCCGTTCCTTCGCCGCAGGAGCCACATCCCCGAGTCGCTCCAGCATCTCGGCCACGCGACCGGGTGGGAGGGAGACCAGTCCGGCTCCAGGATTCACGAGCTCCTGCAAGACGATCAGGACGCTCGCGAGGGCCGCGAGGGGTAGGGCCATGGTCGGGGGAGTCTAGCGCCAGCAGCTGCTGCCACGCGCTCACCCGCCCCCAGCGAGTGGACGGTACACTCTCGTTCCACGCGCATGGTCGACAAGGAACTGCTCGAACTCATCGTCTGCCCGGAGACCCACCAGGCGTTGCGCGAGGCCTCGCGCGAGCTGCTCGAGGCGGTCAACGCGCGCCTGGCACGCGGGGAACTCTCGAATCGGGGCGGGACCGTCCTGCAGGTGGCGCTCGCGGAGGCGCTGGTGCGCGCGGACGGAAAGGTGCTCTATCCGGTGCTCGACGGGATCCCGATGCTCCTCGTGGAAGAGGCGATCCCGATCGCATAGCCGCGGCATGCTCTGCACGCATCCCGACCATCCGGAGCTCGGGGTGCGCCTCTCCTATGGTCTGAACCTGTATCCGTCGCGGGACGCGGCGGGGGTCCTCTCCGGGCTGCGGGAACTGGCCTTGCCGTTGCGCGAGCGCGTCGCGCCCGGGGAGCGCGAGTTCGGAGTGGGCGCCTGGCTGCCGGCGCGAGCGGCGCGCGAGTTCCTGGCCGACGAGCGGCGCTTCGACGAGCTGTGCGAGCTCTTCTCCGCGGGCGGCCTCGATGCCTGCACGTTCAACGCCTTCCCGCACGGAGAGTTCCACGGCCCGGGCCTGAAGGAGCGCGTCTTCTCGCCTGCCTGGACGGAGCGCGCGCGCCTGGACTTCACGCTCGACGTGGCGCGCATCGCCGCGCGCGTGCGCGTGCGGCGCGGTGGCTCGCGCGCGGGCCAGCACCTCTCGCTCAGCACCCACGCGGGAGCCTTCGCCGCGGCCCTGGGGCCCGGGGATCGCGAGCTCATCGCGGACGCGTTCGTGGCGGCGGCCGTGGCGCTGGCTGAGCTCGAAAGCGAGTGCGGCGAGCGCGTGGTGCTCGCGCTCGAGCCGGAGCCGCGCTCGAGTGCCAACGACACGCGCGAGCTCGGCGCGCTGCTCGCGCTGGTCCGCGCGCGCGCGGACGCCCGCGGCGCAGCTCGAGCGGCCGTCCAGCGTCACCTGGGAGCCTGTCTCGACGCCTGCCACGCCGCGGTCGAGTTCGAGGAACCCGCCGAGGCCTTCGCCCGCGCGACGGCCCAAGGTACGACCCTCGGCAAGCTGCAGTTCTCCAGCGCGCTCGCGCTGCCGCGGCCCGACGAGGACGAGGCGGGTCGAGCGCGCTTCCTGGCGCTGGACGAGCCCGTCTACCTGCACCAGGTCACGGGGCGGCGCGCGGGCGAGCTCCTGCGCGCAGTGGATCTCCCCGAGCTCCGCCGTCACGGCCAGGCCTGGCGCGGCTGCGACGAGTGGCGCTGCCACTTCCACGTGCCCGTCGATCTTGCCCAGTTCGGCGGCGCGGGCGGGCTGGCGACGACGCGCGCGGTGGCGGAGCGCACGCTCCTCGCCGCCCTGGCGGCGCCGGAGCGCTGGGGTTCGCGTGAGCTGCACGTCGAGGTCGAGACCTACACCTGGAGCCTCTTCTCCGCGGCCGAGACCGGGGCCGCCAGCGTGCTCGAGGGACTCGCGCGCGAACTCGCCCACGTTCTGGGCCTGCTCCAGGCGGCTGGCTGGTGCCCCCTCCGTTGACACCCCGCTGGGCGGACCGTACCTTGCCGCCCCCTCGGATTCCGAGGCCTCGTGGCCCTCTCCGTGGCCCCATCGTCTAGTTCGGCCTAGGACACCAGGTTTTCATCCTGGCGACAGGGGTTCAAATCCCCTTGGGGTCACCACTCTTCCGCCCCCCGCATGGCTCAGGGGGCGCGGGCGACTCCTTTCGGGCCCTGGCGTGGCTGCGCGGGCGCAGATTTCCGGGGCTTCAGGAAATCGAGTGGGCGCAGGTTCCTGGAGTGGAGGGGGAGCATGGTGGATGCGTGGGTGTGTAGCTCGCTCGTCTGGGCCCCGCCTTCGCGCGGGAGCGAGGTGGCCGGCCCGTGGCGCCCGTGCAGTCGAGCTCGCAAGACGCCGCGCGGTCCGCGGCGCGCTTGCGCGCGCCTGGCTGCGCCGGACCGTGTGGCGCCTTTCGAGCTCGACTGCACGGGTGACCCGGCCTGTCTCCCGCACGCGAAAACCCCGGCGCGCCCGGGTTCAGCCGCAGGCTGAATCCGGGCGTGGTTGGTCCGCCCCCGTCGGCAACTCCAGCAACCCGATCAACCCGAACCGCCGCCACCCGACCGCCAGCAACCAAGTCCGCGCCCGCTCGAGCAGCCTCGGACTCGATTGAGCACCTCCCTTGTCCCGCCGCCAACCGTCGAACATCGGGCCCGATGAGTACGCGTCCGCCACCCTTGCCACCCACGCTCCGTGCTTACGCGCGTTCTGCAACACGTACACGAGCGCTCGCCGCACCTCGCTCGGCGTCCGCAAGATCCTCGCGTGATACCGATCGGCGAACACCTGCCCTACGCGCCTCCGCAGCAGGTTGAGCCGCTTCGCGATGCGCACCGCGAGCCCGTTCATGCCGCTCGCGAGCGCGCGTTCGTCCTTCGACTCGACGAGGACATGAAGGTGATTCGATTGCACGGAGTACTCCACGACGCGGAACTCCGCCTTCGAGCTCGCCGTGAACGCCTCCTGCAACGCCGCGTGCGAGTCCTTGGCTCGCAGAGACTCGAGCCC
>JANOGB010000238.1:0-3017 GCA_031413955.1 Planctomycetota bacterium | reverse complement strand
CGGGACCCGCCTCCGGGAGGGCCGTGTGCCGGCAGCCATACAGCTTGAGCGCGGGCGGCGGACCGGGTTCCAGCGCCGGCCCCGCGAGGATCGCACGCCACAGCGGTTGGCCGAGACTGCCTTGCGGACCCTGGGCCTCGAGCGCCAGCAGCTCGCCCGCGCTCTCGGCCGAGGCACGCGCGGCGGTCGGGTCGGAGAGCACGCGTCCGAGGCGCAGGCCGAGGCCGCCCGGGGTGCGCTCGCCGAACCGTTCGAGCAGCGCGCGCCAGGTGGGAGTCCCGTCGCTCTCTGGTGCGCCTGGCGTCGCGTCCAGGGGCTGTTCCAGGAGCAGTGCGAGCGCGTCCGCAGCCAGCGGGTCGGGAGCGCCCGCCCGCTGGACCAGGGCCACGCCGGCCAGCACACCGAGGAGAGCCACCAGCACGGCCGGTTTGACGCGCATGCGCGCCTTATCGGAGGGGCGGGGGAGAAGGATGAGCCGCGCGCTCCTGGCCCGCCCGCACCTGGTATTCTCCGCGGCTCATGCCGCCCGAAGCTGGCGATCCCGGGGCGCTTGCAGCGCTCTCCCCCTGGTGGGCCGAAGCCGTGCTCTGGCTCGGCCTCGCGTTGCTCCTGGCCACCGGTGCGGCGGCGCTCGCGGCCTGGACCATCGTGCGCCGGCTGGAGCGCCTGCGCACCGTGCTCGGCACGCTCGAGACGCTGCCCGAGCTGCAGCGCACGCTCACGCGCTGGCTGGCCGAACGCGACGATCTCGACCTGCGCCGCATCGAGCACCTGCTGATCGACCTGCGCGATGGCTCCAAGCGGATGGAGGAGCTCTACATGCGCGGCGAGGAACGCCGCGCGCAGCCGAGCGGGGCGCTCGTGCCGCTCCTGCCGCCGGCGCTGGGCGAGCGCATCGTGAACCGCCTGGTGGCCCTCGGATACGAGCGCATCGAGCTCGTCACGCCGCTCGCGGAGCTCGACGTCTTCGCGCACCAGGGCGGCGACGTGTTGGTGGAGGCGCGCCGCGAAGGCGTGCAGTGCAAGGGCCGCGTGCGTGTGCGCGGCGGGCGCATCGAGGCGGTGCAGCTCCAGCCCGCCTTTCCGATCTTCCCCTGAAGTTTCCCGAGGTAGAACCCCGCTGCATGAGCGCGCCCGTCACCACCATCGATCGTCTGAACGAGCACGTCGGCGCGAGCGTCACCCTGCGCGGCTGGCTGCACAACAAGAGCTCCAAGGGCAAGTTGCACTTCGTGCAGCTGCGCGACGGCTCGGGCTACGTGCAGTGCGTGGTCTTCCAGAAGGCCGTCACGCCGGAGCTGTTCGAGGCCGTGGGCCGCGCGGGCCAGGAATCGAGCCTGGTGCTGGAGGGTACGGTCGTGGCCGACGCGCGCGCGCCCGGCGGCTTCGAGATCCAGGTCCAGGGCGGCACGGTGCTGCAGAGCGTGGACGGTTTTCCGATCTCGCCCAAGGAGCACGGCGCGGATTTCCTGCTCTCGCAGCGGCACCTGTGGCTGCGCTCGAAGCGCCAGTGGGCGCTCTTGCGCATCCGCGACGCGGTGATCACGGCCCTGCGCGGCTTCTTCGATCAACGCGGGTTCGTGTGCATGGACTCGCCCATGTTCACGCCCAACGCCTGCGAGGGCACCTCGACCCTGTTCGAGGTCGGCTACTTCGACCGCAAGGCCTACCTGACGCAGTCGGGCCAGCTCTACGCCGAGGCGAGCGCCATGGCCTTCGGCAAGGTGTACTGCTTCGGCCCCACCTTTCGGGCCGAGAAGTCGAAGACGCGCCGGCACCTGACCGAGTTCTGGATGCTCGAGCCCGAGGTGGCCTTCGCCACGCTGGAGGACATGCTCGAGCTGTCCGAGGACATGCTGGTGCACGTGGTGGCCGAGGTGCTGCGCCGGCGCAAGACCGAGCTCGAGGTGCTCGAGCGCGACCTCACCAAGCTCGCCGCGATCCAGAAACCCTTCCCGCGCCTCACCTACGACCAGGCCGCCGCGATCCTCAAGGACCACCCCGAGTCGACCTTCCAGTACGGCGACGACCTGGGCGCGCCCGACGAGACGATCCTATCGCTGCGCCACGACCGCCCGGTGATGATCACGCACTATCCGGCCGCGGTGAAGTCCTTCTACATGAAGCGCGAGCCCGGCAGCGACAAGGTGAAGTGCGTCGACGTGATCGGCCCGGAGGGCGTGGGCGAATTGATCGGCGGCAGTCAGCGCGAGGACGACCTCGAGCTGCTCCTGCAGCGCATCCGCGCGGAGAAGCTGCCCGAGGAAGCCTTCCAGTGGTACCTCGACCTGCGGCGCTACGGCTCGGTCCCGCACTCGGGCTTCGGCCTCGGCCTGGAGCGCACGGTGGCCTGGATCGCGGGCGTCGAGCACGTGCGCGAGGCTATTCCGTTTCCGCGCACGATGTACCGCATGGAGCCCTGATCCGCAGGCTCCGGTCATCGAACCGGACTGCCTCGCCTCATCCAGAACGAGCTCCCGAATCTCGGCGCGTTCCTCAGCCCGGGCAGGCTCCACAGCGGATCCAGCTTCAGACGGAGCTCTGCCTGGCCCACCGCGTGGCTGCACGGCAGCACGATCTCGTCTCCGCCGCCTCCGCCGAGCAGGTACGTGGCCAGCAGGTACTGCTCGTTGTACCAGCGGTCCACCCAGTGCAGCGGGTAGTCCGCAGGCAGGAAGATGTCGTGGATGCCGTAGAGCACGCCGCGCGGTATCACCGGCAGGACCTCGAGGAAGAACACGGTCACGTCCGAGCTCTGGAACGAGCGGTGGCTGCCATCCAGGAAGACCATGTCCTCGCCCGTGAGCTCGGTGAAGCGTTCGGGTTCGAGGTCCTCGAGTGGCGCGCGCACGACCTCGTCGCACAACGCGTCGATCTCGGCTCGCGGGTGAGGGTCGATCGAGACGATGCGCGTGCGCAGCCCGTGGTCGCTGATCGCGCGCGCGGCGAAGCGTGTCGAGTTGCCCGAGCCGATCTCGAGGTACACGCGCGGGTTCGTGCGCGCGAGGAAGCCGTAG
>JANOGB010000237.1:0-1683 GCA_031413955.1 Planctomycetota bacterium | reverse complement strand
TAGTTAGCGAAGTTGTGGGGGTGCGGCCACTCGTCCAGGAGTGCCTTGAGCCGGCGCGCCAGGGCGTCGTCGCCGCGCTCGACCGAGAACACGAGCTCGTGCGCTCGGCGGACCTGCTCCCGCCAGGCGTCGATCGCCGACCCGAACATGAGCGTGCAGCCGTCCGGTCGGGCGTGGTTGCCGACCATGCGTGCGGTGTACTGCAGGATCGTGGCGTAGCCGAACAAGCGCCAGTACTGCTTGAAGGTGTCGAAGTGGCTCCAGGAGCGCATCGTGCCGCTCACCACGCGATCGATCGTCTCGACCTCGATCTGGAACGCGTGCTCGACCGGTCGAAAGGCCTCCATGTCGAGCCGCGGCCGCCGGAGCGCGCGCACGGCCGCCGGGACGAAGCGCGAGACGAAGGATTGCGTCAGCGTGATCCCCGTGCTGAAGAGAGGATCGATGAACCCGGCCGCGTGCGGCGTCAGGATGAAGCCGTCGCCGAGGATCGTCTTCGAGGTGAACTGGATGCGCCCCGTCCGGATGACCTTGCGCACTGGCTCCATCCGACCGAGGTGCGCCTGGACGGTCGGGAAGCGTGCGATGAAGCGCCGCATCTCCTCCTCCGGCGCGACGGACTCGTCCAGCGGATAGCGGCGCGGATCGAGCACCAGCCCGACGCTCACCGCCCGCGCAAAGAAGCGATTCGTGCCCGCCTTGCCGTAGCGCGTGTCGCCGAGGACGTGGTGGGAAGACAGCGCCAGATGACGGCGGATCTGGTGGTAACGCCCGGTGTGGATGCGCGCGGAGAGCAGGGAGGCGCGCGCCGCGGGGAAGCGGGCGAGCCGCCTGAGCACGGTGAGCGTGTCGCGCGCGACCTCCTTGTCGTCGACGAGCATCTGACGGCACTCGAACTCCGCGCCGCAGAGGTTGCGGACGAGGACCAGGTACTCCTTGTGCGCGTCCGCGGCCTGCAGGCCCGCCTGCAGGCGCTGCGCCGCGCGTGAATCCAGGCCGTAGGCGAGCAGACCCGAGGCCATGCGATCGAGACGGTGCACCGGAAAGACCCGCCGCCCGAGCTGATCGCGCAGGCGTTGCAGCCGCGCTGCGCAGCGCGGCACGCCTCCTGCGCCCAGGCGGGCTCGTGCACGTCGCGGTGCCCAACTGGCGCGCGGCCAAGCGCCTGCTCGCGGGCGCGGACATCCCGTGGATCTTCGCCGAACACATCTCCTACTTCACGGCTCGCTCGCTCGCTGACGCCCTGCGGCGCGCAGGCTTCGAGCTCCTCGAGTGCCGCAGCCTGCCGATGGTGTGCGACGTGGACTATCGTTTCGCCGTAGTGGTCCTGGAGCGCACGCCGTTCGATGCCGTGGTGCGCCGGTTCCTCTGCATGGGCGAGCGACGGATTGGCGAGCTGCTCACCGATCACGTCCAGATCGCCTGCCCGACCTGGCGCCTGCGCCTGGTGATCGCGGCCGCGCGCGTCTGCTTGCGAGCGTGGCCCGAGGGTCTGTTCAGCGCCCTCGGCTTCGGCGAGGAGCTACGCGTCACGGCGCGCCGGTGCGCGCCGAGCTGAGCGCGCCCCGGAAGCCGCGCCGGCCCTGCCCTTCACCGTCAGCGCCAGCGCGCTCGCCTGCGGCGTCCGCGCGCCGGAGCGGGTGGTTCGGTGCTGTTCACGAGGAATAGCCCGGCCTTGCGGCA
>JANOGB010000236.1:0-2011 GCA_031413955.1 Planctomycetota bacterium | reverse complement strand
GCGCCGCCCGTTGCTCGAGCTCGGCGAGCGGCAGGCCGTAGCGCGCGGCCACCGTGCGCGCGCTGCGCTCCTCGGGCGGGAGGGCGAGGTACAGGTAGAACGCATCCAGGGTCGTGGTGTGGATCACTGGCGTTCCCCCTTGACCGCGGCGAAGGTCTGGCCCGCGCCCTCGAGCACGGCCTCCTTCCCGGAGAGCTTCTGCCAGCGCTCGACGATCACGTCGGAGTACGCCTCGTCGATCTCCATCAGGAAGGCCGAGCGCTCGGTCTGTTCGCAGGCTGCGAGCGTGCTGCCGCTGCCACCGAACAGGTCGAGCACGCTTTCGCCGCGCTTCGATGAGTAATTGATGGCGCGCGCGGCGAGCTCGATTGGCTTTTCGGTTAGGTGCGACATCTCGGCATGGTGCAGCTTCTTCACGGACCAAAGGTCTGTGGCGTTCGGCGGGCCATAGAACTCGTGCGCCGCGCCCTCCTTCCAACCGTAGTACGCGAGCTCGAAGGCCCCCATGAAGTCCTTCCTGGTGAGCACGGGGTGCTCCTTGTCCCAGACGATTGCCTGCGAGAAGTACAGGCCGCACTCGCGCAGAGCCGGAGGGTAGTTGCCAAGGTTCGAGTACCCGCCCCAAACGTAAAACGCGCGCCCGGGGATCAGCACACGGGCGGCGTTGCCGAACCACTTGCGAAGTAGTTCGGCGAACGCTTCCTCGGACAGGAAGTCGTTGGCCAACGGCCGGTCCTTCGCGCGCATCTGGCCCGTGGGTTTCGCCTTCCCCGGGTGGCGCGCGAGGTCGAGGCCCTGGTGGTGCGTCGTTGTGAAAGAGCTGAGGCCAGCCGCGATGGCGTTGTTCGAGCGCGGTTCGACTTTCACGCCGTAGGGCGGGTCCATGTTGATCAGGTGGACCTGGGCACCGCCAAGTAGTCGATCCACGTCCTCGGTTAGGGCGCTGTCCCCGCAGAGCAGGCGGTGCCGACCCAGCACCCACAGGTCTCCGCGCTTGGTGATCGGGTTCTCGGGCGGCAGCGGCACCTCGTCCTGCTGGACGTCCATCGGGTCCTGGCCGAGCTCCATCAGGAGCCGGTCGAGGTCGCCGTCGTCGTAGCCGGTGCCGGGCAGGGCTTCTTGCTCGCGCAGCTCGATGAGCAGCTTTGCCAGCGCCTCGTCCTCGAACGAGCTCAAATCTGAAGTTCTGTTGTCGGCTATGGCGTAGCAGACCGCCTCGACGCCTTCGAGGTCGGTCTCGACCACGTCGATCTCGGTCCAGCCGAGGGCTTTCGCGGCGGCGTAGGTGCCGTTGCCGGCCCGAATGGTCCCCCGTCGGTCGACGACGATGGGCTTTTGCTGCCCAAAGCGGCCCAGGGAGCCCTTGATGGCCTCCAGGTTCCTGGGGTCGTGGAGCCTGACATTCGCGGGGTCCTGGTGGATCGAGTCCAGGGGGACGCGCTTGATCACGAGCGAGGGGGTGGATTCCATGTGGGTAGAGCTCCGCCACGGCTAAGAACCTGAAAACGCACGATTGCGTCGCGGTGGCCAGAGCATCTTAGTCGCTCAGAGGGGGTATGGCAACACCGCTCGACCGCGGGATATGACGGCTACGACGGCAACGTGATTACTGAGGCGCGTACTTCTGGAGAAGTTCTCTCACGAAATCCTAAAAAGACTCGCGCGGACTGTGTTGAATGTTTATCTCATCCGGTGACCGCACTCGGTCACCCAACTTTTCCAAAGGATTCCCATGCCCAACGTCATCGACTCCCAGATCAAAGACCGTATCTCCTCCTTCGTCACCGAACTCGACCTCCTCGTGCGCAAGAGCGCCCTGGAAGCCCTGAGCGGCGTCCTGGCCAACGGAGCTGTTCCGGCGCGTCGTGGGCGCCCGGCTGGTAGCGGACGCGGTCCCGGCCGCCCCAAGGGCTCCGGGTCGGCCAACGCCGAAGAGGCCGCCGCGAAGATCGTGGCGCACGTCCAGGCCAACGACGGCCAGAACGTCGGCCAGGTCGCGCAGGCGACCGGG
>JANOGB010000235.1:0-7524 GCA_031413955.1 Planctomycetota bacterium | reverse complement strand
GGAGAGGAAAAAAGCAAGCAGAGCAGAGCCGGGCTGGAGCCCGGCGCTCCCGGTTGACCCCGATCAGCGCGCGGCGCCGGCCACGAACACGGCGTGCGTGCCTTCCTGGAGGTCGTGGCGCTCGGGCTGCTTCAGCCCCGCGTCGACGAACATCTTTCCGTATTCGCCGACGGTGTAGGCCTCGCCGTTCGGCGTCGTGGCCACCATCACGAGGTCGAAAGTCGCCGAGCGCGCGGGGGTGAGACGGTCCTCGGCGAGCACGAACTCGAGCACGGCCACGCGCCCGCCCGGCGCCAGCGCCGCGCGGCACTTCGCAAGGAAGCGCACGCAGGCCTCGCGGCCGAAGTGGTGCAGGAAGTTGGTCACGAGCACGGCCTCGAAGCCGCCCCCGAAGTCGACCTCGAAGGCGCTGCCGGCGAGGTAGCGCGCGCGCGTGGCAAGTCCAGCCTCCTCTGCGTGCTCGCGCGCCACGGCGAGCACGTTGGACCAATCCTGGAACACGACCTCGCTCGCGGCGGAACGCCGCGCGAGCTCGATCCCGTACATGCCGTGCCCCGCCGCCACGTCGAGCACGCGCCGCGGGATTGCGCCGCGGCACACGGCGTCGGCCACGCCCGGCGCGAAGGCGCGCGCGGTGGGCAGCATCACGCGCGCAAACTCGACCCACACCGGGTTCTCGGCCGCCAGCGTGCCGCCCGCGGGTTCGACCGTGCCTCCGCGCTTCACCGCCTCGGCCACGTCGTCGAAGCAGCGCATGAGCTCCGGGCTGTTCAGGAAGCTCGTGTTCGAGCCCATGTATCCCGGCGCGCGCCGGTCCAGGAACGCCGCCGCCTCGGCGGAGCAACGATAGCGCTCGCCGTCCCGGTGCAAGAACCCTTGCACGACCATGTGATTCGCGAGAGCCCGCAGGCCGCGCTCCGAGGCCCGCGTGGCGCGCGCCAGCGCTGGCAACGTGTCGGCACCTGCGGCGACGTGCGTGAACAGCTCGAGCCGGATCGCGGCCGCGAGCGCCGCGCTCGTCTGGTAGGCCGTCAGCGTGGCGAAGATGCGCTCGGGCGTCGGTGCGGAGGCCGAGCCCGTCACGGCTGCCGCGCGAAGAAGAGTTCAGGCATGGCTGTGCGCCACATCCTATCGGGAGAGGACCCTCGGCCGACCCTCTCCAGCGAGGGTGGGCACCGCGCCTGCTTCAGCGAACGCCGAGCACGACGTCCTGAGCGTTCGAGAGAACGACTGGCAAGCTCCCACCCACGTGAGCGGCTTGCGTCACGAACACCCGGCCACACAGGCTCGGGATGTTCGGGATCGCGAACTGGAAGGTCGCCAGCGGACCGCTGCTCGTCATGCGCTGGCAGCGGTCCTGCCCGAGGAGGACCTGGCCGCCGGGCAGCACGATCTCGGCCGCGCTCTCGAAGCAGGACAGGACGGCCATGGGATGGCCGGTCGTCGCGAGGTTGACGGTACCCGTGAAGACCTCGCCCAGGACGGCGGGTCCGGCGCGGTAGGAGTCCACGTTGACGCCCAGGGAATCGCCGCGCCACTCGGAGCGCGCGAGGCGTGCCAGGTCGTAGACGTAGACCTCGCTGCTCACGTCGTTGAAGTAGTAACCGGACGCTCCGACCAGGAGCTCATCCCCCTCGAGCGCCAGACCTTGCCCGAACCCTGCCCCCTCACCGAGGTCGAAATCCTGCAGCAGCGCGACCTCGCCCCAGTTCTCGGACCCGCCGACGTTGCGGCCGAACACGTGGACGGAGCCGGCCGAGCTGCCCGTGGGCAGACCGGCGACGAGCCAGTCGCCCGCGAGGACGGAGAGCTCGGCCGTGAAGAGGTCGTTCAACGCATTCCGGGAGTGGAGACGCCGGGCGAGATTCCAGCCGCTCGCGCCCCCGCCGCCGCGCGCATAGAGATAGAGCGCTCCGGTCCGGAACGTCGCGTCTTGTTCCGCCGGCGCGACGGCGGCGAGGAGGTTCCCGTCCAGCGCCAGCTTGTAGCCGAAGATGTCGCGGCTCCCCGTTGGCGAGGCGATCGTCCGTACCTCGCCCCAGTTGCCTGGGCCGCCCGCGTCGCGCTCACGGATGTGGACGACGTAGGAATCGGAGTACGGCTGGTTGAAGGTGGTCGAGCCGCTGACGGCGAGCACGTCGTCCGACAGCGCGACGGCGTGTCCGAAGACGAATGCGGTGGCGGGATCCTCGGCCGTGAACTCGCGCTCGAGTCTCCAGCCGCTCAGGCTCGCCGGGTCGCGCCGGTAGAGGATGGCCGCACCGGCGGTGGGACGCCCAACGGGCGGCATCCCGACCAGGAAGCGCTCGCCGTGGGCCGCGAGCGAGTAGCCGAACTGCCCACCATCCACGGCGGTGGGCGGCCTGAAGCGGGCGCGCTCCCTCCAGTTCCCGAGTCGATCGCGCTCGAAGGCATACACGCTCCCGCGGTCCTGCACGTGCCCATCGTGACCCGGCGCTCCCACGAGGATGGTCCTGCCCGCGATGGCGAGGGAATAGCTGAACGAGTCGCCGGCCGCGCCGTTCGAGGCCAGGAGCTTCGCGCTGAAGACCCAGCCCGCGACAGGATGGCGCTCGTAGACGTAGGCCGAGCCCGCGTCGAGGCCGAGATCGTCGTCGAAGGGCGCGGCCATGACCGCCAGGTCGCCCGAGCGTGCGATGCGGTAACTGAAGGCATCGCCGGCCTGTCCGTCGGGCGACTCGAACTCCTGGATCTCGAGCTCGCACTGGGCGCGCGCAGGCGTGGACGTGGAGAGGAGCGCGACGAGGACGCCGCAACAAGGGACGAACTTACGGAGGGAGGACATGGGTCGTGTTTTCTCTCGAAGCGGTGGACCGCAGTTGGCAGCGAAGCTGCGCCTCGAAGGCTGCTCCTCTAGGAGGACTCTGTGGGTCCGGTCACACCTCGCGGGGTCGCTCGGAAGGAAAAGTGGAACGGATGCGGCACCCCTTTCCCGAGTCGTGGTGGACGATACCCCGAGCGCGGGCCGTCATCCTTTCTTACGCCCTTCAGATCGGGCATCCAGGGGACCGATCAGGGCAAACGCACGCCAGCCCCCCAGGCCGTGCAAGGAAGGACCATGAACTGGATCGTCGCCAAGATCAAATGGATCATGCTCTTGTCGGGCGTGCTGACCTGCGCGGCGCTCTACGTCGCCATCATGCCGAAGGAAGCGCTGCGCTATCTGTTCGGCAAGACGATGACGGGGGCGCTGTCCGAGGTCGTCGTGCGCGACTGGGCATTTCTCTACGCGAGCGTGGGCGCGATGCTGATCTACGCGGCCTTCCAGCCGCAGTGCCGCGCCATGACGCTGGTCGCCGCCAGCCTCAGCAAGCTGGTCTTCCTGGGCCTGATCCTCGGGTTCGGCCGGCGCTTCCTCGAGGAGAAGGTGAGCATCGTGGTCGGAGTCGACCTCGTGATGGTGGGGCTGTTCGTCGCCTTCCTGTTCGGCATGCGCGGCATCGGTGCGCCCCGTGATCGGATGAGTGGAATGAGGCAGCAGCCCATGCCGCCCACACCTCAGTCGGCCGTGCGCATTCCTCCCGCGCCCATGCCCGCTCCGCGCCCGCCGATGGTGAAGACCCCGTGACGCTCGCCTGCGCTCCTCGGGGCGCAGATCAGAACCGTCCGGCCATCGAGCCCGCGTAGCCGGTCAGCTCGGCGTAGCCGCGGCCCGTGACGGCGCTGCCCTTGACGCCGTCGCCCTTGACACTACCGCGCACCTCGAGCGGGCCTTCCCAGTAGGTGATGCGGGTCGAGGAGGAAGCGAGCTCGCAGTTCGCGACCAGCGGCGTGAGTTCGAGCTCGAGTGTTTCCGCGGGGATCGCGATCGTCCAGCGCGCGGGGTACGCGGCGCCGCCCTTCGGGCTCTTCCACGTGGCCGTCGAGCGCAGCGTGAACTCCGTGCTCTTCAGGCTGCGCGCCGTGCCGTCGGCGGCTACCAGCGTGGCGGCCGAGGCCGTGCTCGGCATGCCCTGCTTGTCGCGCAACACGAACAGCATCAGCTCGCGGTCGTCGTCGAGCTGCAACCCGAACCAATCCCAGCCAACGATGCCCTCCTCGAGCACGCTCGAGCCGAACTCGTGGTCGAACCAGGCCGAGCCGCGCACGCTGCGCTGGGCTCCATCGAGCTGCAGCGTGCCCTCGAGCGCGAGCCGGGTCCAGGAGACGTAGGCCGAGGCGTTGCCCGGCTCGCTGCCCTTCTGCGAGTAGCCGCCAGCGCCGTGGAGCACGAGCGGCTTCGTCGGGTGTAGCACGAGCTCGAGCCCGAACGCGCGTGCCGGATCGGCGCCCGCGAGCTTCAGCTCGCCCTTCTCGCCCTGCACGAGCGACCAATCCTCCAGGGCGAGGTCGAGCTCGCCCTGCGCCGCGCGCGCGAGCGGCGACGAGCTCCGCATGCGCTCGGCGAAGCGCGTCTCACCGCGCGCGACGTCGGTCAACGCCAGATGCCCGGCGTAGAGCTCGCGCGCGCGCAGCGGCAGCTCGCCCTCGCGCGGCACGCGCGCGTCGAGTCCGCGCCGGAAGAGCGTGAACTGGAAGCCGAAGCGCGCGCCCTGTTCGTCCTCCAGGTGCCCGGTCAGGTACCACCACTCCGTCTTGTACCCAGGGTGTGCGCCGTGATCGGCGGGGAAGACGAGTGCGAGCCCGGGCTCGACGCGCTTCCAGCCGGAATCCTGCGGCGCGCACAGCAGAGCGAGTGCGCCGAGGAGGGCAGGGCGGCGCTTCCTGGAGAGGAGACTGCGCATTGCTTCGGGCGCCATGCTATCGAGCTCCAACGTCCATCGACGAGCGTCGATCGACGAAGTCAGCCGTGACGACGAACTGCCGGCGGCTCGGTGGAAGCCGGCGCCCTCACGGGTCGAGGACGATCTCGCGCTCCTCGCTCCAGCGTGCGCTGCCCGTGACGGGATCGTGGATCCGCGCGCGGAGCTGGAGCGCGCGGCCCGCGATGCTCACGTCGTCGGGGAGCGGGATCTCGAAACGAACGGAGGATTCGGTGCCAGGGACCGGAGCTCCGAGGACGACCCCGAGCGTCGCACCCTGGCTCCGGACCAAGACGAAGGCGAGCATCCCCGCGGACGGCGGCGCTCCGACCGCGAGGCGGATGCGTCCGCCGACCTTCGGCGCGGGCGGCAAAACGGAGAGCGGCAGCGGCGGCGACGGTGGCCCGGGGCGGAGCCCCCGGTGCTCGCACTCGTCGGGACGGCCGTTGTCGTTCGCGTCGAGGCTGATGCCGTCGGCGATGTCGCAGGAATCCGGATACCCGTTCCCGTTGCAGTCCCTGTTGTTCCCGAGCGCGATGTCCTGGTTGTCGTCGACGCCGTTCCCGTTGCAGTCGAAGCCGGCCACGTCCGCGTCGGGGATCCCGTAGCCCAGGACGAACTCCGGATCGAAGGTGCCGTTGGCCAAGAAGTAGTCGCCCGTCCGGAAGAGGCGTGCGCGCAACTGGCCGACGGTGAAGTCGGGATGCGCCTCGAGCAGGCACGCGACCACGCCGGCGAGCAGCGGGGTCGAGAGCGAGGTGCCGCTGACGGCGGTCGTGCAGTCGACGTCGGTGAAGGCGCACACGGTCGCGGTCGAGACGCCCCAGGCCAGGAGCTCGGGCTTCGTGCGCCCATCGGCGCTCGGGCCTTCCGAGGAGAAGCTCGCGATCACGCCCGCGAAATCCACCGCTCCCGCCGTGATGACCTCGAGCGCGTCGGCCGGCGCGATCAGGGTCGAGGTTCCCGGGTCCGTGTCGTGGCCGGCGTTGCCGGCGGCCGTGACGCAGGGCATGCCGTTCTGCGTGGCGATGTTCACCGCGATGGTCGTCACGGCCGTGAGACCGTCGAGGTCCGCCTGCGTGTACCAGTCGATGTACCCGAGCGACGAGGTGGCCATGTCGCCGCCGTTCGACTCGATGAACGCCAGGCCCGCCACGTAGAAGTCCTCCTCCTGCTGGTACTCGTCCGTCGTGTCCTCGGTCTTGCACAGCACGAAGGCGGCATCGTAGGCGCCGCCGACGAGCTCGGTGGGTAGGTACGCGGCCAGCGTCCCGAGGATGTACGTGCCGTGCGAGTGCTGGCCCGACGGATCGCCGCCCTCGATGTCGGTGTTCGCGTCGTCGTCGATGAAGTCGTACTCGGCCACGACGTCGACCATGTGCCCGGACTGGTTGAAGGCTTCGTGACCGCGGTGGAAGCCGGTGTCGAGGATCCCGACGACGACGCCCTCCCCCGTGTAGCCGCGCGCGTGCAGCGCCACGAGCCCGATCTGTTCGAGCTGCGCCTCGCTCAGGCCGTAGAAGCTGCCGGCCACAGCCCGCTGGCCGTCCGGCGTCGGCCCCGAAGACGTCGTCCCGAGCACGCGCCCCTGGTCGAGCAATCGCCCGCGCCGCACCGGCTCGACGCGCGCGACGAAGGGCAGCGCCGCGATCGCCTCGAACTGCTCCAGCGTGCCGCGCACGCTGACCGCGTTCAGCCACGCGCTCGTGACCGCGAGCTCTGCCCCGGTCGCGAGCACGCGCTCCACGTAGGCCGGCGCGACGGGCAGGTCGTGATCGTCGACGAGCCCGGTCGCGACCCGCCGCGCTCGGCGCCGCTCGAGCGTACGCGGCGAGAGCTCGGCGCGCGCCCGCGCCAGGGCTTCCCGGTGGGCTCCTTCGCTCTCGATCCCCTTGTCGGCGAAGAACACCCACCCCTTCGCCGCCGGCCCGTGCTCCGCGAGGAGACTGCGCATGTGGGGATGGAGCTTCGCCCGGACAGTGCCGGCCTCCTGCGGATCCGCGGCAGCGCCGAAACACAGGCAGGGAACGAGCGTCAGCACGGCGAGGCGGAGTTGCATTGGGTCTTCTCTCCTGAATCCTGAAGGCGGGGTAGGGATTAGGATTCTATCCGCACTTGGCCGCGTCAGCCCTTGCACGACGACACGCCAGCGACTCTGTACACTCAGGTAGACCTGTCCAATAGCAGTTGGTGCAGACCAATGAAGCACGGCACCGCTCTTCGTAACACCCTGTGCACCACCCTCACAAGTGGCGCCTTGGTCCCGTTCGCCTTGACACTGCTCGTCATCGCCAGCGCGTGCATCAAGCCACCCGGCGGCACGTCGGCCGCGATCAAGAACGGCGCAAACCAACCCGATGCCGATGCGCCCGCTCCGCCGCCCGACGACCCGATCAGCCAGTTCGTACGCCGCATCCACGAGGACCGTCGCGGTCACATGTGGCTCGGTACCAACGGCGACGGCGTTGCGCGTTGGAATGGCGAGGCCCTCGAGTACTTCTCGCTCCCTCAGGGCTTCAGTGGGGTCGCGGTGCGCGGGATCGTCGAGAGTGCCGACGGCAGCCTCTGGTTTGGGACTGAAGGCGGTTTGACGAAGTTCGACGGCGCGTCATTTACGAACTACACCGTGCGCGACGGGCTGGTCAGCGACGACGTCTGGTGCCTCGCCTTCGACCGTCGTGGCGAGTTGTGGGTGGGTACGCTGCAGGGAGCGTGCCGGTTTGACGGAGCCCGATTCACGCCGTTCGAGCTACCAGAGGCC
>JANOGB010000234.1:0-19130 GCA_031413955.1 Planctomycetota bacterium | reverse complement strand
CTTGCCGCCGTGGTCGAGGAAGGCTTGCAGGTCCTGATAGTTGTTGTGAGCTCCGTTCATGCTGCCGAGCAGCGTCTCGATGATCTCCGGGTCCTTGGCGCCAGCCGCTTCCATCTCGGCCAGGTCCGCGAAGCCGCGCATGCGGCTGGCGATGTCGCCGGAGGGCAGCGGTTCGCCCTCGAAGGTCGTGACGACGCCGCACACGTCGATGACCTTGCCGTCGCCGTTCGCCCGGGGCGCGATGCGCACCAGGTCGAGCTGCTCCGGTGCGAGTCCGAAGGCCGCGGCCGTGAGGCCGTGGGCCGGATGCCCGGAACCCTCGCGGGCCCTGAGCTCGGGTGAGATCGGCACGCCGTACACCTGCTTCTTCGTGATGACGAGGAAGGCGATCGGGTGGATCGGTTCGAGCGAGCCCGGCGAGAGCACGGGCCGCTGCACGCCTTTCTGGCCGCCCTGCTGCATGAAGGCCGCGAGGTCGCTGAACTGGGCGAACTCGGATCGGTAGACGGCGGACTTGGCGCCGATGGGCAACGGTGTGCCCACCTGCGCGATGACGAGGCCGATCTCGCCCGCCGGGATCTGCACCCACGGGAACTTCTGCACCGCGAAGATCGGCCAGAGTTTCCAGCGCAAGCCAGGCATGAGCAGCTCGGCCTGGTAACCCGCTTCGCCGTGGAATGCGATCGGATCGCTTCCGGTCAGCTTCCCGAATGCGAAGCGCTTGGTGACGAGTCCGAGCTGCGCCGGTCCGATGCGGTGCAGCGAGAGCAACGCGACCAGCAGGGCGAGCGCGAGGAGGACGGCCAGGATCGTGACGGATGTAGAGAGCGTGAACACGAGGGTTCCTTTGTGCGATGCGAAAGGGCGTGCGGGCGCGACTCCCTGCGCGCCCGTAAGGCGCGTCGGTGAGAGCCGCGAGAAAACGGATCACGTGCGTCTGGAGCGTGAGCTCCGCGCGACGACGGGTGAAACCCGGGAGACCGCTTAGGAGCCGAGCGGGGGATCAGACCTCGCAGGCCGGCTCGAGCGATGTGAGCAGCGCGTGCAACGATTCGCCGGCGCCAGGGCCTCCACGAATTCGCCGCGAAAATCGGGTCGTGCGCGCGCGAGATGCGAGAGGTCTACACGGCTTTGGAGGCTTTCGGATCACCGTCGCTGCGCGTCACCGGGGTGTTCCTCCCGAGTGGGCGACGAGCGCGACCACGACCCAAGTGGTGATGATTATAGCATCCGAGCGCGCGATTCACGCAAGGCCGCGCGACGCCCGCCAGCGAATCGACGCATGCACGCATCCACATGAGAAGGACGATGCTGCGCGGCTCTTGCCAGGCGCGATCCAGCGCAACCGCGACGGCGGGGGAGATGCGCTGGCCGAGCTTCAGAGCTGCGCGCCGAGCACGATCGAGCGGTACCCGTGCTCGACCAGCAGGCGATCCTTGAACTGCAGGCGCAGCGCCTGGGCGGGAATCAGGATCCCGTAGCGCTCGGGCAAGTAGATCCACTGATCGTCTGCCGAGTCGACCTCCGCCGGCGAGCCCATCAGGATCAGCACCTGGTCCTTGGTCATGCCGTCCTTGAGGCGCTTGGCCAGCTCCTGCACCTTCTCCCATGGGTAGCGCTGGTTGCCGCGTGGCACCATCTCGCCAGTCGTCACGTTCTCGGTGACGCAGGCACTCGTGACCGCGAGCAGTGTGAGAAGCGCGAACAAGCCGCGTAGACAGAGCTTGGGGAGTGCGACCATGTGCGTGCGCTGGAACGGGAGGTTCATCGGGCCGAGAGCGTAGGGCCTGCAGTTGATTCTTGCCACGCTCGCGAGCCCGTGCTCCCCTTGGGGCATGGTGAGGCGGTCCTTTCAACGCGCGGGAATGCGGGCGTTCGTCGCGAGTGCGTGGTCATGGGCGGCGCTGGTCTGCCTCGTCGCCTGCGGCGGCGAGCCGGAGGAGGGCGCGCAAGGCGCGAGCTCCGCTCCGGTCGCGGGCAGCGTTCTTTCCGGCGCTCTCCTGCACCTGGCCGACGTGCTCGACCAAGCCGCGCTCACGAGTGCTCCGGCGCCGGATTCCGCGCGCGCCGGACTCCAGTGGCAATTCGACGAAGCGCGACTCGAGTGGCGCACGCTCTCCCACGCCGACAGCGAGCGGCTCGCGAACATCGCGCTCGCGCCGCAGAAGGACTGCCTGCGCCTGGCGCTCGCGCCCATCGAAGGCGACTCCATGGGCCTGCCCGCGGCCGGCATCGTGGTCGACCTCGAGCCCACGCCCCTCAGCGATTGGACCGGCGTCCTCGTGCGCGCACGCAGCCACGACCGCTTCGCCGGGATGGCGGTCGCGCACAACGTCGACGAGGAGGGCGCCATCCCGCATCCGTTCTTCTTCTTCGGGGGCAGCGCCGGGGCCGCGCCCATCTTCAACGACGGCTCGACCCAGACCTACCACTTGCCGCTGAGCCCACGCGCAGAGGGCGAGAGCATGCACAGCCTGGCGCTCATCGTGGGGGCGCTGGGCCCCGGGCGCCTGGACGTCTTCTCGATCGAGCTCGTTCCGCGCGGCGCCGACTTCCTCGAGGAGCAGGGCGTGCGCGCGGTCACGCGCGAGGAGGTGACGCGCCACACGCTGTTCGCGCACACGCCGGCGCGGTTCGCTTGGCGCATCGCCGTGCCGCCGAAGGGGCGGCTCGACCTCGGGCTCGCGTGCCTGCCCGAGGAGACGCTCGGCTACCGGGTAGAAGTGAAAACGCGCGGCGCGAGCCGGGTCCTGCTCGACGAGCAGGTCTCCGATTCCCACCGCTGGAAGCAGGTCGCGCTCCCGCTCGCGGACTTCTCCGGCCAGGTGGTCGAGCTCGTGCTCGAGGCCTCGAGCGCGTCCGCGGGCGCCGTGGCGCTGTTCGGCGCGCCGATCCTGTCGGGCTCGCCGGCGCCTCCCGCGCATGCGAAGCGCGCGGCCGCGAGTCGGCCGAACGTCGTCTTCTACGTCATCGACGGTGCCGGCGCGGATCTGATGAGCGTGTTCGGCTACAACCGGCGCACGACACCGTTCCTCGAGAGCCTCGCGGCGGAGGCCGTGGTGTTCGAGCGCGCCTACTCGAACTCGACCTGGACCCAGGCCTCGACCGCTTCCTTCATGACCGGGCTGCAACACAGCGTGCTCGGCGGACTGCGGCGCGGCGTGCACTCGACGCCGGTGCCGGCCGCGGCGATCACGATGGCCGAGCACATGCGCCGCGGCGGCTATCTGACCGCTTGCTTCACCGCCAACCCCAACGCCGGCCGCGTGATCGGGCTCGAGCGCGGGATCGACTTCATGAGCGACGCGGAGCCCGAGAATTCCTCGACCTCCTCCAGTGATCTGCACGCGCGCTTCTTCCGCTTCCGCGCAGAGGTCCCGGCCCAGCCCTACTGGGTCCACTTCCAGACGACCGACGTGCACGAGCCCAACGCGCCCGTCCCGCCCTTCGCCGGCTTGTTCGTCTCCAAGGAGGATCGCGCGCGCCTCGAGCAGTGGGACGAGCAGCTCTTCACGCTCGCGGGCGACCTGTTCGGCACGACCAGCATCTCCGATTTTTACGACCGCGGGCTCGAGCGTGCAGGGATCGACCGGCAGAGCTATTACAACACACGGCGCGGGCTCTACGACGAGACGATGGCCCATCAGGACCGCGAGCTCGGGCGTTTCGTGCAGCAGCTGAAGGCACGCGGCGAGTGGGAGAACACGCTGCTCGTGATCGGTTCGGACCACGGCCATCCGGCCGGGACCTTCGCGCGCTTCGGACGTGGGCTGTTCGAGCCGCCTCCGCCGGGCTGGCAGGGCGCGCTCTTCGATTCCTACGCCACGCACGTCCCGCTGATCTTCGTCTGGTCCGGCCACATCCAGGGCAATCGTCGCTGCGCCGAGCCCGTGTCGATGATCGACGTCTTGCCGACCATCCTCGAGCTCGCCGGCCTGCCGCCGCCCGAGGTCCTGCAGGGACGTTCGCTCGCGCCGTACCTGCGCGGCGAGCCCCTCGCGCCACGCGAGGTCGTCTTCGACGAGTTCCGCGTCGACGAGGCCACGGGCGAGATGATCGGGAACATCGAGGTCCTCGACGGACGCTGGGGCGCGTCGCTCGAAATCGCGCCGGCCACCTCCGGCAGCGATCCCGCTCTCGGTCGGCACGCGAGCCCGGCCGGCGGGCGCTGGGGAGCGGTGCACCCGTTCTTCGCCGACCAGCCGCGCCTGCTGCTCTACGATCTGTGGAACGATCCGTTCGCGCTGCGCGCGGTGAACGCCGAGCACGGGGATCTCGTCGAGCACTACCAGAAGCTCCTGCTCGCGCGCTGGCAGGCGCACTGCGCGCTGGCGACGCGCTTCCAGGAAGGCGAGAGCGCGGCGCTCGATTCGGCGCAGCTCGAGCAGCTGCGCGCACTCGGCTACGTGCGCTGACGCCGGGGAGGGCCGACCCTGGTGCCGATCGAGTTCCGCTCGTTCGTTCTTTCAGTGAACGGGCGTGTCGATGCGATGGTCCTTGGTTTCGCGGATGAACAGGCTGGCAACGATCACGGTCACGATGCACACCGCGATCGGATAGATCAGCCCCGTGAAGATCGCGCCCGCGCCGAAGGTGCCCTTGGCCCACAACGACGTCGTGGTTGCGGTGGCGACAAGCGGCAAGAAGCCTCCGAACCATCCGTTGCCCAGGTGATAGGGCAGCGACATGGAGGTGTAGCGGATCGAGGTCGGGAACAGCTCCACCAGGAACGCGGCGATCGGTCCGTACACCATCGCGACGTACACCATCTGCAGGGTCAACAACGCCACGATTCCGGCGGCCGCGCCCATCGAGAGCTCGGTTACCGAGGGCGCCATGGCGGGATTCGCCAAACGCTGGATCGCGATGTAGATCGGCAAATAGGTGAGCGCGGCCAGCAGGCATCCGGCGAGCATGATGCGCTTGCGACCGATGCGGTCCGACAGGTGGCCGAAGAGCAAGAACAGCGGCGTTCCGAGCACGAGCGCCCCCGCGATCAGGCCGTAGGCCAGGCGCCAATCGAGGTTGAGCGGCGTCTGCAGGAAGGTGAGCGCGTAGAACTGCCCCGTGTACCAGACGACGCCCTGGCCCGCGGTCGCGCCGAACAGCGCAATCAGCACGAGCCTGCGATTACGCGGATTGCCGAAGCTCTCCTTGAGCGGATTCTTCGACACCAGCCCTTCGCGTTTGAGCTTCGCGAAGAGCGGCGACTCCTTCATCTTGAGGCGGATGTACAGCGAGATGCCGAGCAGCACGAAGGACACCAGGAAAGGCACGCGCCAGCCAATGGTGCGGAATCCCTCGGGTCCGTAGTGCGCACGAGCGGCGGCGATCACGCCGAGCGACAGGAAGAAGCCCAGTGTGGCCGTGGTTTGGATGAAGCTCGTGTAGTAGCCGCGACGGCTGTCCGGCACGTGTTCGGCGACGTAGGTAGCGGCGCCGCCGTACTCGCCGCCCAGCGCGAGGCCCTGGATCAGCCGCAAGAGCACCAGCAGGATCGGCGCGCCAATGCCGAGGGTCGCGTAAGTCGGCAGCAGGCCGATCATCGCCGTCGACAGCCCCATCGTCACCAGTGTGATCAGAAACGTGTACTTGCGGCCTACCATGTCGCCGATTCGGCCGAACACGATCGCGCCGAGCGGGCGCACGCCAAAGCCGGCGCCGAAGGTCGCGAGGCTGGCGAGCAGGGCCGCGCGCTCGTTGCCGGGAGGAAAGAACGTCTCACCGAAGAAGATGGCGAGCGTGCCGTAGAGATAGAAGTCGTACCACTCGAACAGGGTGCCGAGACTCGCCGCTGCGATGATGCGTGCGAGCCCGCTGTGCTCCTCGGCGGACACGGCAATGGCGGCAACCGAGGAATGCGGCGCGGGTTCGTTCATCGGAAGGCTGCGAGCATAGCGCAAGAACGCTCATCCGCAGGGCCGTGTCCAAACGGCGAAAGGGAGGTGCCTGGCTCGGTTTTGCACGAGTCCGCCGGAACCGCCTCGCACTCCTGCGCGGACTCGGACTCGCGCGAAACCGTGCCAGGCTCCGTACTTTCGCCAGCCTGACGCGTGGAAGCGCTCGTTCTCGGGACTAGAGCAGGATGTCCTTCACGACATGCGCCTCTTCGACGCCGGTGAACTTGGCGTCCAGCCCGCGGAAGCGGAAAGTGAAGCGCTCGTGGTCGATGCCGAGGCAGTGCAGGATCGTCGCGTGGAGGTCGCGCAGATGCACGGGATCCGCGCTGATGTTGTAGCAGAAGTCGTCGCTCGCACCGTGCTGCACGCCGCCGCGCACGCCTCCGCCCGCCAGCCATACGGTGAAGCAGCGGCCGTGGTGGTCGCGGCCGGAGCTCGGATCGCCGAACGCGCCCTGGCTGAACGCCGTGCGGCCGAACTCGGTGGCAAAGACGACGAGCGTGTCGTCGAGCAAGCCGCGCTCGCGCAGATCGCGGAGCACGGCCGCCGTGGGCTGATCGACGTCGCGGCACTGGTTCGGCAGCTGCCGGGCGAGCGCGATGTGCTGGTCCCAACCGCGGTGGAAGAGCTGCACGAAGCGCACGCCACGCTCGAGCAACCGCCGAGCGAGCAAGCAGTTGGCCGCGTAGCTGCCGGGCTTCTGCACCTCGGGGCCGTAGCGCGCCAGCGTCTCGGGCGATTCCCCGCTCGTCTCCGTGAGCTCCGGCACCGAAGCCTGCATGCGGAAGGCCATCTCGTAGGCCTGGATGCGCGCGCGCGTCTCGGGGTCGCCCGTCTCCGCCGCGCGCATCTCGTTCAGCGCTGCCAGGTCGTCGAGCAGCCGACGCCGCTGCTCGCGCTCGATTCCGTCGGGGTTCGCGAGGTACAGCACCGGATTGCCCCCGGGCCTCAGCGCGACGCCCTGCTGCGACGCGGGCAGGAAGCCGCTGCCCCACAGGCGCGAGAAGATCGGCTGCCCGGGGTTCTTGCCCGAGCCCTGCGACACGAGCACGATGAAAGCGGGCAAGTTCTCGTTCTCGCTGCCCAGGCCGTAGCTCACCCACGAGCCCATACTGGGGTAGCCGGGCAGCTGGTTGCCCGTGTTCATGAAGGTGATCGCGGGGTCGTGATTGATCGCCTCGCTGTGCAGCGACTTCAGCAGGCACAGTTCGTCCGCCACGCCCTGCAGGTGCGGCAGCAGATCGCTGATCCACAGGCCGCTCCGGCCGCAGAGCTTGCCGCCCGCGATCGGCGGCACCACGAGGAACTGCGTTTGCTCCGAGGTCATGCCGGTGATGCGCTGCGTACCCTTGACCGAGGCCGGGAGCTCCTGGCCCGCGAAGTCCTGGAGCGTCTTCTTCTGGTCGAAGAGATCGATGTGCGAGAGCCCGCCGGACTGGAACAGGCACAGGACGCGCTTGGCTCTCGGGAAGAAATGCGGGAGGCCCGCGAGCCCCCGGCCCGGCTCGGCCTGCGCCGCGCCCAGCGCGGGCAGCAGCAGCGAGCCCAGTGCGATGCGCCCGATGCCACGCGCACCGTGGCCGATCAATGCGCGCCGCGTGAGGCTCTGACCGAATGCTTCGAGCGGATCCATCGTGGGTTCTCAGTTACGGGTGATCGTCTCGCTCAGGTTCATGATCAATGCCGCGACCTGTGACCACGCGGCGTGCTCGCCGGCTGGCAGCGTCTCGTCGCGGGGCGACTCGCCGCTCGCGAGCACGCGCCGAGCCGCGTCCGGATCGGCCGCAAAGAAAGTACGCTCGCGCGCGAGCGCCCGCACGATGACCGCCTCCTCGTCAGGCCCGGGCACTCGTGCGGTCGCCTCCATGAAGGCCCATGTGATGCGCGCCGCGTCATCGCCACCGCGCTGCAGGATGCGCTCGGCGAAGGCGCGCGCAGCCTCGACGAACTGCACGTCGTTGAGCAGCACTAGCGCCTGCAGCGGCGTGGTCGTGGTGCCGCGCTCGAGCACGCAGACCTCGCGGTTCGGCGCGTCGAACAGGGCCATGTTCGGCGCTGGCAGCGTGCGCTTCCAGTAGGTGTAGAGGCTGCGGCGGTACAGCTTCTCGCCGTGGTCCTGGACGAAACTCTGCGCGGTCGCCGGCGTGCTGCCGTAGTGACTGATCTCGCGCCACGGATCACCACTCGTGTAGGGGTTGACGCTCGGTCCGCCCAGCTGTGCGACGAGCAGGCCGCTGGTCTTCAGCGCGCCGTCGCGGATGAACTCTGCGGGCAGGCGGAAGCGCGGGCCGCGCGAAAGCAGGCGGTTGTCCGGGTCGCGCGCGAGTGACTGGGTCGTCGCGACCGACGACTGGCGGTAGGTCTGCGACAAGAGGATCGTTTTGAGCAGCGCCTTCACGTTCCAGCCGCTCTCGACGAACTCGACGGCCAGCCAGTCGAGCAGCTGCGGGTGCGACGGCCACTCGCCCTGCGTGCCGAAGTCGGCCGCCGTCCTGACGATGCCTTGCCCGAAGAGCATCTGCCAGAAGCGGTTCACTGCGACGCGCGCAGTGAGCGGATGCCCGCTCATCGTCACCCACTGCGCGAGCCCGAGCCGGTCCGGCGGCGCAGCGGGCAGCCTCGGCAGCACGGCAGGCGTGGCGGGCGACACGGCTGCGAGCGGAGCGGCGTAGTTTCCGCGCTCCAGGATGTGGGTCTCGCGCGGCGTCGGCGCGGTGTCCATCACCATCGTCGAAAAGGCCTCGCTGCGCGCCGCGAGGCGTTCGCGTGCGTTGGCGAGGTCGATGCGCAGGCGTTCGAACGCGGCTCCGTGCGCGCTGCAGTACGAGGCGAGCGCGGTCTTCTCCTCGGAAGTGCGCGTCGCAGGCTGCTGCTCGATGGTCGCGATGATCGTCGGCGGGAGTGGGCTGCCGTCGTCGCACCCGCTCAGCACGAAGAACTCCATGCGCTTCGCCATCAGGTCGCCGCCGCGGCCGAAGTTGAGCTGGGCGGTCAGGTACCCGCTCTCAGGCGACGACAGTGGCTGGTCGAAGGTCAGCGTGAGGTGCACCGGTCCCTCGTGCGCAAGGTCCGGGCTCCAGCCCTCGCTGGCATTCGTGTTGAGAGCACCTTCGGGACGGTTCGCGTCGTCCCAGCAGCTGGCGGTGACGCCGCGCGCGGCGATCAAGCGGTTGAGATTCACCTGGTCGGAAGGCACCGAGCCCGCACTCAGCGACAGGTTCGTCAGCACGAACGTGCGCTTGTCGCCGCTCCCGCCGCCCCAGCCCCAGCCGGCGGCCGGGGCCTCCGGGGACGGATGCATGACGACCCGCAAGCCCGTGATGGGCACGGCAAGCTCGGGTAGCTCCATGGAGACATCGAAGGCCGCCAGGCCCAACGGGCGTTCGATCAGCGCAAAGCGTTCAGCGAGGATCGAGAAGCCGCTGCCCGTGTTTGGCGTGCTGATCTCGAGCAGCTTCAGCGGATGGAGCGCGAGTCCGGCCCCGCGCGCAGCGAGCGCGGAGCGCTGCGCGGACTCCCACGCTGCGACGGCGACTGGCGGCGGTGAGGCGAGCGCGGCCTCGAGCGCCGCGATGCGTGCGCGCAAGGCGTCCTCCTCGCCCGTGCGCAACACCGAGTGCGCTTGCAGCGTGGGCTCCGGGTTCACGCCGCCGTCGCCGCCGTGGGCCGCCTCGCTGAGCGTGTTGAAGTATGCGAAGACCGCATAGTAGTCCTGCTGGGAAAACGGATCGAACTTGTGGTCGTGGCACTGCGCGCAGCCGAGCGTGAGCCCGAGCACGGCCTCGCCCAAGGTCTTGACGCGGTCGGCGCCGTAGTTGACGAGGTTCTCCTCGGCAATCGTGCCGCCCTCGTGCGTGACCATCGCGTTACGCTGGAAGCCGGTCGCGACGAGCGTCTCCTCGGAGCGGTCCGGCAAGAGGTCGCCGGCGAGCTGCTCGACCAGGAAGCGGTCGTAGGGCTTGTCCGTGTTGAAGGCGTTGATCACGTAGTCGCGCCACAGCCACTGCTGGCGGCCACCGTCGATCGAGAAGCCGTTCGTGTCGGCGTAGCGCGCGGCGTCGAGCCACGGCAGGGCCATGCGCTCGCCGAAGTGCGGGCTCGCGAGGAGCCCATCAATCAGGCGCTCGAAGGCGCGTGGATCGGGATCGGCCACGAAGGCCTCGACCTCATCGGCGGAAGGCGGCAGGCCCGTGAGATCGAGCGACGCGCGCCGGATGAGCGTCGCGCGATCCGCGCCTGGTGCTGGCTGCAGGTTCGCCTCGACGAGCCGCGCGCGCACCAGGGCATCGAGCGCGTGCCCGTCCGCCGGCGACAGCTCCGGGCGCACGGGCGCAAGGAACGCCCAGTGCTCGGCGTAGGGCGCGCCCTGCTCGATCCACGCCTTGATCTTCGCCTTCTGGGCCTCGCTGAGCGTGCGTTGCGCCCGCGGCGGCGGCATCACCTCGTCGGGGTCCGTCGACGAGATCCTGCGCCACGCCTCGCTCGCGCCGAGGTCGCCCGGCTTGATCGGCACGACGCCGTCGTGCTCCGCATACGCCGACTCCGCGCGGTCGAGCCGCAGATCCGCCTTGCGTGCCTGCGGGTCGAAACCGTGGCACGCGAAGCAGTTGGCCGCGAGGATCGGGCGGACATCGCGGTTGTAGTCGACCGGCGAGTCGCCGGTATCGCCGGACGCCGCGAAGGAAACGAGCGCCGCGAACGTCACGAACGCGCCGGGCGCGCTAGCGTGGCGATGATCTTGTGGCTCGCTCACTTGGTTTGCTCGATCGCAAGGTGCGCTCCGTCGGCGGACGAACCGCCCGCAGCCCAGGATACTCGCACCCATCCTGTCCGAATACCCATCCCCTCTCCGCGGCCGCTTGCTTGCCGAGCAAGAATCGAAGCACGACCACAGAGACGCGGAGGACACAGAGACGCGCAGAGGAAGAAAGGAAGAAAGGGCTCCATGGTCGTTACAGTCTCGCCTTCCTGGCTGAGGCTGGAATACCCGGAATGCATCGCGCGGTTCGAACTCTCCTCGCCCTCGGTCCCATGGCGCTCGCTCCTCAGGCGCCGGCCCCGCGCACCTTCACGCGTGAGGTCCTGCTCGAAGAGACTGCCGAAACGTCCGCCAACGCGAGCGTCGGCGACCTGGACAAGGACGGCGACCTCGACATCCTGCTGGCCAAGGGACGCCATTGGCCGTTGCACGATCGGATCCTCCTGAACGACGGCAAGGGCGGGTTCAGCGCGGCGCGGAACCTCGGTGAGGAACCGGAGCGCACGTACTCGGCCGTGCTCTCCGACCTCGACGGCGATGGCGATCTCGACGTCGTGGTCAGCAACGACAAGCCTGACCCGAAGCGCGTCTACCTCAACGACGGGCACGCCACCTTCCAGGACTCGGGTTCGTGGGGTGCGCCTTCCTGGTCCACGCGCAATGCGGCGGTCGCGGATCTCGATGGCGACAAGCGTCCCGACCTCATCGTCGCGAACCGTCCGGGGCCGAGCTACGTGTGCCTGAACGCGGGCGGCGGACGCTTCGGCGAGTGCTTCGCGCTCCTCGCGCCATCCGCCACGACCATCGTCCCTGTCGATCTCGATCGCGACGGTTCCGTCGACCTGGTCGCGCCGCACCGCGACGGCGGCCAGAGCCTGGTCTACTTCAACGACGGACACGCGCGCTTCGAGAGGTCGAAGGCTTTCGGCCCGGCCAGCACCAACGCGCGCACGGCGGCGGCCGGCGACCTGGATGGAGACGGGCGACCCGATCTCGTGGTGGGCGATGAAAGCCGTGGAACCTTCGTCTACGCAAACGATGGCACGGGCAGCCTGGAGGAGGTCTTCGCGCTCGGCGCGGAAGAACACGTGCCCTACGCCATCGCGCTCACGGACATGAACGCCGACGGCGAGCTGGACGTCGTGGTCGGATGCGCAGAGACCCCTGGCTCGGTCTTCCTGAACGCGGGCAAGGGCACCGCCTTCGTGCCCGTTGCTTTCGGCGACGGGCGCGGCACGGTGTACGGCCTCGCGCTCGCGGATCTGGACGGCGACGGGCTCGTGGACATCGTCGCGGCCCGCAGCGACGCGCCGAATGCCCTGTACTTCGGCGGCAAGCCTTGAACCGCGCGCTCGCGCCCGGGGTGGACCGGTGATCCAGCAGCGCGACTCCCGCCGATGCAAGCCTTCGGGAGCCTTTCCGAGCCCCTCCCTGTCGAGGCGACCCGCCAAGCCAAGTCCCCCCCCGAAACCCGGCGACCGGGGCCGGCGGCCCGCGCCCTCCCGCGGGCCCAGCGTGGGTTTTCCGGATCGAGGGACCAAAACGCGCCCGTCGGGTGTTCTCTGGAGCGGAAGCCAACGCATGTCGAACCCCCTGCTGTCGAGCGGTGCCGCGCCTCTGACCATCGAACCCGAGGAAGAATGGCGGTTCGTCCAGCGTGCGCAGGTGGACCGACGCGAGTTCGGCCGGCTCTACGACTTGCATGCGCGCTCGGTGTTGAACTACCTGGCGCGTCGCACGGGGGACGCTCACGTCGCCGAGGACCTGGCTTCCGAGGCCTTCGTCAAAGCGCTCGAATCCCTGCCGTCGCTGCGCTTCCGCGGTGTCCCGTTCCGCCACTGGCTACTGCGCATCGCCGCGAACCTCGCCGGCAACCGCCGCCGTCAAGATCGCGCGCACCCCACTGAGCCGCTCGACGAGCAGGACGCGCGAGCGCCCGTCGCGAACGATGGTCTGGATTACGTGCGCCGTGCCCTCGACTCGCTGGCGCCGCGCTTTTCCACGGTCCTCTCCCTCCATCACATCGAAGACCTGGGCGTCGAAGAGCTGGCCCGGCTCGTCGGCTGTCCGGTCGGCACCATCCAGTCGCGCCTGCACCGCGGACGCGCGGCTCTGCGCAAGGCCCTCGAGCAACAGAGAAACCGTCATGAAGCCTGATTCCTACGAAAACGAGGCTCTGCGGAGCCTTCGACAAACCCTTCATCATCCCACCGGCCCCTCGGGCCAGCACAAGGAAGTCACCATGCAGCGTGTATTCGCCTCGCGTTCCGTTTCCCCCCGGCTCTCGCCGCGCTGGCTCTTCGGAGGCGGAGCCGTCTTCCTCCTTGCCGGGCTCTCCTACGCCACTGGCCTGACGCGCACGATCAGCGGGTGGTTCGTTGTCGAGGGCTTCTACCTGGACCCCGACTCTTTGCCGAGCCAGACGAACCCGGAGCTCGACTCCAACATGGCGATCTCGATCGATCGGGTCGGCGTGGCGCTGGATCTCGTCGGCGGCGATCCCGCGAGCCTCGTGCTCCCACAGGAGCAAATAACCGTCGAAGGGTTCGAGCTGCTCGACGCGGATGTAGAGACGCTGCAGGTCCCGATCCGGCGCAACGAGTGAAGTTCGTGGCGAGCCCCGCCTTGCCCCGGATCCTCCGGCCGCCCGTCGATCTCCACTAGGTATTCGACGCCGCGCTCGACAGGGTCGCTCGGCCGTGGATGTTGTACGACTCGGAGACACTCAGCTTGGGGCCCGCTCGGCCGAGCGGCGCGGCGTTCGGCCGAGCGAGTCGTGACAGCCGCGGCCCCATGCGTCAACCTGGCCCGCGATGAAGCCCCGAGCAAGCCGTCGCGCCCTTCTGTCCGCCGTTCTCCTTGCACTGCCGGCCCTCGCCTGCCTCGCCCTGCAGCCGAGTGCGCCCCCCGCCCACGACTGGCTGCTCGATCCGGCGCCGTTCGTGGCGCGGGTCGAGCGCCACGGGAACGAGCTCGTGCTCGACAACGGCCTTGCGCGGCGCGTCTGGCGCACGGCGCCGGAGCTCGCCTGCGTGGCGCTCGACGTGCTCACGACGAACACCGCGCTGCTGCGCGCGATCGAGCCCGAGGCCACGCTCACCTTCGACGGCACGACCGTGCCCGTCGGCGGCTTGCTCGGGCAGCCCGACCACGGCTATCTGCGCGCGGAGTGGCTCGACGCGCTTACCGCCGACCCACTTGCCTTTCGCTTCGTCGGCGCCGAGGAGCGTCCGATCGAGGCGCGCTTCGCCTGGCGCCGCGTGCGTCCCGCAGAGAGCCGGCCCTGGCCGCCACCCGGCCGACACCTGGTGCTCGAGTTCGCCGCGCCCGCGGGCAACGAAGCGCTGCGCGGCGTGCGCGTGTTCGTGCACCACGAGCTCTACGACGGCTTGCCGCTGTTCGCGAAGTGGCTGGAGGTCGTGAACGAGGGTGCGCGCATGCTGACGCTCGAAAGCTACGAGTCCGAGCGCCTGGCCGCGGTCGAGCCCGAGTCGTTCGTCGAGCGCCGCGAGCGCTGGGGCGAGCCGCCGCTGCAGGCCTTCAGCGACTACAGCATGGGCGCGCGCGAGCGTAGCCTCGAGTGGCGCACCGACCCGGCCTTCACGACGCAGGTGAACTACCGCCTGGAGACGCCGTGCCTGTTCGTCTCGAGCCCACCGCTCGGGCCGGCCGAGGGGCTCGCCCCAGGCGCGCGCTTCGAGTCCCACCGCACTTACGAGTTGCTACGCGACTCCAGCGAGCGCGAACGCAACGGTCTCGCCCTGCGCCGCGCGATGCGCGTGCTGGCGCCGTGGTGCACCGAGAACCCGCTGATCTTCCACGTGCGCTCCGCGGCGCCCGCGGACGTGCGCGCGGCCATCGAACAGGCCGCCGCGGTAGGCTTCGAGCTCGTGATCCTGTCCTTCGGCTCGGGCTTCGACTTCGAGAGCACGGATCCGGCCTACGTGGCCGAGATCAAGGCCCTGGTCGACTACGCACACTCGAAAGGCATCGAGCTCGGCGGCTACACCCTCCTCGCCTCGCGCAGCATCTCCACCGCCGACGACGTGCTCGATCCCGAGACCGGCGAGCCCGGCCACGCGATCTTCGGCAACTCGCCGTGCCTCGAGTCGCGCTGGGGCCAGGAGTACTTCCAGAAGATCGCCGCCTTCCGTGACGCGACCGGGCTCGACGCGATCGAGCACGACGGCAACTACCCCGGCGATGTGTGTGCCGCGACCACGCATCCCGGCCACGCCGGCCTGGCCGACTCGCAGTGGACGCAGTGGCAGCGCATCAGCGCCTTCTACGCCGAGTGCCGCGCGCGCGGCACGTACCTCAACGTGCCCGACCTCTACTTCCTGAACGGCGCCAACAAGACCGCGATGGGCTACCGCGAGACCAACTGGTCGTTGCCGCGCGCCGAGCAGCTCGTGCACGCGCGCCAGAACATCTTCGACGGCACGTGGGAAAAGACGCCCTCGATGGGCTGGATGTTCGTGCCGCTCTCCGAGTACCAGGGCGGTGGCGTCGCGGCGACGATCGAGCCGCTGAGCGAGCACCTCGACACCTACGCGGCGTTCTTGCAGCTCAACCTCGGCGCCGGCGTGCAGGCCTGCTGGCGCGGGCCGCGCTTGTACGACACCGAGGCGACGCGCGCGCTCGTGACGCGCTGGGTCGACTGGTACAAGGCCCACCGCGCGATCCTCGAGTCCGACGTGCTGCACCTGCGCCGCGCGGACGGGCGCGACTGGGATGGACTGCTGCACGTGAACCCGGAGCTGGAGACGAAGGCCCTGGCGGTGCTGTTCAACCCGCTCACCACGCCCATCCGCCGCTCGATCCGCCTGCCGCTCTACTACGCCGGACTCGTGGACGAGGCCCGCGTGCGCATCGGCGACGGGCCGGAGGAACGCCACGCGCTCGACCGCGAGTACGGCGTGACGCTGGAGCTCGCGCTCGCACCAGGGCTGACTGCGGTCGAAGTGCGGTAGAGCGCGCTGAGATGGCTGCGCTCTTGCCGTGGAGCCCGATCCAGGCTCCTGCCCTCCTTGGCCAGAGGCACCGACCGGCCGACGAAGCGGCCAACATCGGGCGGACCATTCACGAAACAGTGGGGGGTGACTGGGCGTAGTCGGCGCGCCCCCTTCTCGTCGCCGCCTCCCAGCGCAGTTCCCCATGACCGAGCGGACTCGTTTCGCCCGTTACCCTGTCCTCATCCTGGCGCTCGTGTCCCTCGCTTTCTCCCCGCAGGAAGAGCAGGAGGGAATGAAGGTGCTGCGTCCGGACGGCGCCTCTCTCCAGCTCTCCGAGCACCTGGATTCCGCCCGCATCGAGAGCCCTCTGACCGCGCTCCAGCCGGCCCGTGACCTGGCCGACCTCGGCGATCCGGACATGGACCTGCTGCTCGACGAGGGCTTCGAGGACTTCGACTGGAGCTTCGCGGGCTGGCAGCAGATCTCCGCGGCCAAGGTCGTGGCCGAGGGCGACGGCCACGTGCTCCAGCTCGAGGCGCCGACCGATGCCTTCCTCGGCTGGGTGCTGCCCATGCGGCCGGACGCGTTCTACCGCTTCGAGCGCGCGGTGCGGGTGCGAGGCCAGCCCTTCTGCGATCTGTGCGTGGTCGAGTCGCGCGAGGAACCCGAAGGCGTACGCCTCGACACGCGCCGGCTCTTCCTCGCCGGACGAGGGTCGGCACTGAAGATCCACCCGCTCCCGCTGCGCTCGGGCGCCGAGGCCGAAGGCAAGTGGCAGCGCGCCGAGACGAGCTTCTATCCCACGCCGCGGACGCGCTCGCTGGTGGTCCTGATCCGCCCGGACGTCGGTGTCGACCCGAATGCGACGGTGCGAGGCATGTCCTTCGACGAAGTCCGCCTGACGGAGGTCTCCCCCAACCGCACCGAGCGCATGCGGCTGCTGATGGGAGCGAACGCCGCGCAACACGCGGGGCCCGACATCGGGATGCGCAAGGCGGGCCTGCTCCTGCCGCTCTGCTCGCCCGAGGGCGTGCAGGAGGGCGTGCAGGAGGGCGAACCGGCCGAGTCCAACTACGACTGGCGCTCGGCGCTGTACGCGCCGCCGAAGACCGAGCTCGCCTTCGAGCTCGTCCTCCCGGAAGGCGCACGCCTGCGCCTGGCGACCGGACTCGCGCGCGAGACGCCTCCGGGCTCGGCCGCGCGTTTTCAGGTCGAGCTCGCGGAGCCGGGCGGCAAGCCCGAGCTCCTGCTCGACCGCGTCTGCACGGCGCGCATGGAGGAGTGGCGCTGGGAGGAGGTCGACCTGGACCTCTCCGCGCGCGCCGGCCGGAAGGCCACGCTCGTGCTACGCACGCTGGCCGAGACGGGCGACCCGCATTCGCTGTGGGCGGATCCGCGCATCGAGGCCGCGAGCAAGACGCCGGATCCACTCGTGATCCTGATCGCGGTGGACACGCTGCGTGCGGACCGCCTGAGCTCCTACGGCTACGGGCGCGCGACGACTCCCGCTCTCGATCGCCTGGCGGCGGAGGGCGTGCGCTTCGACCAGGCGCGCTCCAACTGCAACTGGACCTGTCCCTCCTTCGCCTCGATCTTCACCGGCATGGTGCCCTCGCGCCACGGTGTCACATCCTACGGGCCGGCGATGCCGCTGCCGGATGAGCTCGTCACGCTGGCCGAGCACTTCCAGGTCCGCGGCTGGGCCACGCGCTCGATCGCCTACAAGGTCCCGCTCTTCGACGGGAACTACGAGCAGGGCTTCGACCAGGCTTTCAACGTCCCGCGCGACGTGATCCGCGGCGAGGAGAACCTGGCGCGCGCGCTCGAGTGGCTCGGGGCGCACCGCGGCGGACCGGCCTTTCTGTTCCTGCACTTCAACGACCCGCACCAGCCCTTCGTGCAGCCCGCGCCCTACGACCGCGCCTTCGGACCGCCGCCAGAAGAGCTCGGGCTCGAGATGCCGCCGGACGTCCCGGGCGATACCCAGGAAGACCAGAAGCGTCTCTTCCGCGACCTCTACGATGGTGCGGTGGCCTACGTCGACCTCTGCATCGGACGCTTCCTCGATGCCCTCCGAGAGCGCGGGCTCTACGAGCGCGCGACCATCGCCTTCGTGGCCGACCACGGCGAGCAATTGTGGGAGCACGGCCGCTTCGGGCACGGCGGCGAGGATCTCTACGACGAGATCGTGCGCGTCCCGCTGATCGTCAAGCCGCCCAAGGGGAGCTTCGAGGCGGGCAAGGTGATCGCGGCGGAGGTGAGCGGCTTCGACGTGATGCCGACGCTGCTCGAGCTCTCCGGGATCCCGCCGGCGGCGAAGCTCGACGCGCGCTCGCTCGTGCCGCTCCTCTGTGGCACGGTCCAGGAGCTCGGCCGGCCAGTCGTGACCGAGACCTCGCGACGCGGCCTCGCGCTGGTCCAGGGGGGCTACAAGTACGTGTTGCCGGCGGACGGCGCGGGCGAGGCGCTCTTCCACCTGCCGAGCGATCCCGGGGAGCTGCGGAACCTCGTGTCCGAGCGCACGTCGGAACTCGCGCGCCTGCGGGAGCTCGCCATCGCGTACCTGCTGGAGCACCGGCCGGGGCGGTTCCTCGTGGTCCGCTCCGACGAGGCCGCGAGCCTGACCGTCTCGACCCGGGCCGTGCGCAAGCTGGTCGGACCGGCGGCTCGCCTGACGGCCTCGAGCTCGGGCGAGGAGTGTGCGCTGGAGCTCACCGGCGGCGGCACGTGGCTGCTCGAGATCGAAGCCCCCGAGGGCCAGGCCGTCACGGTGCAGGGGCTCGCGACCAGGACCGAGTCCGCGGGCTTCGAGCCATGGAAGGACCGTGGCGTCGCGTCCCTGAGCGGGAGCGGGGTGTGGCCCGTGCGCGGCCCGGAGCCGAGGAAGAAGCTCGACACGAGCTCGGACCCGATCGACGCGGAGCTGCTGGAAGAGCTGAAGCGCCTCGGCTACGCCGAGTAGGCTGGCCAGGAGCGTCCGCAGCTCGGCCGTGGATCGTCCCAGTCTCTGGCGTCGCTCCGCGGGGCACCGATGCTCGGCGCGTCGCCGATTGGCGCGACCCAACCGGAGCGCCTGCATGCGCCGGGGGATAGAGTCTTTCTCCGGAACATCTCCGCAAGATGCGAAGATCTTGTGGCGGACTGAATCCGCGGCGATCTCGACGCTCCAATTTGGTTGCGGCCGGAGGCCGCGCTATGACAGGCCAGGCAATTCGGTCTCGAGGCCGGGAAGACGGTCTGGGCGGGCCGGGGCAGGCCGAGTGAACCGGCGGATGCGGCGTTCCATCACCTCGCCCGCCTCCGTGAGCAGCATCTGGTCTTTCGAGGGGATGGCCAACATGTCCTATGACCATCTGAAACTGCGGCTCGATGCCGGCGAGGTGATCATCCTCGACGGCGCTACCGGCACGGAGTTGCAGCGTCGCGGCGCACCCATGGACCCGGCCGCCTGGTGCGGGCCGGCCACGCTGCACCACGACGGGCTGCTGACCGAGATCCATGTCGACTACATCGAGG
>JANOGB010000233.1:0-7204 GCA_031413955.1 Planctomycetota bacterium | reverse complement strand
AGCCCCTCCAGCCTCGTATTCCTCGCGCCGGCCGCCGGACTCACGCCCCTCCTGCGCGCCGTCCACGCCGGACTCTTCGGCGCCATGCCGTCCGAGGAGAGCGACGTGCTCCTGCCACGGCCGAGGGAGCGGACGAAGGCGGAGGCAGACCGCTGATCTTCTATTCGCCATCCGCTTGCAGGGCGAGCAAGACTTCTAGGCGGCGTCGGCGACCAACTTCGCGACCGAGGCCTGGCGCGCCGCGAGCGCGGCGGTGATCTCGAGCTTGCCCTGCGGTGTTACGAGGTAGCGGTGCGTGCCGGGGACCTTGCGAATGAGGCTGTGAGCGCGCAGGAGGGCCAGGAGACGTGTGACCTTGGCGCTGCGGCGGCGATGTTCTTGCTTGGTGTGAGCTGGACCGAGATCGAGTAGCGGCACGAGGTCTCGGTTGCGGAATCCGTTGACGGCGAATTCGCCGCGGTTTACAGCCTCCAGGAGGCGCGCATCCTTGTCAGCGAGAGGCGAGAGTGCACGGAAGCGTCGCTTGTGCCAGCGGACAGGCCGACAGAGGTCGCGCAGCAGTTCCTTGAGCGGCGTGGCGTGCTCGACGACCGCCAGCCCGTCGAGGTAGCGGCCGACGGCCTGATCGGAGACCTGTGCGCGCCGAAACAGGTCGGCGACGCCCTTGCGCAAGGGCTGCCAAGCGTAGGCCCCGTCTTGCGCCCCGCGTTTGGGTCGGAAGACCTTGAAGCCGTCGGGATGGTTCATGGTGAACTCTCCGCGCAGCACGTGTCCGTTTCCCCGGACGTAGGCCTTGAGGGAGTTCTTGTCGACCCAGTGCTTGACCCGTAGCCCCTCGGCGCGGGACTTGAAGTCACCCATGATCTCGCCCCGGAAGCGACCGTCTGCCTTGCGGCCCAGGTAGCGCAGGACGTCGGCGCAGGACATCTGCGTGATGGCATGGCGCGCCAGGCTGGGGAACAGGGACTGCAGGTAGGCCGCCTCCTTGAACAGCACGTCCACAGCCCACTCGCTCTGGAAGATGCTCCAGTAGTAGGACTGCGGCGCGCCGGCGAAGATTTCGCGATGGATCGGGTTGACTCGTTGCGCGAACTCCTCCAACGCGGGCTGCCAGGAGGTGTCGAGCAGCCGATCGAACAGCTCCTGGGCCTGCTGCACGTCGGCCAGCCGAGTGAAGCAGTTCTCTTCCTTGACGTAGCCCTGGACGCCTTCCTCGATGAAGCGTCGGTGCAACCACTCGCGGCCGTTGATCCAGATCTGGATCGTGAAGGGGAACCAGGTCTGGATCCGCGCGCTCATGAAGCCGAATTGCCGGTCCAGGAAGTAGTGGTAGAGGTGCATGCACCTGCCGTACTTCGATTCGAGCCACACGCGCCCCCCGCGCCGACTTCCTCTGCTTCGGCCAGGGAAGCAGCGAGCAGTTTGCATGTCACGTCCGAGCAAGGAAGAGGACCGCGTGATGCGAGGCAACGGACCCCTACGAAGGCGCGCGCTATCGATCATGACCGGAACCTCCGCATTGGAAGTGGCAGGATCGTGAAGAGGTCATGATAACTCCGCCTGCCCGCCGCCGGATCGCCGGGGGAGTTCGAGAGGCAGATGCCGGTGGAGTCGAGCGCCCGGCATCGAGTCGAAAAGGAGCGCGCCTTCCCCGCCAGCCACGCAGGCGAGCGAGAAAGGCGCGCGGACCCCCGGATCAGCGGGGACGAGGGCAGGTCATTCGCACCAGGTCAGGTTGTCGATGCCACCCGAACCGCCGGAGGAGCCGGGGCAATCATCGCCGGTCGTGATCACGATCGAGAGCACATCGGTCCCGTCGTAGCCCGCATCCGTGACCACCGTCGCGACCGGGTTGGTCGGTCCGGGGCCGGCTTGCGCGGAGCCGTTGAAGAGCAGCGTGAAGATACCCGGCCCCGTCACCGCATCGATGTCGCCGGTCCAGTCGACCGGAACGGTGTAGGTCTGCTTGTCGCCGCTGCTGTCGGTCAGCGTGATGGTGACCTCCTCGTCCGGACCGGAGTCGTCGACATCGATGAGATCGATGCTCGTCGGCGCGACCGGGCCGTTGAAGGTGAAGGCCAGCGTGCCGCCATCCTCGTCGTCGTTGCCCGTGCAGAAGAAGCCGGCCGAGCACGGCGCGAGGTTCGCGCTGGTCTGCAGGATCAAGATGTTGCCGGAGTTCACGGCCAGGTCGGGGTCCGAGCCGAGCGGCGGCGCATCCGAGTCGAAGATGGCAGCGGTGTTCGCCACCGTCCCGCAAGCAGCCAGGTTCGAGCTGCTTGCTAGGGTCACGGGGTAGCTCGGGTCACCGTCGAGCTCGCTGTCGACTATCTGCCGGTCCAGGAAGGGGTTGCCGTTGTCGTCGGTCTGGAAGTCGAGCGTGTAGGTGATGCAGGGTGAAACGCACTCCTCGTCGTCGCCCGTCTTGTTGCAGCCCCCGTCGAAGTTCGACGCGCGCAGGTGGACTCCACCGCAGCCCGAGTTGGGTCCCTGCGTGCCGAATGAGCCCGGGTGAGTGCAAGCCGCGTTGGCGCCGCACTTGTAGCTGACCGGGTAGGTGTGGCAAGCCGGGTCCGACATCGTGAACGTGCCGGCGTAGGTGCCGCCCCCACCGGTCGCGTTGAAGCAGAAGTTGCCGGTGCTGCTGCCCTGCACGAACACGGTGATGGTGTCCCCCATACACTCGGTCACGCCCACGATCGTCATCGTGTACATGCCGCCCTCCTGCACCTCGTAGTTGTCCGGGCCGTTCCCCACGGCGGGCGTGAAGGCCGAGCAGCTCCCGCCGACCGGAGTCACGGAGGTGACGACGCCCGTTCCGCAGATGTGGTTGTCCGTGAACGTGGTCTGCGCATGTAGTCCGGAGGACACACCGTCGGCCTTCGCCAGCAGCGTCGCTCCCACGCAGTCGTCCTCGCACACGTGCCAGGCGGTGACGAAGGAGCCGCTGTTGTTGGCGGCGACGGTCCAGGGATAGTGATCGGATCCGGTCGAAGGCGTCCCGTCCGCGTGCAGGACCTGCAGCGTCACGCTCTCGCCGGGCACGAAGCCCGAGCCGGTCAGTACTGCGGTCGTGCCCGGAGCGTAGTCCGTCTGATCGCTCGTCAGGGTCGGGAGCTTTGCTCGCATGCGTTTTCCCTGGGCCGCACTCGAAGCGGGGAGGGAAGCCGTGAGCAGGGTGATGGTGAGAACGCAGAGCGCCGTGAGCGAGCGGTGCATGTATGTCTCCTCTGGTGGCCGGTCGAACTCCCTCTGAGTCCCGGAAAGTGCTGCCATGCTACCCCTGCGGGCGCGAGGGCGCTACGTCTCCGACGGCAAGGGGAGCCGACGGTGTTTCCAGGTACCTGGAGACCGAGCAATCCCCTAGAGGGCTCCGAAATTGCTGTCGAGGAAAGGGAGAGTGGCCCTCTGGCAATGTCGAAACGGGTTTGGACAAACCTCGAGCCGGACATGTTCCATCCGGCCTGGCTTTTATCTCCGGAGCGCCGGCTCCCCGGCGAGATCGGCGATGCTGCGGCTACCCGATCAGCCGGTGCGGCGCATCTTCGTGCGCACCGCGCTGCACAGCTTGGCGTCATAGGCGAGCAGGTAGCGGATGCGAAACGGGAAGGAGAACGGGCTCGCGCTCGAGTAGACCCCGGTGACTAGACTGAGGCGTCGAGGACCTGCGATGCGTGTGCTCATCCCCTTGCTCGGCGCGCTGGCCCTGGCGGCGCTACTCGTCCTGTGGTTGCGTTCGGGGCGCGAGCGAGTCACGGCGCTGCCCGGCCGCGAGGCAGAGGAGGTCGCCATTTCGAGCCCAAGGACCGTCGCGGAGCTCGGCGAGACCCCCGCGCTCACAGTTGAACCCGCCGGGGCCCCGGAGGACTTCCGGCGCGAGCCTGTCGTGGCGCCAGGCGAGACCGTCGCAGGCCGCGTAGAGGTCGAGGGCGGGATCCCGCCCGGCGACGAGCCTGTGGTCGTCGCCTACGCGCACCTGACCGGTGTGCCGCGTCTCCACTCGCGCCGCTTCGAGGCACGGGTGGCGCGGGATGGCTCCTTCGCCATCGAAATGCCCGAGGAAACGCGCTCGGTGGGTCTCGAGCTCGAGGCGCTGCTCCTCTTCCTGCCCGGGGAGGTCGAGGTCCGGCCGGGGACGCTCGATGTCGTCCTGCGGCCGAAGGTCTTTGCCGCCGTGCGCGGGCGCGTGCATCGCCCGCTGGGGCTCGCTGCGGCGCCGGACCAAGCGGCGCCGATCCACGTTTCGGTGGGCAAGAGCTCCATCTACGTGGATCCCGACGGGAGCTTCGAGCTGGTGGTCGAGCCGAGCCAGCCGCTCGAGCTCGTCGCCGCGACCGCCGCGGACGAGGAGGGCCAGCGGCCGATGCACATGCGAACCCGACTCACCCTCGATGCCCTGTGGCCGGGCGAGATCCGCGCGCTCGACGTGTTTCTCGAAGCCTGGTTCTCGCCGCGCGGCGTCGTGGTGGGCCAGGATGGAGCTCCGGTGGAAGGCGCCGCGGTCGTGGCGGTCGGATCGCCCTTTCGCTGGGAGGCGTACAGCCCGCGGCCAAGGACGGACGCGAGCGGACGGTTCGAGCTCACCCCGCCGCTCCCGGCAGGCGAGTGGGAGCTCTTGGCGCGCGCGTCCGGCCACTTCGACACCCGCGAGGCGATCGTCCTGCCCCAGGATGCGCATCGCGATCTGCGCATCGTTCTCGGCTCGCCCGCCGTGGTCAGAGGACGCGTCCTGAAGCCGGATGGAAGGCCGCACGCCGGCGCGAGAGTGGCCGCCGACGAGAGGCGCGCCCCGGATCTCTTCGCCACGGAGCGCGTAGAGATCTCCATTCAGAGGGAGGACGACCCAGGCACGGACTCCGAAGGGCGCTTCACCCTGGAGCTCGGCTGGGCGACCTCCTTGTTCGCGTCCGCACCCGGGTTTGCTCCATCGCTGGCGATCGAGGTCGAACCGGGCTCCGGTGAGGAGCTGGCGGAGCTCGTGCTGCAGCTCCGCCCAGGTTGTCGCCTGCGCGGCCGGGTTCTGGATCAAGGCGGGAAGCCCGTGAAGGTCGCGCTGAGCGTCCAGGCGGCGGAGGGACTCCTCGCCGTCGTGATGTCGGACGAACAAGGTGAGTTCGACACAGATCGCCTGCCACCCGGCAGCAGCCAGATCGCACCGCTCGGACGTCTCTACAGCGGCACGCTCGACGTCGAGCTCGATCCTTCCGAGGACCTCGTGGTGGAGCTACGCCTCGAGGAGGTGCGCCTCGAGCCCGCGCGCTGAGACCCGGCTCGCGGGCTTGGCTGGCGCACGGACTTTGCTATCACGCATTCCACATGTTTTATCCCCGGGACGTGCTCCGCCTCCTTCCGGCCGCCGATCGCCAGTGAGCGCCTCCGCGCGCTCTTCGGCTGGCTGCGAAAGCGCTCCGGCATCCTGCCCGGGCGCGGCGGCGCGCTCGTCGTCGCGCAGCGCTTCGGGAGCGCGCTCAATCTGAATGGATGCGCACAATACCTGGCATGATCACCTCCGCGGTTTCATTGGAAGAATTGCGGCTGCTGTTCTGACGTGTCCCCTACGACGAGTCGCCCGGTCTGCTTCAGGCGCTCCAAGATCGCGCGTACCGGTTTGCTGTCGAGGTCGCCCCGCTGGATTTCCCACGGAGCGAACGGCGCGACCTGACGGGGGATAGAGTCTTTCTCCGGCAGATCTCCGCAAGGTGCGCAGATCTCGGCCTGGGTTACGCCTAGGCCGAGGCCTGGTGGGTGAGAGCCTGGACGAAGTGGACGTCGCGCACATGCAGGGCGGCGGCCATGAGGTCGTGGCCGAGGCGGGTGACCCGCCAGCGATGGGAGCGTGGGATCTTGGCGATGAGGTTGCGGACGTGGAGACGCTTGAGGACGCGGGAGATTCGGGCACCGAGGGTGCGCTCAGGTTCTGGCCGGTGGCGGTCTGGGTAGAGCTGCCGGCGGATGTCGCGATTTTTGAAGCCGAGGATGGCGTGCTCGCCGCGAAGGACTGCGCGGAAGACATTGAGGTCTTCGAGGTCGATGGGGTTGAAGCCGCGTAGAGCACGGCCTCGGACGCGCACAGGTTTGGCGAGACGATCGAGTTCCTGGAAGGCGGGTGTGGGATCGCGGACGGTTGCGAGGGCTTCGAGGTAGCGGCGGTTGGCGGACAAGGAGACCTCGGCGAAGCGGAAGAGATGGGCGATGCCTTTGGGTAGCGGGAACCAGCCGACGACTTCTTGGCCTCGCCGCGTACCCGTGCGGCGGACCTTGAACTCGTAGGGGTTGTTGATGACGGTCTCGACGCGCAGGACAGAGGCGTGCTTGTCGTACATCTTGATCCAGTTCTGCTTCATGTGGTGCTTGACCCGTGCACCCGGCCAGCGCTTCTTGCAGTCGTTGAGCACCTCGCCGGTGAAACAGTGGTGGAGCTTGCGGCCCAGGAAGGTCAAGACGTCCTCGGCGCTGAGGTTGAGCGTGGCATGACGAAGCAGACGGGGGTAGAGCTCCTTGAGGGCCTGCCGGTCGGCGAACATGAGGTTCGTTGCGTACTCGGCCTGGTTGACGGCCCAGTAGTAGCGGTAGCCGGCGAGCAGGTCTTCGAGGAGCGGGTTGACGCGACGCGCGAGCTCGTGGAGGAGCTGCGTCCAGTCGAGGTGGACGAAACGGTCGGCGATGCCTTGGTGTCGTGTCTCACGCTTTTTGGGCCAGGCGTCTCGATGAGACTGGGACTTTGAGTTGCGTGCGCTGCCGGTCGTGTAGGGCAGGGTGTCGACCTCAGCTGGTGCAGCGGAAGCGCAGCTCGCCCCAGGATCCGCGGTCGATAACCTGGATGTGGTGCATGACGTCTGCGGCCACGATGCGGCGGCGGCGTAGGTCAGCTTCGTAGGCGAGGAAGTTGGCGGCGGAGGTGTGCGCGAGGAGCAGCCGGTAGGGCCGCGCTTCGATCGAGAGGTCGATTCGGATCTGGGGCGTGCAGCGCGGCTTGAAGACGCAGCCCTGCGGCGTACTCGGCGAGCTCGTGCTCGATCAGCGGGGCCCACGACCTCTCCGAGGAGACCCTGTGCCAGGCGCGCGGATGGCGGGGTGATCGTGCTGCAGTGATCGAGGGCGAGATCGAGCTCGTCTGGGGCCCGCGGTTCCGGCCGCGGGCCCCCGCTTCGTTCGTGGGCCGCGCTGGAGGGGCGAGAGCAAGGCGTCAGCGAGAACCGACGCC
>JANOGB010000232.1:0-10689 GCA_031413955.1 Planctomycetota bacterium | reverse complement strand
GAGGGTTGCGTCGAAGAGGGCCGCGTTGCCGGAGACTTTCACTTCGCGGCCACCCTTCTTCTTCCCGCTTTTCTCTGCGAGCCTCTGCGTCCTCTGTGCCTCTGTGGTGTGCTCTTCCGGGCGGAATCGCCGCGTCCTGCGCAGACTCCAAGGGACAGAAGATCAGAGGTACCCGATCTGGCGCAGCTCGTCGAGGGCGGCGGGTTCGCCCTCGTCCGCGCGCGGCTGGATCTCGGTGGGCTTCAGGCCGCTCGTTCGGGCGAGGGCGAGGTAGCGTGCGAGCGACTCGGCGATGAGCGCGACTCGGGCGGCGGCGGTCGCGGCCAGGTCGCGCATCTCGCCCGGGTCGTGCTCCAGATCGTAGAGCTCGCGCTGCGAGGCGGGTCCGAGCGGATCGCTGGCTTGCGTCTCGCCGCGCTGGATGCGTGCCAGTCGTTCTGCGTAGCTCGTGAGCAACGCGACGCGCTCGCCCGGGGCGGCGGACTGCAGCACCTCAACGAGTTTCTCGTGTTGCTTCTCGTCGCCCTGGATCGAGGCGCGCAGGACGCAGAGCTCGGGCAGCACGAGCTCGGCCAGCACTCCTGCCGGCGGCGGACGCGCGACGATGCGCTCGCTCGCGAGCTCGAAGAGCGCGTGAGCGTCGAGCTCCACTTCCCCGGGCGCGAACATCCGCTGCAGGCTCGGGAAGAGTTCGGCGACGGACACCGGCGCGGCGACCCGGCCCGGATCCAGCCGTCCCGGTGCGCACACGACGAGCGGCACGCGCAGGACCTCTTCGTTCAGCGTCCAGCCGCTGCCGACGTAGCCGTGCTCCAGGAACTCTTCGCCGTGGCTGGCGGTGACGATGAGCAGGGTTCCCTCGAGCAGACCGCGCGCCGCCAGGCCGTCGACGAGCTGTCCCAGGCACCGATCGACGTAGGCGACTTCGGCGTCGTAGCGCGCGACGAGGTCCTGGAAGGCCGGCGTGCTCGCGAAGTCCGGCGGCAGCGCGCTGGCCTCCGCACGCAAGGCCGCCAGCGTGAGTGCCTCCTCGGGCACGGGCACGTCGATGCGGCGGCGGAGCTCCGCGGGCGGCTGGTGCGGCTCGCCTGCGTCGGCGTAGTCGACCACCAGGAAGAGCGGTTTTCCTCCCGCGCCGTCCACGAGGTCGAGGGCCTTCTGCGTAACGAGCTCGCCGCTCCAGCGCCCCGGCACCGAGTCGATCTCGAGCTCGTCGAAGCCGCGCGTGAAGCCGCGCGCGCGTAGGCCGGTGGAGTTCGTGGCGAGCGCCGTGCGAAAGCCGGCGCCCAGGAAGAGGCGCGGCAGCGTCGCAAGAGTCGGATGGGGGACGGCCGCGGTTCCCGTGCTGCCTCCTTGCGACGGCAAGCGCCCCGTCCAGAGCGCGGAGAGCGCCTGGGGCGCGAAGGACGAGGCCGCGTAGGCGCGCTCGAAGAGGAGTCCCTGCGCGACCAGCGCATCCAGGCGCGGCGTGAGCGCGCGTGGATAGCCGAGCGCTCCGAGGCGGTCGGCGCGCACGGAGTCGAGCACGACCAGCACGACGCGCTGCGGCCCATCCGGTTCGCTGCGCTCGGCCGGCTCGGCGCCGCTGCAGCCCGCGAGCAGCGCCGCGCAGACGATCCAGATGCGGAGACGCGTGCTCATCGTGGATACAAGCTCGCCAGGCGCTCGCTGCGATAGACCGTCCAGCCGCAGTTCGGATCGTCGAGCAACACCTCGAACACGACCTCGGCGGGCGTCGTGTGCGTGACCTCGAAGACGCGCGCCCACTTGCGGCCCTGGGCAGGATGAAAACCGGGCAAACCGTTCGGCTGCGTCACGCGCCCACCGTCCGTGACGAGCACGTGCTCCTTCACGGGCAGCCAGTCCGTCTCGCCCAGGAAGGGCGTGAAGAAGATCTCGCCGGGCCGGCCGCCGTAGCTCCACAGCTCGCGAAACTCGAGCGTCTGCTCGTCGATCGCGAACTCGACCGCGCGACTGAAGCTTTGCTCGGGCGGCATCTTCGCAGCGTAGGGCAGCGCACGGTACTTCCCGTTGTCGAACATCAAGAGCGTGCGCTGTGGCGTCAGCCGCGCCGCGTGCTGGTGGAACGGGTAGAGCCCGTCGCCGACGGGAGAGAGAATGAGCGGCTTCCAGCGCTCGCCCCAGCCTGTCGGAAAACCCAGGATCCAGCGCAGCTTGCCCGAGGCGAGGTCGAGCTCGAAGACCGCGTCCTGGTGGTAGCTCGAGACGATCAGGGCATGGTCGCGCGCGTCGTAGTGCACCGAGTTCACGTGCGCCCAGTCGCACAGCGGCTCCTCGGGCAGGTTCTCGTACACGCCCTGCCAAAAACCCCAGTCGAGCGACTCGTAGCCGATGCGATAGGGGTCGAGCAAATCGAGCACGGGCCAGCGGTTCACGACCTTGCCGTCGGGCTGGTATTCGAGGATCACGTCGCCGACCACGCGCGCCGGGCGCGGCGGGACGGTCGGATCGTCCTCGCTCGCCGGATAGGACTCGAAGCGCCGCAGCTCGGTCGAGAGCGCGAGGAAGTTCCCGCTGGGAAGCTCCTCGACGTCGTGGTGGATCGTCGAGGCGTCGATCGGGATGCCGCCCTCCGGCGCGACCGTGTCGGGCAGGCGCGTCGTGTACCACTGGCGCACGACGTTCCCGAGCATGTCCATCTCGACCACGTTGCCGCGCGTGCCGTGGTAGTAGAGGAGGTTGCCGTTCGCGAGACGCTTCGCCTCCGAGATCGCGTACGGCGCGTCGAAGAACCACACGATTTCGCCGTGCTCGTCGAGCGCGAAGAGCGCGCCGAATTCCCGATCGGGATCCCCGCGCCCGGGCCAGCGCTCGGCCGGGATCAGGGTCACGCCGGGTTCCATCCGCTCGGGCCGACACACGGTCACGGAGAGCGGCGGGAACTTCGCGGGCAGCGGCGGCGTCGTCCACTCGAAGGCCTCCGCGGTCGCGGAGTGGCCGCTCGCATCCGTGACCTCGACCCGCACCGTGTAGATCGTCGCCGGATGGAAGCCGAGCACCAGGAGCTCCCGCTCGCTCGCGAGCTCCGGCCAGCGCTCGAGCGTGGTCGTGCGCTCGCCATCGCTGAAAATGACGCGCGCGCTCATCGGCCGATCCGTGTTGAGCTTCCCGATCAGCGCCAGCGGCACGCGCGGATTCGGACTGGACGCCCAGGTCACGCGGCACTCCGGAACCCTCCCGCCGCAGCCGACCATCAAGGTCAGCAAGAGGAGGGCGGATGTACGTGCGCGAGGGGTCAAGCAGGCTCCGGCAGGCGGCTTTACCGGACGCATCGTAGCCCGGCAACCGGCAAGGCTCGGCCTGTGGCCTCTGAACAGAGCGGGGAAGCGAAGCTACACTCTGCGGCCCCGCGCACTTCGGGCGCCTATTCCCTGGCGTCGAGCCGTCGCTGATGGTCTGTTCTGCCCGTGACAGAGCGCACCCGACTGCCCCTCCAAGGTAGGCTTGCGCCGACAACCCAACAGAGGGGACCGGAATGTTGACGAGCCTGAGCCTGACGAACTTCAAAGCCTGGGAGAGCATCAAGGCGATGCGGCTCGCTCCGATCACGGGCCTCTTCGGGACCAACTCCTCGGGCAAGTCGAGCATTCTGCAGTTCTTGCTGATGCTCAAGCAGACTGCCGACTCGGCGGATCGCAGCCTTGTGTTGCACCTAGGAGACGAGCGAAGCCTAGTGAACCTCGGCACGTTCGCAGACATGGCTCACGGACGGCCTGCGCAAGCAGCGATCGACATCGGCTTAAAATGGCGACTCGACTCGCCTCTCGAAATCAAGGATCCCGATACCGAGAGCAAGAATCTGGTCCGCTCGGCGGACATGAGCTTCGAGTCCACAGTAATCGGCAACGGGGGCGGCAAACTGTCCGTCCGCAAAATGAAGTATGGGCTCGGAGACGCGCAATTCACCATGGAACTCCGCGGGGAGAGGAAGGAGTACGAACTCTCCGCGTCGATTGACGCCTTCCGATTCAAGCGCGCGGACGGGCGGAAATGGCCCCTGCCGACGCCCGTGAAGTTTTATGGATTCGCCGACGAGGTCAGAACCTACCACAAGAACGCAGGTTTCTTGTCGGACCTGGAGCTGCAGTTCGAGCGCCTTCTACGAACCGTATACTACTTGGGACCGCTCCGCGAACATCCTCGGCGTGAATACACTTGGGCGGGTGGCGATCCCGCTGACATGGGACGGCGAGGCGAATACGCGATTGCCGCGATTCTCGCGGCTCGCGAACGCGGAGAGAAAATCGCTCGCGGTCGCGGGAAGGGGAAGCTCACGCTAGAAGAGTATGTCGCGCACTGGCTCAAAATGTTGGGGTTGATCGACGAGTTCCGTGTCGAAGAGATCGCAAAGGGCACGAACCTCTATCGCGTGAAGGTTCGAAAGACAGCACGTTCCGCCGAAGTGTTCATTACGGACGTCGGCTTCGGAGTCTCACAGGTGCTACCAGTTCTCGTACTTTGCTACTACGCGCCAGAGGGCTCGACCATCCTGTTCGAACAGCCCGAGATTCACTTGCACCCAAGCGTACAGGCGCGCCTAGCTGACGTGTTCATCGACGCAATGAAAGTCCGCAAGGTGCAGATCCTCGTCGAGAGCCACAGCGAGCACTTCCTGCGGCGTCTGCAGCGCCGCGTTGCCGAGGCGACCGAAATTACCGGCGAGCAGACGGCGCTTTACTTCTGCAATGTGGTAGACGGGAGCTCGCATCTTACGTTGCTCGACTTGGACATCTACGGCAGCATCCGCAACTGGCCCAAGGACTTCTTCGGTGACGAGATGGAGGACATGGCCGAGACGGCCAAAGCAGCCCGCGAGCGCCGCAAGGACCAAGGGGCGTAGGTGTCCATAAACTCTAAATGGCCGTAATCGTTGACACGAACGTTGCCGTCGTCGCTGAAGGCCTCTCTGGAGACGCCGATGCAGCTTGTCTGGAACGCTGTCAGGACATCCTCTTCGACATCACCAAGTCAGGTGGGCTCCTCCTCGATGGGGGCGATGCGATCGTGGCGGAGTACGTCAAGACGCTGGGGCATGCCGGACGGCCAGGGATCGGCCGAGCGTTCGCCAAGTGGGCCTTTGACCATAGATATGACCCCGCCTGCTGCACGCTCATCGAGATCACCGAACGCGCCGAAAAGGATTGGCGGATGTTCGAGGAGTTCCCTGACGACCCACGCTTAATTACATTCGATGCGGACGACCAGATGTTTGTCTCCGTTGCGCTGGCAAGTTGCCTCCATCCTCCTATCCTGAATGCAGTCGACTCAGACTGGAAGATCCATGAAGAAGTATTGGAGGCGGTTGGAGTGCGAGTCGAAGAATTATGCGACGGCCTGAATCGGGCTTCAACTCCGCCTAGAAGGGGGCGGTCACGTCGACGAGCCAAGTGAGAGTGTGCACATGATGGCCCTAGCCTCGCTCGAGTCGGACCGTCGGATCTAGATGCCAACCACGCTCGCGGCTTGTGGGGACACGCCGGAGTCGTCCTCCCTTGCCCGGATTGGACTCGAAGCAGCTCGGTCGAGAGCGCGAGGAAGTTGCCGCTCGGGAGCTCCTCGACGTAATGTATCGTCGAGGCGTCGATCGCCTCCTAGGGCCGGCACACGGTGACGGAGAGCGGAGAGTTCGCGGGCAGCGGCGGGGTGGCCCACTCGAACGGATCTGCTGCCGTCGAGCGACCACCCGCGTCCGTGACCTCGACCCGCACCGTGTAGCTCGTCGCGGGATGAAACCCGAGCACCAGGAGCTCCCGCTCGCTCGCGAGCTCCGGCCAGCGCTCGAGCGTGGTCGTGCGCTCGCCATCGCTGAGAGTGACGCGCGCGCTCGTCGGCAGATCCGTGGTGAGCTTCCCGAGCAGCGCCAGCGGCACGCGCGGATTCGGACCGGGCGTCCAGAGCACGCGGCACTCCGGGACCTTTCCGCCGCAGCCGACCAGCAGGGCCAGCAACAGGAGAGCGGCGGGTCGTCGGTTGGGGATCAAGGGCGACACCTGCACTTGGCCGCAAGGATCTCGTGGTGCGCGAGCCTGCTGCCGGTTGCGAGCGACGTGCGCGCGCAGAGGATAGCGTCCGCTCCGCGCAACTCGCCGAGCCACTTCCACGCCGCGCCGTGGATCAGTTCTGTTGCCCGAGAGGCCGGAAAGGCGCTGGGCAACCAAGTGAGAGGAACCGCTACCTGGCCGCGAGCGCCGCGCGCACTCTCTTGCGCAGATCGGGAAGGACGGTCCGTGCGAACCACGGGTTCTTCTTCAGCCAGAGGTTGTTGCGCGGGCTCGGATGGGGCAGAGGGAGATAGCGCGGGCCGTACTCCTTCCACGCGCGGACCGTTTCGGTGACGGAGTCCTTCTGACGTTCGCCGAGGTAGGCAGCGTGAGCGTACTGGCTGAGGAGGAGCACGAGCCGCACGCGCGGCAGGTGCGCGAGCACGGGCTCGTGCCAGGTCGCCGCGCACTCGGGCCGCGGCGGCAGATCGCCGGAGCGACCCGTGCCCGGGTAGCAGAAACCCATCGGCACGATGGCGACGCGTCGCACGTCGTAGAACACGTCGTGCTCGACTCCGAGCCAATCGCGCAGTCGGTCGCCGCTCGGATCGTTCCAGGGGACGCCGGTGGCGTGCACGCGCCGCCCGGGCGCCTGGCCGATGATCAGGAGGGAAGCCCCGGTCCCGGCCGCCAGCACGGGCCGCGGTCCGGCCGGCAGGTGCTCGGCGCACAGGGTGCAGGCGCGGATCTCGCGCAGGAGGCTTGTCAGGGACTTCGGCACGGGCGCGGAGGCGCGAGAGTACGAGGACGTTGCTACCCACGCAGCCTCCGGAGTCGAAATGTCGGGCCTCCGGCATGCGCTAGCTAGGGGCGGCATGCTCCAGAAGTACGCAACCCTCCGTGCCGCCGCGGCCAGCGCCATCCTCGCTGCTCTCCTGCTGCCGGGCTGCGGCCCCGACGGCCTGTTCGCACAGGGGAACTCGACCTCGGTCACGACCCACGACAACGGTGCGGCCAAGGTCTCGATCCGCCGGCCCGGCTACGCGCTGCGCATGGAGACCGACGGCCGGGCGACCTTTCGCCCGGACGAGTCCGACGTCGAGGCGCTCATGAAGGGCGGCGAGCTCGAGCTGTCCGAGAGGGTCGAGGGCGTGCGCCATCTCTACACGGTGCGGGAGCGGGATGGCGGTCTGGTGCGCAGCTACACCCGCGAGGGCGCGCCGGCGCCGTTCGAAGCGGCCGCCCAGGGGTGGCTGGCCGAGGCCCTGCAGCGCATGTTCCGCGAGACCAGCTTCGACGCCCAGGCCCGCTGCGCGCGCCTGCTGGAACGCGGCGGGTCCGAGCTCGTGCTCCGCGAGTTCGAGCAGACTACGAACGAGTCCGCGAGGTGGCCAAGATGGTCTCGGTGGACGACGCATCGGACCGGCCCGCGCGCGCGCTGAAGGACGGCGAGGAGCTCGCCCTCGGTCGCCATCGCGTGCGCTGGCTCTCGACGCCGCACCTGCCGCACGCCTGGGAGTGCGGACACCTGTTCGAGAGCACCACGCGCACGCTCTTCTGCGGCGACCTCTTCACGCAGCTCGGCGCCGAGCACGAACCCGTCACCGAGCAAGACATCCTCGGCCCGAGCGAAGAGGCGCGCGCGGTCTTCGACTACTACGCCGGCCCCAAGAACCAGCACGCGCTGTTCGAGAAGCTCGCGCGCACCGAGCCGACCACGCTCGCCTGCATGCACGGCGCGAGCTGGCGCGGCGACGGCGCGATGCTGCTCCTGGAGCTGGAGCGCAGGCTGACGGCGGGATAGCGGACGGCCGGACCTCGAAGGTCTCGCTGGCGGCGTGCGTCGAGAGGTTTGCAGCCTCTTGAGCTCCCCACCGGGCATTCCTGACAGGCCAGTACAAGAGTGGACCACATGGCGCCCCAAGAGTTCCTCGCGTTCCGAGCAGCGACCGGAGACAGGCCGACGAGTCGGCCGGTAGAAGTCAAGGAGATCTCCAGGGACAGTCCGGAGATCTGGATCGCGAGAGTACTCGTCTCGTTCGTCGCGGGGGCGGCCGTCTTGCTGCTCCTCTGGCTCTTCGTCGCGTGAGTCGCGGGTCTTCGAGGTGCGCCGTGACCTCGTCCCGGCCTTCGCCACGGATTGAGCGGCTTGCCGGGAACGTTCCCTAGGACGCGGCAATCCACTCTCGCCCGCGCGTTCCCATCCACCCATCACGAGGAGATCCATGACAACCCTGTCCTGTCTTGCCCGCTTCTCGACGGCGCTATTGGTCGCTGTCCTCGCCTCCAGCACATGGAGCGCCCGTCCATCGGCGCAGTGTCCCGTCCCCGACCAGCTCGACGGGGGGCCCTGCTGCGCGCTGGCGATGGAGAACATCCCGTTCTTCCCCAAGGTCTCGGTTGATTCGCTGGACATCTGCTGGCGGGACTGCGGGATCGACTCCGTGCGCCTGATCCGGGCCGTCTGGACGCCCATCAAGATCCTGTCCTCGACCGGGCCCGATTGTGGCGTCTACCGCAGCCGGCTCGACCTCATCGACGGGGCCGGTCTAGTCGCGTGGACGGGCACCATGCGCCTGCAATACTCGCGCACCTGGCTCGAGCTCGGCCCGGCCGGGCCGTTGCAGGTCTGGCGCTTCCTCGTGAACGGGAACCTGCGACCGGCGACCACCGTAGGGCCGATTCCTTGCCCGCTTCCCCCCTGCGCGCCCGCCTTCGGCAGCGTGCGGTACACGGGCTACATCGACTACGCGCAGAGCTGCAATGCCGCCGGCGGCCTGGAGGTGGCCTGGATGCTGACGCACACCTGCGACACGATCGACCACGCGCCCGGCTTCCCGCGCGCGGGGGTCTTCCACCCCGGGCGCGACTACACCTTCGTCGGGCCGGCGGCGGGGTTCGTTCCGGCTCCGGTCGTGGCCACGGAAGGCACTCCGCTCTCCGTCTTCGAGGACGTCCGGCGCCTGCGCTTCCCCGTCCCGGGCACGACCGGACCCATCCAGTGTGAGTTCGAGGAGCCCTTCCGGCACAGCCTCACCGTCACGCCGCTGTGCCTGTGCACGGTAGGCCTGCCTCTCAGCCCGCAGTGGGTGCTCGGCTCCCTGACCGGCCTCGGAGGGTGTGGCACGGCCATCGCCACGCCGGGCCTGCCGTTCCTGCCCGGCTTCCTTTCGATGGGCATCGGCTCGTGGACGCTCCCGGGCGCTTACCCCGGGCTCGAGGATCTGCGCTGGAATGCGGGCGGCTACGACTACACGGATCCCTGCACGGGAGCGATTCGGCCCGAGGTCTTCTACGGCGTCACCACGCTCGGCGGGTATGCGCCCATTCAGGTCACCTCGGGCGGCCCCGGTGGGCCCCTTCCCATGATCTTCATCGATCAGGCGAACTCGATCACGGCCTTCGGGGCCCCGCGCATGAACATGCCTTTCGTGAGCGACCACATCCTGAACTTGAACGAGTAGCGCTCCGGCGCTTCACCGGCCTGGCCCTCGTGGCCAGGCCGGAGGCGGCCCGTCCGATCGGTCGCGCCTGTTTGGCCTTTATGAACTCAATCCTGAAGTTCACTTGATCCGATTCCGGGCGACATGAGTCGCCCACGTGCCCACCGGCGTTTTCTCCCGATCGCAATCCTGCTCCCGCTCGTAGGTCTCGGGTGCGCCAGCCCGATGGGCTCGGCCCTGCGAGCCTACGACAACGGCGAGTACGCCAGAGCGGTCGAGACGCTGCGTCCGCTGGCCGAGGACGGAAACGCCGAGGCGCAGTTCCTCCTCGGGCTGGCGTACGACGAGGCACGGGGAGTGCACGAGGACGCGCACGAGGCCGCGCGCTGGTATCGGCTCGCAGCCGAGCAGGGCCACGCTCCCGCTCAGAACAATCTGGGCCTCCTGCACTACAACGGACGCGGCGTGGAACGCTCGCACGGCGAGGCGGCACGCTGGTACCGACTCTCCGCCAAGCAGGGCTTCGTTCCGGCGGCGAGCAACCTCGGAGTGCTGTATCTCTACGGGTTCGGCGTGCCCCAGGACCACCAAGAGGCCCGCAAGCTCTTCCAGCGTGCGGCGAAGCAGGGTGACACGAAGGCTCTGGCCATCCTCGGCTCGATCCATTACGAGGGCTTCGGCACGCCCGTCGATCGGCGCGAGGCAGCCTCCTGGTATCGAGCGGCGGCCGAGCGGGGCCTGGCAGCAGCCCAGTACCGGCTGGGGCGGATCTACTCGCGGGGTGAAGGCCTCGCGCAGGACGACGAGCAAGCCCTGCGATGGTTCGAGCGCGCCGCCGATCAGGGGCTGCCCCAGGCGCAGTTCGAGCTCGCGCTCCTCTGTCTCGCAGGGCGCGGAACGAGGCGTGACGACGCCCGCGCAGCTCGTTACTTGCAGCAGGCCGCGGACCAGGGCCTTGCCTGCGCCCAGTACAACCTGGCGCTCCTGTACCTGCGCGGACAGGGTGTCGAACGCGACCGCGGGTCTGCCCTCGCGTGGCTCGAGCGCTCGGCCGCGCAGCAGTACGAGCCCGCCATGGAGAAGCTCGCCGCGCTCGGGCCGCCGGACTCCGCCCTCGAGAGCGGCCTCTGATCTTCTATTCGCCGGCCGCTTGCAGGGCGAGCAAGACTTTTCAAGCGGCGTTGGCAACCAGCTTGGCGACCGAGGCTTGGCGTGCCGCGAGCGCGGCGGTGATCTTGAGCTTG
>JANOGB010000231.1:0-18818 GCA_031413955.1 Planctomycetota bacterium | reverse complement strand
CCGGGCTCCAGCCCGGCTCCGCTCTGCTTCCGCTTCCTTCCTCCGAGGCCCTGGGGAACGGAAGAAGCGAGCAAGAAAGAGCCGGGCTGGAGCCCGGCGCTCCCAGGTGAACTACGCGATGCGCTCGCGGAACTCGAGCGTGAGCGGATCGAGGCGCACCCTCTCGCCGGTCGCGACCAGGTTGGCGACGCGAACTTTGATGCCGTTCACGAGCAGCGCATCCTTCAAGCCCGAGCTGCCGCCGCCGCGAATGGGCGGCGCGGTCTCCTTGACCTCGACCACGACCGAGGCTGGCGGCGAGATCGAGATCAACTGCTCGTTGACCATGAAGCCGACGTAGCTGTCGCTGCCCCAGATCAAGGCATCCTTGGCGGCCTCGGTCGCGCAACGGTACTCGCCGCCTTCCTTGTCGTAGAAAACCTCCTCGAGGCCGTCCGAGTAGGAGTGCGTGAGCTCGATCTTCTCGTTCTCCAGGAACTCGAACTTCGAGTCGCCGTGCTCCTTGAGCTCCTGCATGCGGCCCGTCTTCAGGTCCTTCAGCGTCACGTACACGTACTGGCGCCGGTCGTTGCGCATGATGCTCCAGTCCGCGACGGTGCAGATGCGGCCTTGGTAGCTGACCAGGTGGCCTTTGCGTATGTCGAGAGCGTTGATCTGCATGGTGGGCGCGGGACTCGGGGCCGATCTGGCGGGGAAGAGTATACGAAGCGATGCGGGCGCGGTCAGTGGTGGTGCCCGCCCGGGCCGTGCACGTGGCCGTGTGCCAGCTCCACCCGCGTCGCCGCGCGCACGTCGCGGATCTCGCCCACGAACTGCAGCGGCATGCCGGCCAGGGGGTGGTTGCCGTCGAGCGTGACGTGCTCGCCCTCCAGCTTCACCACCGTGACGATCAGGTCGCCATCGTCGCCGCGTGCCTGCAGCTGGATCCCGACCTCGAGCTCCAGCCCGGGGGGCAGCTTCTTGCGCTCGATGACCTGCACCAGGGCCTCGTCGCGCTCGCCGTAGCCCTGCTCGGGTGCGACGTGCACGTCGAAACGGTCGCCCATCTTCTTGCCCTCGAGCGCGGATTCGAGGCCCGGGACGAGGGCGCCGGTGCCGTGCACGTACGCGAGCGGCTCACCGCCGTCGGAGGTGTCGAGCACCTCGCCGTCGGGGGCGGTCAAGGTGTAGGCGATCGTGACGACGGCGTGCTTGGCGACTTGCATGGTGGGTCGAGGGCCTGGTCTCGAAGGGTTTCAGGAGAAGCACGGCGCGCGATTCTATGTCCAGCTCAGCGTGCAGGGCGAAACGCGCGCGCCAGGGTGAGGTCCTGGTGGGCGTAGGAGGGACCGGCGCGCCCGTGTCCGTAGAGCTGCTCGGGTTGCGCGGTGGTGTGGAAGAACCGCAGGCGGAAGAAGGCCTGCCCTTCCTCCACCAGGAACGGCAGGTCGTGCGCGCGCACCTCGAGCACGGCGGGCGTTCCGCGTGGTCCGGGCCCGGCCGTGGGCTCGTGCCAGCCGAAGCCCGCATCGAAGAAGCCCGCGTAGTTGTTGCGCAGCTCGCCGATGCCGACGTCGACGGGCAGCATCTCGGCCGCGAGGTCGGGCGGGATGGCGAGGCGCTCGCGGCTGGCGAAGACGTGAAAACGGCCCGGCTCGAGCACGCAGTGGCCGGCGTGCGCGTGCACCGGTTCCCAGAAGTCCTCGCAGGCGTGGGCGCCGGCGGCCGCGAACTCGACCACGGCGTCCGTGCGCGCGGCGCGCCAGCCGCAGGGCTCGCGGCCCTCGAGTCCGATGCGCAGGAGCAGGCCGCCCTGGTCGTCGAAGGCGAGCTCGCGCTCGCCCAGCGCGCGCGCCGGCGAAGCACAGCGGCGTGGCGCGGTAACGTTGCAGGAGCTCGGTACGCGAGAGGGCGGCCTGGCCGCGCGCGAGGCGCACCTGGCACAGACGGTCGCCCCTCTTCAGACGAACGGAGAAGGACAGCGGCGCCACTTCGAGCCACGGCCCGCCGCGGTAGCCGGGCGGCGCCTCGTCGAAGCGCGGACAGCCGGGCACGAGCACGCGCGTGAAGAGATCCATGCGGCCGGTCGAGCTGCGCGGGTTGAAGCGCGCGGCGAGGTCGGCCGGCAGCTCCAGCTCCTCCTCGAGCGGCACGAGGTAGATCGAGCCGCGCTGCAGCACGCCGCCCGCGCCCTCCAGCGACACCGCATCGATCGCGAGCTCCGCGAGGCGCTCCGCGATCGGCACGCGCTCGGGCAGGAAGCCCGCGCGCACGCGCCGCGCGAGCGCGCCCACGCGCAGGTCGAGGCTGGTCGGCTGGAGCTGCTCGGGGGCGAAGGCGGGTGCTCCCGCGGCCGGCCGGATGGCCGTGCCGAGCAGCTTGCGCAGCTCGTGATCCACGAGGATCCCCGCGCGCGGCATCAGTGCTCTTCCGCTCCCTCGAGCTGGCCGGGATCGTCGACCTCGCCGGCGTAACCGAGCGCGCGTAGATGCTCGGCCTCCTCGCTCGAGAGCTCGGCGATGCGCTTGGGCGGCGGGAACGGGACCGTCGCGTCGAAGGCGCGCGCGCACCACTGGTCGAAGAGCGTGCGCTCGGAGAGCACGATGCCCTTCTTCTCCTCGGGGTCGGCCGCGAGGTCGAGGGACAGGAAGCCCGCCTTGCCGCCCGCGATCTTGCGTGTGCCGAGCAGCGCGTAGGAATGGATGTCCATGACCCCGTAGATCACGCGCTCGGACGGCAGCGGCCCGAACAGCGACTTGCCGGGCAGCCGCGGATCGACCGGCAGACCCACCGTCTCGAGCACGGTCGGCACGATGTCGCCGAGGTGCACGTTCTCGCTCACGCGTCTCCCGGCGCCCTCGGCGCGCGGAGGGCGCACGATCAGGGGCACCTGGATGCCCTCGTTCCACAGGCGGCCGTGGCCCGTGAGGCGGCCGCGCTCCAGCAGGTTCTCGCCGTGGTCGGAGGTGACGATCGTGAGCGTGTTCGCGAGCATGCCGCGGCGCTCGAAGTCGGCGAACCACTGCTCCAGCCTGGAATCGAGGTGGCGAATGCCGCCGTCGTACAGCGCGGTCATGGCCTCGCGCTGCTCGGCGTTCTTCGGATCGAGCTCCCAGGAGACCAGCGGGAGTCTTTGCGTGGCGCCCGGCTGGAAAAACTCCTGGAACGGCTCGGGCGCGGGGTAGATCGAGTGCTGGCCGGCGCGGATCGGACCCTGGTGCACGTCGAAGAGGTGCAGGAACAGGAAGAACGGGCGTGCCGGGTCGAGCTTGGCGAGCTCTTCCCCGAGGTGCTGCTCGGCCTCGTCGGCCTCGCCGTGCGAGCGGAAGACGTCGAAGCCACGCTCGAAACCGTGGCGCGCGTTGACCCACACCGGATGGTAGAGCCCGACGGTCTGGTACCCCGCGGCGTGCAGGCGTTCGGCCAGGAGCGGGATCTCGTCCGCCAGCGCGCGATCCGCCTCGGTCACGCCGTGCTGCGGCGGATAGAGGCCGGTGAGCATGGTCATGTGCGCGACGAGCGTCCACGGGCAGGGCGAGTAGGCGTGCTCGAACACGCTGCTCGTCTGGGCGAAGCGATCCAGGAACGGGCTCGTGTCGCGCGCGTAGCCGTACAGCCCGAGGTGGTCGGCGCGCAGCGTGTCGATCGAGACGAGGATGACCGAGGGCCGTGCCGGCGGCGGCGTAGCGGCGGGCGAGCAGGCGGCGAGGAGCCAGCTGGCGGCGAGGAGAGCCTGCCGGCGCGCGCTCATTTGCCCTTGACGGGACGCTGTACAGGGTCCAGTTCGCCCGCGTAGCCGAGGGCTTCCAGCTCGGCCCAGTCGGCCGGCGAGAGCGCGGCCGCGTCGCGCGGCAAGTGGAACGACGCCGGGTCGAGCTGGAGCGCCGCGCGCAAGGCCTCGAACTCCGCCACGCTCGCATGCTGCGGGTTCTTCTCGCCCGGGTCCTTGGCGAGATCGAACCAGCCGACGCGCTCGCCCGCGCGCGTCACCTTGCGCGGCCAGCGCACGAGGTAGTGCACGGGGTCCTGGCCGCCCGTGACCACGCGCTCGGCCGGCAACGGCGCGAGCAGCGAGCAGCCCGGGAGCGAGGGATCGGGCGGCAATCCGGCGAAAGCGAGCACGGTCGTGACGATGTCGACCAGGTGCACTGGCGTCCCGAGGCGCTCGCCCGCGCGCTCGTGCTGCGGCAGGCGCAGGATCAGCGGCACGCGCACACCCTCTTGCCACGGGCCGCCGTGGCCCCAGTTGTCGCGCTGGGCCAGGGACTCGCCGTGGTCGGCGGTGACGATCACCAGCGCCCCCTCGAGACGTCCCTCGGCCTCGAGGCGCGCGAAGATGCGTTCGAGCACCGCGTCCACGTGCCGGATGCCGTCGTCGTATAGCGCGACCATGGCCTCGACCCTCTCCGGAGGCAGGCCGTGCTTCTTGAGCGTGTCGTAGGTCTCACCCGCGAGACGCGCGCTCGCGCCCGGCAGGAAGTAATCGTGGAAGGGAGGCGGAGCGGAGAAGACCGTGGGCGGGGTCCTCGTCGTCGGGTCGCTGTGGACGTCGAACAGGTGCAGGAACAGGAACGTCGGACGTCCGGTGTCGAGCCGCGCCAGCTCCTCGAACACGTGCTGCTCGGCTTCCTCGGCGTTGGCGTGCGCGCGGAACACGTCGAAGCCACGCGCGAAGCCGTGGCGCTCGTGCACCCAGCCGGGGTGGTAGAGACCGACGGTCCCGTAGCCGGCGCGCGCCAGACGCTCGGCGAGCAGCGGCGCCTCGGCGGCCAGGGCGTCGCCCTTCTCGGTCACGCCGTGCTGCTCCGAGTACAGGCCGGTCAGCATGCTCATGTGCGCGATCAGGGTCCAGGCGGCCGAGGTGAAGGCGTGCTCGAAGACCAGCCCCTGCTCGGCGAGCCGGTCGAGGAACGGGCTCGTGTCGCGCGCGTAGCCGTAGAGCCCGAGGTGGTCGGCGCGCAAGGTATCGATCGAGATCAGCACGACCGAGGGTCTGGGCGGCGGCGGCTGGCCACAGCCGGCGAGCGCGAAGAGCGACGCGAGCAGGAAGCGTTGCAGGGCGGGGCCGCGGGAGTTCACTGGCCCTCCTCGCCGCCGTAGCCGAGGGCTCGCAGGGCGGCCAGCTCCGCAGGCGGGAGCGCGCCGATCACCTGCGCGGGGGGATGGGCGCGCTCGTGCGCAAAGGCCTGCCGTAGCAGCTCGTCGAAGCGCTCGCCCGCGGCGGGGCGGACGTCGAGCTCGCGTGGGTCGCGCTCGAGGTCGAGGCGTACCGTGCCGAGGCCCTTCTTGCGGATGAGCTTCTCGGGCCAACGCACGACGAACTCCTGCGCCTCGTGCATGCCCGTGACCACGCGCCCGGCCGGCAGCTCGCCGAACAGCGAGCGTCCGGGCAGCGCGGGATCCGCGGGCAATCCGGCCACGTCCAGCACGGTCGGGACGATGTCGCCGAGATGCGTCAGCGCCCCGACGCGCGTGCCGGCGCTCTTTCCGCGCGGATGGCGCACGACGAGCGGCACGTGCAGACCCTCCTGGGCGAGGTCGCCGTGCCCCGTGAGCCGGCCGCGCTGGCCCAGGGCCTCGCCGTGGTCGGAGGTGAAGAAGACCAGCGTGTTCGCGAGCCAGCCCTGCTGCTCGAGCCACTCGAAGGCCTCCGCGAGGCGCGTGTCCACGTGGCGGATACCGCCGTCGTAGAGCGCGGTCAGGGCCGCGAGCTGCTCTTTGTCGAGCAGGTTCTCCGACTCCCAGATCACGTCCGGCGGGAGCTCGGGCAAGCGCTCCGCGGCGCCCTGCTGGAACAGATCCTGGAACGGCTCGGGCGACGGATAGATCACGTGCGTGCCCGTGGACATGGCCCCGTTGTGCACGTCGAACAGGTGATAGAAGAGGAAGTACGGGCGCGCGCGGTCGAGACGCGCGAGCTCCTCGCGCAGGTGCTCGCCGGCTTCCTCGGCCGAGTCGTGGCCGCGGAAGACGTCGAAGCCGCGCTGGAAGCCGTAGCGCTCGGAGATCCAGCTCGGGTGGTACAGCGCCAGGGTCTGGTAACCCTCGCGCTGCAGGCGCTCGGCCAGGAGCGGGACCTCGGGCGACAGGCCGAGCTCGGCCTGGACGACGCCGTGCTGGGCCGGGAACAGGCCGGTCAGCATGGTCATGTGCGCGACCAGCGTCCACGGACAGGACGTGAAGGCGTGCTCGAAGACTGTCGCGTCCTCGGCGAAGCGATCCAGGAACGGGGTCGTCGCGCGCGAGTAGCCGTAGAGGCCGACGTGGTCCGCGCGCAGGGTGTCGATCGACACGAGGATCACCGAAGGCGGGGGAGCGGATGGTCCGCAGGCGCAGAGGATCGTGCCCGTGAGCGGGAGGACCAGGGCGCGCATCACGACGGAGCCTAGTGCCCTCGCCGGACGCTCGCTAGCCTGGTGCGCTTCTCGCTCCGTCGCACGCTGCGGAGCCGGCGCACGCAGCGCCCCCCGCGCTCCACCGACACCCCAGCCATGAAGATACACGAGTTCCAGGCCAAGGAGCTGCTGCGCCGCTTCGGCGCCGCGGTGCCTGCGGGCCGCGAGTGCAAGAGCGCCGAGGAAGCCGCACAGGCCTACACCGCGCTGAAGAGTCCGGTGTGTGTCGTCAAGGCGCAGATCCACGCCGGCGGGCGCGGCAAGGCCGGCGGCGTGAAGGTCGTGAAGAGCGCGGACGAGGCCAGGAAAGCCGCGGCCGGGATGCTCGGCAAGGCGCTCAAGACGATCCAGACCGGACCCGAGGGCCAGCTCGTGCGCCGTCTGTGGGTCGAGCAAGGCTGCGAGATCGCCTCCGAGCTCTACGTCGGCGTGGCGCTCGACCGCGAGCGCCAGCTGCCGGTGATGATGGTCTCGTCCGAGGGCGGGGTCGAGATCGAGAAGGTCGCCGCGGAGCATCCCGAGAAGATCCTGAAGTGCGCCTTCTCGCCGGTGAAGGGCCTGGCCGACGCCGAGGCGAAGAAGCTCGCGACCGGGATCGGCCTCACGGGCGCAGTGGCCGACAAGGCCGCGGGTTTCCTGAAGACGCTGGCCAAGGCCTACGTCGAGCTCGATTGCTCGTTGGCCGAGATCAACCCGCTCGTGACCACCAAGGCGGGCGACGTGCTGGCGCTCGACGCCAAGATGAACTTCGACTCGAACGCGCTCTACCGCCACGAGGACGTGCTCGCGCTGCGCGATCTGGACGAGGAGGACCCGAAGGAGGTCGAGGCCTCGAAGCACGACCTCTCCTACATCGCGCTGGACGGCAACATCGGCTGCATGGTGAACGGCGCGGGTCTCGCCATGGCGACCATGGACGTGATCCAGCTGCATGGCGCCGCGCCCGCGAATTTTCTCGACGTCGGCGGCGGCGCGACCAAGGAGAAGGTCACCGAGGCCTTCAAGCTGCTCTTGTCCGACAAGAAGGTGCAGGGCGTGCTGGTCAACATCTTCGGCGGCATCATGAAGTGCGACGTGCTCGCCGAGGGCGTGATCGCGGCCGTGCAGCAGGTGAAGCTCGGCGTGCCGCTGGTCGTGCGCCTGGAGGGCACGAACGTCGAGAAGGGCCGGGCCCTGCTTGAGAAGTCCGGGCTGCCGATCATCACCGCCAGCGATCTGGACGACGCGGCCAAGAAGATCTGTGCTGCCGTCCGTGGGGCTCCATCGAAGGGGAAGAAGTAACCATGGCCATCTGGGTCCACGCGCACACCAAGGTCCTGTGCCAGGGCTTCACCGGAAAACACGGCACGTTCCACTCCGAGCAGGCCATCGCCTACGGCACGCAGCTCGTCGGCGGCGTCACGCCCGGCAAGGGCGGCACCACGCACCTCGGCCGGCCCGTGTTCGAGAACGTCAAGGAGGCGAAGAAGGCGACCGGCGCGACGGCCTCGGTCATCTACGTGCCGCCGAAGTTCGCCGCGGCCGCGATCCTGGAGGCAGCCGACGCGGGCCTCGAGCTGGTGGTGTGCATCACCGAGGGCATCCCGGTGCTCGACATGGTCAAGGTGATGGAGCGCCTGCGCGGCTCGAAGACGCGCCTGATCGGACCGAACTGCCCGGGCATCATCACGCCCGGCAACGATTCGAGCGCGGGCTGCAAGATCGGGATCATGCCCGGCTATATCCACAAGCCCGGACGCGTGGGCGTCGTCTCGCGCTCCGGCACGCTCACCTACGAGGCCGTGTGGCAGCTCACCTCGCGCGGCATCGGGCAGTCGACCTGCGTCGGCATCGGCGGCGACCCGGTCAACGGCACGAACTTCATCGATTGCCTGACGGCCTTCAACGCCGATCCCGAGACCGACGGCATCGTCATGATCGGCGAGATCGGCGGCTCGGCCGAGGAGCAGGCCGCCGAGTTCATCCGCTCGGAGGTCAAGAAGCCCGTGGTCGGTTTCATCGCCGGCGTCACCGCACCCCCGGGCCGGCGCATGGGCCACGCGGGCGCGATCATCTCGGGCGGCAAGGGCACGGCGAAAGAGAAGATCGCCGCCCTCGAACGCGCCGGCGTGCACGTCACGCCGAGCCCCGCCCGGCTGGGCGAGACGATGGAGCAGGCGCTGAAGAAGGCCGGCCTGCTCAGTGCGGCCGCCGCGCACTGAAGCGCGCGAGCCGGGGCGGCCGATGATCGCTCCGTGACGAACCTGCGTCTGGCGCCCCTCGCTCTCGCGCACGCCGAGAACCTCGGCGTGCTGGCGCACCTTTCGCGCGGCAAGCACGCGCGGGCTCCGATCGCGCGGCCGTCCTCCGTGCCCGATCCGTACCAGGGCGCGGGCAGTCACCCCGACGTGGTCGAGCGCGTGTGGGACCAGCTCGGCAAGGACCTGCCGCGCGCCGCGCGCGTCCTGGTGTACGGCAGCCCGGCCCTGGTGCACGCGGATGGGGGGCTGGTGGTGGCACTCGCGCTGGGCACGCAGTACGCGCTGCGTGTGCCGCGAGAGGCGTGGGCAGAGGCCGCTCAGGCCGGCCTGGCGGCCGTGCACACCTATCGCTCGATGGGGGAGAGGCTCGACCTCGCGGCCTTCGGCCCGGGCTGGCACTTCGGCATCTGGCACGCGCGCGAGCCGGTTTGGCTGGGCCTCGAATACGCGCGCCTCGGGTGAGGACCGGAAGCACCGGAGCTCGGCCCGCAAGCACCTGGCGCGCTCAGCGCGGCGACTGCGGCATCGCGTAGCTGCGGTACTTGTCCTGCTGGATCTTCTGCAGCAGGAAGGCGTGCATCTCCTGCGCGGTTCCGCGGTGGGCCTCCTCGCCGGCGAGGTTCTTCAGCTCCCACGGATCCTGCTCGCGGTCGTAGAGCTCGCTGCCACCGAGTGGATAGAAGACGTACTTGAAGCGCTGGCCGACCAGCACGTCCATGGTGAGCTTGCCGTAGACGTTGCCCTCGTGCCACGAGTGGTAGTACTGGCGCCAGGCCGCGGGCTTCTCTCCGCGCAGGAGGGGCGCGAGGCTGGCGCCGCTCATGCCCTCGGTCTCGACGCCCAGACCGGCCAGCTCGATCAGGGTCGGGAAGACGTCCTGGATGCCGATGAGTGCGGCCGAGGTCGCACCCTCGAGCACTTGCCCGGGCCAGCGGATCAGCAGCGGGATGCGGATCAGCTCCTCGAAGGGCACGGCGCTCTTCGAGAAGAACCCGTGGGCACCCAGCGTGTCGCCGTGATCGGCGACGAAGACCACGATCGTGTCCCGCTCGATCCCGTGCTTCTGGAGGCTGGCGAGCAGGCGCCCGATCTGTTCGTCGGCGGCCGAGAGCATGGCCGCGTAGTGGCGCAGGACTCCGCGCCAGAAGTCGTCCGCGGGCGGCGGAGCGCCGACCATGTTCGTGCGCATCCTCTGCACCAGCTCCGAGCGCAGCGCGAGGTCGTCGCGGAGATTGGGCCAGAGGGGGACGTCCTTCGGTGCGTAGCGCTCGAGGACGTCGGGCGGCACGACGTAGGGCGGATGGGGCCGCGGATCCGAGTAGACCAGCAGGAACGGCTGCTGCGGATCCTCGGCGCGGTGGCGCTCGATGAAGCGCAGCGCCTCGCCGGCCAGCACCTCCGTCCAGCTGCCGGTCTTGGTGCACGTGCCCGCCAGCGGACCATCGAAGTAGAGGTGCTCTTGCCCCTGCTCTCTGAAGGCCTCGATCTCGCGCGGCGCCGGCGGCCCCTTCACGAAGAGGTCGTAGCCGTAGCGCGCCAGCTCCTGCTCCTCGCTGGCCGGGGGGCTGAGGTGCCACTTGCCGAAGTAGGCCGTTGCGTAGCCCGCGGCCTTGCATGCCGAGCCGAGCGAGGGCAGGTCGAAGCGCAGGCGTTCTTCCGCCGCCTGGTGGGCGAGCGGCTGGATGCGGATCCCGGTCCGATGCGGCTCGAGCCCGGTCATCAGCGACGCCCGCGCCGGCGAGCACTGCGAGTAGGGCACGTAGGCGCGCGTGAAGATCGTCCCCTTGGCCGCGAGCGCGTCGATGTTCGGGGTCTTGCAGGATGTGTTGCCGTAGCAGCCCAGCATGTCCGCGCGCAGCTGATCCAGGATCACGAGCACGACGTTGGGGCGGAGCGCGCGCTGCTGCGGGGAAGCCGCGCCGTCTTTGCGGACCTCGCGCGGGAGCTGCTGCGCAGACGGCCTCTCCGTGGCCAGCCCCGTGCAGCACACCAGGGCCAGTGCCAGGGCGAACAGGAGTTCTCGCGCGCGAACGGAGAGCCGGCCGGTTGGAGCGTGGATCATCGAGTCTCTCGAGGCGGGCGATAGCGGGCGCGAGACCGGACGTCGCCGTCGCCTCTGTATGCTAGCCGGATGTTCGCTGCGCCGCGACGCGAGACGACACACCCGCGGAGTTCGAGTCCTCGGCGCTCGCGTCGGTCTTCGGCGCGGTTTGCGCCGGCCTGCCTCGGCTTCGCGGTCCTCGCCTGCGGAACCGGCGAATCCTCCGCGCCACGCCCTCCGAACCTGATCCTGGTGACGATCGACACGCTGCGCGCCGATCACACGCAGGCCTTCGGGTACGCGCGTCCCACCACGCCGAATCTCGCGCGCCTGGGCGCCGAGGGCGTGCGCTTCACGAACACGATCGCGCAGGCTCCGTGGACCTTGCCCAGCATGGCCTCGCTGCACACCTCGCTGTATCCGCGGCAGCACGGCGCCATCGGCGGCGAGCTGGCCCTGCCCGCCGCGGCCGAGACCCTGGCCGAGCGCCTGCAGGCCCGCGGCTACCATACCGTCGCCGTCGTCTCGCATGCGTTCGTCGGCAGCGGCCACGGTTTTGCCCAGGGTTTCGAGGTCTTCGACGAGACGAACCTCCAGGGCCACGAGGGCGTGACCTCCGCCGCGCTGACGCGCACGGCGCTGGAGCGGGTCGCGGCCGTCAGCGAGCCGTTCTTCTTGTGGGTGCACTACTTCGACCCGCACTTCACCTACGTGCGCCATCCCGAGTTCGGCTTCAGCGCGGGCTACACGGGCCCGCTGCCCGCCAAGGTCTCGGCCAAGCGCCTCAAGGAGAGCACGGTCTCGCCCGCCGACCTCGCCTACATCCAGGCCATCTACGACGAGGAGATCGCGCTCACCGACGAATGGATCGGAAAACTGTGGGCCGGCCTTTCTGCGCGCCCGGACGGCGGGCGCAGCGTGCTGGTCGTGACCGCGGATCACGGCGAGTACTTCCAGGAGCGCGGGCGCTTCTTCCACGGCAAGGACGTCTACCAGGCGCTGGTCCACGTCCCGCTCCTGATCGCCGGGGCCATCGACGCGGACCTGCGCGGCACGCTGGTCACGGCCGCGGTGGAGACGCGCAGCCTTCCGCGCACGCTGCTGAACCTCGCCGGCGGGGACGGCGCAGTCTTCGGCGGGGTCGACCTGCTCGAGGTCGCCCGCAGCGGGCGCGCGCCGCCGGTCTTCAGCGAGGGGTCGCACGCCTTCGGCGAAGACGGGCGCAAGGTCGCCGTCGTGCTCGACGGCTGGAAGCTGATCCACGACCAGGACCAGGACAGCTACGAGCTCTACGCGCTCGAGGTCGACCCGAGCGAGCGCGACGATCGCTGGCCAGCAGGTGGCGACGCCAAGCTCGCAGGCGCGCCGCTCGCGGCGCTGCAGCGGAGCCTGGCAGAGTTCGCGGCCTTGCCGCGCCTGGAGCCGAGCCCCATCGGCCTCGACCCCGAGGCGCTCGAGGAACTCGAGGACCTGGGCTACGCCCGCTGAAGTTCCGGGCTCAACCGGGAGAGTCGCGGCGCTCTACGGGGTGGAGCCGAGCGTCGGTCGCGGCGCGGCTTGCGAGGGCTCGGCACCCCCGCTACTGTCCGCGCCTCGATGGAGAGCGCGCCATGAAGCCCCGCTGGGTGGAGGGGATCCTGGTCTTGCTCGCGGCTGGCGCGTTCGTCCTCTTGGTCGACGCGTGGACGGGAGAGACGGCTCCGCTCTGGGACGGCAAGTGGTACTTCCAGCTCGCCGAGGAGGGCTACGCGGCGCAGCGCATGGCGCCCTTCGCCTACCGGCCGGGCATGCCCTTCCTCGCGCACTGGCTGGATGCGGCGAGCGGCCTCGACCTCGAGCAGAGCTTCCAGCTGGTGGGCAGGATCGCGGCCACGCTGGTCTTGTGCTTCGCCTACGCCGGCGCGCGAACCCTGGGGGCCGCGCTGCGCCCGGCGGCCTTCGTCGCGCTGGTGGTCGGGCTGTGCTACCACCACGTGCGCTTTCCGCTGTTCTTCTGGTCGCTGGTGGACGTGGGTGGGTATGCGCTCGTGCTGCTCGCCTTCTGGTGGCTGTGGAAGGGCTGGACGTTGCGCGCGGGGCTGGTCGGCGCGGGCGGCCTGTTGTTCAAGGAGATGCTGCTGATCCCCTGGGCGATCAGTCTGCTCGAGCTCTGGCGCGCGCGGCGCCGGACGGCGGGGGAGCGCTGGCTCGGGTTCGCGCTCGTGGCGGTGCTGGGTCTCGCGCTCTTCCTCTTGCCGCGGCTCTTGCTGCGGGTCGATCGCTCCCAGCAGTGGATCGACCCCTTGCACAAGCCCGAGACGCTGGCGCGTCTGTGGGAAGCGCCCACCAGCTTCGCGCGCCTCTCGACGCTCTCCGCAGCCTATCTGGTCTACTGGCTGCCGACGTTGCTCCTGCTGACGCCCACGCGCCTGCGCGCGCTCCTCTCCGCGCTGCGCCCGCACGCAGCCAGCCTCGCCCTCTACATGGGGTTGCTCTTCCTGCTGGCGCTCTACGGCGGCGACAACATCGCCGTCTTCGTGTCCTATTCCGTGGCGGCCCAGGTCCTGGTGCTGAGCCTGCTCGTGCAGGTGTCTCGCCTGGAGCGCTGGGAGCTCTGCGGCACGCTGGTGTGCCTGTTCTTCTTCCAGCACTTTCACCGCACCATTCCCGACCCGGCGCGGGAGCAAGAGGCCTACCTCGTTTTCTACGGGTTCGGCGCGCCGAGCACCAACGCCAGGCGCTTGCTGCAAGGCGGCGCGTGGCTCGCGGCCATGGTGGCGACGCGTTTTCTGGTCGACCGGACCCGCTTGCGAGCCGCGCGATGAGAGAGATCCAGCTGCGCGCAGCCGCTTTCGCGGGCCTGGTCGTGGCGAGCCTCGTCGCCCTCGCGAGTTGCGGCGACGGGCGGCGAGACTCCGCGTCCCCCTCGGTGCTCCTGATCGTGGTGGACACGCTGCGCGCCGATCACCTCGGCGCCTACGGCTATGCGCGTCCGACTTCGCCGCACATCGATGCCCTGGCCCGGAGCGGAGCCGTGTTCGAGCGCGCGCACGCGCCCTCCGCGTGGACCCTGCCGAGCATGGCTTCCTTGCTCACGGGCCTGACGCCGAGCCGTCACGGCTGCGGCGTCGAGCGCGGGGCCGATGGCAAGGCCCTGCGCCGGAAGTTCCTCGGCCTGCCGTCCAGCACGCGCACGCTCGCCGAGGCCCTGGCGGACCGCGGCCACGCGACGGCCGCGGTGGTGACGAACAACTTCCTGAAGCCGTCCTTCGGGCTGCAGCAGGGTTTCGAGCACTACTCCGTCCGGCCCTCGGCGGACGCCAGGGAAGCGGTCGACGAGTTGCTGGCGTGGTTCGCGACGCGACCCGACGGTCCGTTCTTCGTCCTCGCGCACTTCTTCGATCCGCACCTGCCCTACGACGCGGGTGCGGGCGCGCGCGGCGCGTTCACGCAGGGCCTGGCCAGCAAGCTGGCGCTGCCGGTCGACGGCCTGCGCCAGCTGCGGCGTACGGCGGCCACGCTTCCGGCCGCGGACCGGGCCTTCGTCATTGCGGCCTACGACGAGGAGATCGCCTTCGTCGATGCCGAGCTCGGGCGCCTGTTCGCCGGCCTGCGGACGGCGGGGGCGCTGGACGACACCTTCGTGGTCCTGACCTCGGACCACGGCGAGGAGCTGTTCGAGCACCAGGGTTTCGAACACGGCCACAGCCTGCACCAGGAGGTGCTGCACGTGCCCTTGATCGTGAGCGGGCCCGGGATCGAGCCGCGCAGGCTCGCGACGCCCGCGTCCTTGCTGGACGTGGCGGCCACGATCTGCGCTCTGACGGGCGCGGAGCCGGGCGGCATCGAGGGCACCCCGTTCGTGCGCGCGCTGCGCGGCGAAGGCGAAGCTCCGCGGACTCTGCTCGCGGAGGGCACCCTGTACGGCGAGCACCAGAGCGCGATCCTCGCCTGGCCCAGAAAACTGATCCTGCGGCCGTCGGGCGCGCTCGCCTTCGACCTGGAGCAGGATCCGGGTGAACTCGCACGGCAGCCCGTCGGGGCGAGCTTCGCGGGCCTGCGCGCGGAGCTCGAGCAGCGTCTGCAAGGCGAGCGCAGTCGCGCCACGCCCTCGCTCCCCGTCGTGCTCGACCCGGAGGTCGAAGGCCAGCTCGAGGACCTGGGCTACGTCGGGGACGAGTAGCGGCTCCGCCGGGCAGCTAGCGCCCTACATCCCGGCGCGCAGACTCACCCAGAACAAGGCCAAAACGAGCGCCGCGATCGCGAGCATCCAGCTCGCGCCCGTGACGAAGAGCGGGAACAGCATGAGCGTCAAGCCGCTGACGAGCTGCGGCATGCGCGCGCTCTTGCGGCCGTAGTGGAAGAGCACGTAGCCAACCGACCCGATCAGGGCCGAGGCCAGGATGCCCGAGAGGCTGAGGTCCACCCTGCTCCTTTCGGTTCCGGAAACGAGCCAGCCGCACTCTGCCGGGCCGGAAAGCGCTTCAGCGCCCGGACAGCTCGCGCGCCACGCGCTCGCACTCGCCCAGCACCCGCAAGGCGTTGCCGCCGCAAATCTTCTCGATGGCGTCCTCCGAGTAACCGCGCCGCAGGAGCTCGGCGATCAGGTTCGGGTACATCGAGACGTCCAGGAGGCCGGTGGGCAGGGAATCGCCCACGCCGTCGAAGTCGGAGCCGAAGCCGACGTGGTCCACGCCGGCGAGGCGCACGACGCGGTCGATGTGTTCGGCGACGTGCTTCACGTCGGCGCGCGGAAAGGGGTTGGCGAGTTCCCAGGCCGCGACGGCGCCGCGTAGCTCCTCCGAGCCCTCGGCATGCGCGGCGCGCAGGGCGGCGAGCGCGCCCTCGCGGTGCTCGTAGTATGCGTTCGCTTCGGCGGTCAGGAAGCTCGAGCCGAAGTTGATCATGACCACGCCGCCATTCTTGCCGAGCGCACGCACCATCTCGTCGGAGAGGTTGCGCTCGAAGCCGGGCACGAAGTGACGCAGCGAGGAGTGCGAGGCGATCGCCGGCGCGCGCGTGATCTCGAGCGCTTGCCAGAAGGCGTCGTCGGAAACGTGCGCGAGGTCCACCAGGATCCCGAGCTCGTTCATCCGTCGCACGACCAGGCGCCCGAAGGACGAGAGGCCGCTGTGGGTGTGGCGCGTGTCGTAGGACGAGTCACAGATGTGGTTGTCCTTGCCGTGACACAGGGTGACGTAGCGCACGCCGCGCGCGAAGAAGTGCTGCAGGTTGCCGAGGTCGCCCTCGATCGGGCTGCCATTCTCCATGCCGAGCAGGAACGCGATCTTCTCGGCTGCGACCGTGGCCTGCACCTCGCCTGCCGTGCGCGCCAGCGCGAAGCGGTCCGGGTGCGCGCGCACGATGTCCTCGACCAGGTCGATCAGCTCGTCGGCGACCTTCTTGGACGTGCCGCGCTCCTCGTCCTCGGCCGGCGTGTAGATCGACAGGAACGGCGCGTCGAGCCCGCCGGCGAGCGCGCGCGGGTAGTCGAAGTCGCCGCCGGCCGTGGCTTCGCCGACGTCTTCGCGCTGCGCAGGGTCTTGCCCGTGCAGTCGATAGGGAACATCGATGTGGCCATCGACGATCAGGAAGCGCTGCGCGAGCTCGCGCGCCCGCGTCGCCGGATCGACGGTCTTCGAGGAGGCGCAGGCCGAGAGGAGGAGCAGGGCGGCGGTGGCTTGGAGGCGCATGCGGAGACTCGCAGAAGGGGTGCTTCGAGGAATACACGATGCGCGCCGGACCTGCCAGGGCGAGGCGGGTTCGAGCGCGGTGAGCGCAGCGGTGCGCACGCTACTCCCTCGGCGCCGAGGTCAGACCGCCGGAGACCACGAAGGCCAGGGCCTCGCTCGCCGTGCGCGCCAGCGGTTGCAGGCGCTCGCGCGGGACCAGCAGCAGGTTGCCGGCGAAGTTGTAGGACTGGGGCATGTAGACCGCGACGCGCTCGGGCAGTCCGAGCTCGGACAGGTCCTCGCGCGTCACGAAGCCCACGACCTGGATCCCGCCCGGGAACGTCACCAGCACGGGCCGGTCGAAGAGTTTTTTCTCTCCGACGAAGGCGACGGTCAGGTCCTTGATCGAGGTGTAGAGCAGCTTGACGAACGGCAGGCGCCCCATGACGCGCTGGCCGAGCTCGATCGCCTGGGCCGCGAGCAGGTTGGTCGTCAGGAGACCGATGAGGGTCACCATCGCGACCACCAGGGCGAAACCGACGCCGGGCGCGAAGTAGGGCAGGTCCGGCAGCGGGATCAAGCCGTCCACGAGCTGGAAGATCTGCCACAGGATCCACAGCGTCAGGGCGATGGGCGCGAGCACGATCAGCCCGCGCAGGAAGTACTTGAGCAGGGAGCGGAGGGCGCTTCTCATTCGGCTGAGGATCGCGTTCCGCTCTGCGCGAAAGCAAGGAGCCCGGCACCGCCGTGGCGCTGCCGGGCTCCGCGAGCTCAGGGTGGCTCCGTGAGCGTCAGCCCTTCATGGCCTCGTGCACGCGTCCGACCATCTCGGGGCCGGGCGTGAGCGTCTTGTCGCCCTCGTCCTTCCACTTGGAGGGGCAACCCTCCTTGGCATGGCCGGCGAGGTAGATGTTGGCCTTGAACTTCCTGAGCAGCTCCTCGATGTTGCGGCCCATGTTGTAGAAGTTGACCTCGCTGTTCATCAGCTTGCCTTCCGGGCTGACGAGGAAGGTGCCGCGCAGCGCCAGGCCGGTGTTCTCGTCGTACACGCCGAACAGGCGCGATACGTTGCCGGTCGGGTCGGCGCCCATCGAGTAGGCGACCTTCTCGAGCTCCTTCTCCTCGCGTTGCCAGGCCAGGTGCACGAACTGCGTGTCCGTGCTGACCGTGACCAGCTTGCCGTTCAGTCGTTCGAAGCGGTGTTGCTGCTCTGCCAGAGCAGCGAATTCGGTCGCTCAGACGAAGGTGAAGTCGGCCGGGTAGAAGAACAGGATCGACCACTGCTTGGCCTTCTTGGCCTCGGCCAGGCTGTATTCTCCAAAACCCTTCTTGGTGGGCTCGAAGGTGGTCAGCTTGAAGTCGGGGACCAGGTCGCCGACGCCCAGGGGTTTTGCGTGCTCGCTCATCGCTTGGCTCGTTGTGGTGTTTGAGGTAGGAGAGGGGCCAAGACCTTAGCAGACGAACCCGGCGGCAGAAAAGGCGGCAGAGCGACGCTGCCGAACAACGACATGGATCTCGGACTGACGGACAAGGCGGCGGTGGTGCTGGCTTCGACCAGCGGTCTCGGGCTGGCGAGCGCGCGCGCGCTGCTCGCGGAGGGCGCGCAGGTGGCCGTGAGCGGGCGTAATCCCGCGCGGCTCGAGCGCGCGCGGGCGGCACTGGCCGGACATGGCGAGCGCCTGTACTGCGCGCCCCTCGACGTGACCGACCGCGCGGCGCTCGCCGCGCACGTGGCCGAGGCCGCGCGGCGTTTCGGCCGGCCCATCCAGATCCTGGTGACGAACGCCGGCGGGCCGCCGCCCGCCACGGCGCTCGAGGTCGACGACGAGGGTCTGCAGCGCACCTTCGAGCTCACGCTGCGCTCGGCGATCCACGCCGTCCAGTGCACGCTGCCCGGGATGCGCGCGGCGCAGTGGGGGCGCATCGTCGGGCTCACCTCGAGCACGGTGCGCGTGCCGATCCCGACGCTGGTCTACTCGAATACCATGCGCGCCGGCCTGACGGCTTACCTGAAGTCGCTGGCCGGCGAGGTCGCGCAGGACGGCGTGCTGGTGAACAGCGTGTGCACCGGCGCCTTCGCCACCGAGCGCATCGAGGAGCTCTTCCAGGCGCAGGCCAAGAAGAGCGGCCGCACCGCGGCCGAGGAGCGCGCCGCATACCTGCAGAAGATCCCGCTCGGGCGCCTGGGACGTCCGGAAGAGTTCGGCGACCTGGTGGCGTTCCTGTGCTCGGAGCGCTGCAGCTTCCTGAGCGGCGTGGCCCTCTCCTACGACGGCGGGGCGAACCCGGGCCTGCTCTGAGGGTCGTCATGCGAGGAGGGAAGTAAGGAGAGCTTCAGGAAGTCGTGTGGGCGCAGGTTCTTGGAGTGGAGGAAGAGCATGGTTGCTGAGTGGGTGTCCGCTCGCTCGTCGGGGCCCCGCCTTCGCGCGGGAGCGAGGTGGCCGGCCCGTGGCGCCGTGCAGTCGAGCTCGAAAGACGCCCCGCGGTCCGCGGCGCGCTGACGCGCGCCTGG
>JANOGB010000230.1:0-19825 GCA_031413955.1 Planctomycetota bacterium | reverse complement strand
TCTTCCGCTATCCGAGAGGAGCCGTAGAAGACCCGGAGCCGGGCTGGAGCCCGGCGCTCCCGGATGAGCGCCGCCGGCGCAGGTTCACCAGCCGGTCCGGCAGACGGTTGAAGACGTGCTCGGTGAGCGTGTCCGCGCCGCCCCAGATGGGAACGTGGCGTCCGAGACGTGCGCAGCCGTCGTAGAGGATGAAGCGCGCGAGGTCGTCCTGCTCCTCGGTGGAGGAGTACAGGATCTGCACCGGGTAGGCGAAGTTGCCCAGCACCGGCACGAGGCCGACGCCCAGGGCGACCAGCGGCAGCTCGCGGCCGCGGCGCAGGGACTGCGCCATGCGGACGGAGGTGTAGAGCGTGCGCACCATCGGGCCGCTCATCAGCAGACCGAGGGCCAGGGCTCCATCCCCGAGCCAGCCCACGGCCCACAGCGTGGGCAAGACCCAGTACTCGAAGGTCTTGACCGGGACCTTCAGCGCGAGGTGCACGGCGAAGTCGGTCAAGTACGCGCTCGACTCCTCGCGCGGGAGGTGCCGACGCAGGTGGAGCGCTTCGGCGCGCGTGAGCTGTCCGCGGCGCTCCCACGCGCGGATGCGCTGGGCGACGAAATGGAGTGCGCTGCGCCGGCGGAAGCGGCCGGAGGTCGCGAAGCTCCAGGCCTTGCGCGCGCTCGCGCGCCAGGGGATGCGCACGAAACACCGCCCCAGCCAGCCGGGCAGGGCGCAGGCTCGGCGCCAGGCGGAGCTCAGGTAGCGCAACCCTTCCTGGGTGTACCAGCGCACGGGTCGGGTCCGGAACCACTCCGCGCTCTCCTCGTTCAGCCGACCTCGTGCGAGGGCATGGCCGATGCCGCGTTCGTGGCGCCGCAGTTCCTTCCAGCGAGTCTGGCAGCGCGCGAGCTTGCGCGTCGCGCTGCGCAGTTCCTCGAGCTCGTCGACACCGTGCAGCGCTTGCAGCGCAGCGCCTTCCTGGTCGAGGTAGCGCTCGAGCCGCTGCGTGTCGACGTCGTCGAACAGCGGCCGGCCGAGCCGAAAGGACTGCGGCAGGTAGAACCCGAACAGGGCGCGCGGATCGATGGGCGCGAGTGCCGGCACGCCCGACTCGAGATCGATCCAGCGCCAGCGGTGACGACCCTCGTCCAGGCGTTCGAGCAGGAAGTTGTTGAGCGCGACCGGATTGCCCTTGCCTGCCTGCCAGACGAGGCCCGGAAAGCCGGCCTCGATCAGGTGCCGCTGCAGGGGAGCCATGATCTCGACCACGAGCTCGCGCACGAGTCCCGTCCCGCTGGTGCGACCGGCGTGGTGCAGCGGCGGCGGGACGCCCGGGGAGAATTCCGCCTGCAGCTCGAAGGCGCGGTGCTCCTCGTTCCAGACGAGGTCGAGGGCACCGGCCACGCACAGCCGACCCGCGAACCAGTGCTCGACCAGCCGCGCGAGGATGCGCCGGCGCAAGAAGGCACAGCGCACCGCGTCCTCGTTCCAGACGTAGGGATTGGGCGAGCCGAGGAAGACGACCTGCACCAGGCGCGTCAGTCCGCGCGCGTCGAACACCTTGCAGGCGATGGGCCGGCCGCCGTCGTCCCGGCCGAGGAACACGACGCCCGAGCGGCCGCGCCCGAGCTCGCGCAGTCCGGAGTAGCCTGGGATGCGCCCGTGGGCGGGGCCCGTGGTGGGAGCGGTACCCGAGTCGAGAGCGGCCTTCGGGGTGCTCATGCCCGCTTCCCATTATTCACCACGCCTCGATCCAAAAGCCACGCTGAGATTCGCGCAGGATCCCGCGCAGTTCTTCCGCCGCGGCCCGGGCTCTCGGGCGGCCCGCGGTTTCTCGTCCGCGAACACTCCAGGAGTGACCCGGGCGCGACTCTGATTCCATCCAGACCACCTGCGCTGGGTTCACCTCGGCGCCACCTGCCATACTCGTGCCATGTCGCTCGCTCCGCGGGTCTGGTGCGTCCTCGGCCTCGTTCTTTCCGCCTCGAGCGCGGCCCAATCCGTTGCCGACGGGTACTACCTCGGAACGCTGGAGACGGAGCGCGCGCGCGCGCTCCTCGGGCTCACGCTCACCCCGGACAAGGCACGCGTCGATCTCGCCTCGCAATGGAGTCTCGGGCTCGAGGTGCGCGCGCTGCAGCGCACGCCGACCGGGCTCTCCTTCGAGTTGCCCGAGGGGCTCGGCCATGTGGAACTACGCGCAGGCGGCACCCTGACGGGTATGCTCCGACGCACGGATGGCAGCGAGGCCAGGCTCGAGCTCGCCCCGGCCCCCTCGCCGGCGGTGCGCGCGGAGGCGCTGCGCTTCGAGAGCGATGGACTCACGCTGCAAGCCACGCTCGGTCTGCCGTCGGGAGCCGGGCCCCATCCCGCGCTGGTCCTCGTGCCCGGCGGCGGCGACTCGCACCGTGGTCAGGCCTCGACGCGCTTCCTGGCGGAATACCTGCCGCGCTTCGGTTTCGCGTGCCTGGTCTACGACAAGCGCGGTTCGGGGCTCTCGGGCGGGAGCTGGCGCACGGTCGGGCTCGAGGCGCTCGCGGGCGACGCCCTGGCGGCCGTGGAGAGCTTGCGCGCACGCACGGACATCGATCCCCGGCGCATCGGCTTCTTCGCCGCGAGCCAAGGCACCTGGGTCGCGCTCGAAGCCTGCGCGCGCGCGCCTGAGCGCGTCGCCTTCGTCGTGAACCATTCCGGACCCGCCGTGTCGTTGCTCGAGGCCGACACCTATGCCATGCGTTCGAGCGCACGCGCCGCCGGGCTCGCGCCGGCCGAGGAGGAGGAACTCCTCGCGCTGTGGTCACTGGAATGCGCGGCGTTGCGCGAGGGCGTGCCGCCGGTCGAGTACGAACCGCTCCAGCACGCGCTGGAGGAAGCCGCACTACGACCCTGGTTCGCGCGCCTCCCCTATCAGGCGACGCCGACCGATTCCTGGTGGGTGAACTGGTATCCGCGCGTGATGGGATTCGACCCGCGTCCACGCCTCGAGGCCGTGAGCGCGCCGATGCTCTGGCTGTACGGCGCTCGCGACACGCAGTCGGACGTGGCGCGCAACGTGGCGCTGCTCGCCACGCTCGCACGCGACGCGGGCAAGTCCTGGTCGGTCCACGTGTTCCCCGGCGGAAACCACGGCATCAGCGTGCCGCTGTGGCCCGCTGCGGACGATGGACCCATGACGATGGCCAGCGGCTACTTCGAGATCCTGCTCGGCTGGCTGGCGCGCACGACCGAGCCGCGCTGACGCAGGGGACGGTCAGCCGGGAACGCCAGGCTCCAGCCCGGCTCTGCTCTTCTTCTCCTTCCTGCGAGAGACAGAAGAGCAGAAAAGAAACGGAGCCGGGCTGGAGCCCGGCGCTCCCGGCTGAGTCGCTCAGCTCAGGCCATGATCACCGCTGCAGCCAGGCGCAGCTCCGGTCGGGTGCCGGCGGCTTCCTTCACGCGCAATGCGGCGCGGTAGTGGACGAGCCGTGCCGCGGCGGCCTCGCGCCGTTCGAGCACGAAACCGATCGCGTGCCAGGAGAGGCCCAGGCCCTCGCGCAGCACGTACGCCGCTTGCTGGCTGCGCGGCATGCTGACGAGCGCACGGCGCAGGAAGGCCAGGTTCTCCGTCGAGAAAAAATGCGGCTCGCTGGCTCCGCTCTCGTCCTCCGGCTCCTCGTCCACGGACACTTCCCCGCGCGCGCGTTCGCGCCGCAGCGTGCGCCGCACGTTGTTGCGCGCGATCGAGGCGAACCAGAAGCGGAAGCCGACGTAGTTCGTCGCCCGCAGCGAGGCGATGTCCTTCACGACGGCCACGAACGCCTCGGCCAGCACGTCCTCGATCGGCAGCCGCGCCTGCGTCGAGCGCCCGAGGACGCCCGAGGCCACCGACTGCAGGTCATCCTGCGCCACCTCGAGCAATTGCCCGAGCGCCAGCGCGTCACCACCACGCGCGGCTACCAAGAGATGATCCCATTCGGCCCGAAGCGACATGACCCCCCTGCGATCGACTCGCAAAGGAGAAGCGCCGCGCGTGGAATCGTCAAGCCGTCCAGGCGATCTTTTCTCTCGCTCGCTCCGGAGTCCGGAGGAGAATGAGAAGGAGACACATTTCTCCAGGATTCGTCGTACCGATTCGCGTCCGAGCTCGTGCGACAGCATCCAGGGCGTTACCCTTGGGCGGGGCCCGTGGAGGCCTGGCGCGCTTCGCGGCGCGAGAGCTCTGGGTCGGCTAACTCGAGGAGGGTAGGGAGCGGAAGACATGAACCTCGCAGCGCTCGTCTTCGACCAGAAAAAGCGACTCATCCGTCTCGTGGGACCGCTCGCACTCCTGTCGAGCGCGTTTTCGACGAGCGGGCGCGCTCTCCAGGAAGGTGACGGCTCGACCGAGGATGGGCACGGCGGCAAGGGCTCACCTTCGGCCTTCGCCTCGCGCCAGGCCGCGACCGCGACGCCTACCAAGAAGGGACGCCCGACCACGGACGCCACGGTCAAGACCGAGGAGGCCGTGCTCGAGGGCTTGTGCTGGTTGCTCCGACACCAGAACGAAGATGGTTCCTGGGGCGCCACCACGCTCCCGTCGCACTGCACGCCCGGCAAGCCGTGCATCTCGGCCAAGACCGTGCTCGTCCCAGATTACGACGAAGGTCTGACCGGACTGGCCTTGCTCGCCTTCCTCGCACAAGGCATCTCGGTCGGCTCGTCGATCGAGATCATCGACACGGTCACGGGCAAACGCCACGCGGCGGGCGAGGTGGTCGAGAAGGGAATCAAGTGGTTGGTCGATCGCCAGCGGAAGGATGGGGCTTTCAGCAATCCCGATTTCAGTTTCGCCCTGTACAACGAGGCCCTGGCCGCGATGGCCGTGTGCGAGGCCTATGGCATCGCGCAACGCCGCGAGCTCGAGAGCCCTGCGCAGAAAGCGGTCGACTACCTCGTGGCCGCCCAGAAGATCGAGGAGCAGGGATCCCTGTGGGGCTGGCGCTACTTCTCGAGGAAGCACCTCGACGAGAGGCTGGACGCGGGCGTGATCTCCGAGAGCCAACACGCCGGACTCGTCCAGGACGTCGATATCTCGGTCACGACCTGGGTGGTCATGGCGCTGAAGTCGGCCCAGCTCGTCGGCCTCTCCGTGCCCTCCGAGGTCATGGATGGAGCGCTCGCCTACGCCCGCCACACGACCGGCAAGAAAGGTCTGGTCGGTTACCAGAGTCCCGATCAGGCCGGAGAGTCCGTCAAGGGGCCCGGGGATCGGTTCACCTACCACACCGCGACCATGTCCGCGCTCGGCATGCTGGTGCGAACCTTCGTCAGTCGCGACATCAAGGATCCGTTCCTCGAGCTGGCGGCCAAGCACATCGTCAAGGACCTGCCGGCCGTGTCCGCTGACAAGCTCTCGATCGATTACTACTACTGGTACCAGGCGGCCCTGGCACTGAATCAATTCGATGGTCCCGAGAGCCCGCGCACGGGGGCGGGCAAGTACTGGAGACCCTGGAACAGGGCCCTGGTGGCCGCGCTCCTGTCGCTGCAGAACCAGAGCACGACGCCGAAAGCCTGCAGCCGCGGTGGCTGGCTGGACGACGATCGCTGGGGCGGGAGCACCGGGCACGCGCTCTACAGCACGGCCATCAACGTGCTGACGCTCGAAGTCTATTACCGGTACGAAAACGCGTTCCGGCCGTGAAGCGCGGGATCGCGTTCGCCTTCTTGGTCGGAGTCGTGGGGCTCCTCATCGTTCTTTGGCGGTCGGCCGGCAGCCTGCGTCGCGGCGGGGGCGAAGCGACGCCGGCGGAAGCGAGGTCGAGTCGGCCTGTCGAAGCTCGCGAGGCATTGACGCTCGCGTCCACGGCCGACGTGGGCGAGAGCGCGCGACGGTCCGAACCCGCGCTGGTCGAGGAGCGCGAGCCTGTCGACTCCGCGACGCCGGCCGTGCCCGCGGAGCTACCGTCGAAGAAGGTCGCGCACGTGCGCGGGCGCTGCGTCGACGCCGTGGCCGCGCCGCTCGCGGATGTGGGGATCTCGGGCGCGGGCGTCGCCGAAGGGCGCCGTTCGGCGGCTGACGGGACCTTCGAGCTCGACGTGGACCTGTTCGGCGGGCTGCGCCAGACCTGCGACCTCGTGTTCGCGCGCAGCGGCCTCGGCACGCGGCGCGTGCAGGCACTGCTGCGCCCGGAGGAATGGCACGATCTCGGCGACGTCGTGTTGCTGCCCGCGGGGCGCGTGAGCGGGCGCGTCGTCGACGCGCACGGACGCGCGCTCGGCGGCGCGCAGGTCTCGGTCGAGGAAGGCCTCGACCTCTCGGGCGGCTCGCGCTTCACGGGCCCGGGGGAAACGATCGCTTCCGGCGTGGCCGCGGAGAACGGCTTCTTCTTGCTCGAGGAAGTCCCCGCCGGCGCGGTGCGCGTGTGGGCGGGGCAGGAGGAGTGGCTGTGGGCTTCGACGGAACGGCTCGAGCTCGCGCCCGGCGGCCAGCTCAACGGTCTCGAGCTCGTGCTCGAGCCACTCGCGCCGGAGGACACGATTCGCCTGGTCGTGCTCGACCCGGCGGGCGTACCGCTCTCGCAGGCCGAGATCCAGTACCACTACGAGCTGCACGGGCGGTCCGGCACCGGCAACACGAAGGCGGACGAGAACGGGCGCTTCAAGCAGTTCCTCGACGTGCGCGCCTCCTACTCGTTCCTCGCCAGCGATCCGGAGAAGCGCTATCGGCCCGCGGTCGCGCACGACGTGCCGCCCGGGACGCACGATCTCGTCCTCCAGCTCGGCGAGAAGCGCACCTTCCGGCTGCGCGTGGAGGACGCTGAGGGCCGGCCGGTCGAGCGCTTCCTCGCCCGGGTCGAGCAGACGCGCGCTCACTTCCATGCGGACCACCGCGCGCCCGACGACGGAGTCCTGCGCGCCGGTGAGATCGAGCTCCTCGCTCCGGCCGAGACCTTCGAGGTCACGGTCGAGGCCGAGGGCTTCGAGCTCGCCGAGCTCGGCCCCTTCGAGCCGGCCGCGGTGCCGGGCGAGCTCGTGGCGCGCCTCGCGGTGCTGCCCGGCGTGCGCGGTCGCGTGAGCTCGAGCGCCGGCCCGATCGCGGACGCGACGGTGAGCCTGCACGAGGCGATGGGCGCGGGCGATTCCTACGTCGTGAACGGCTTTCGCTGCCTGGCGGAGAAGTTCTCCGAGGCGGAGACGCGCACCGACGAGAAGGGCGAGTACGTCCTGACGTTGCGCCGCTCCGGTGACTGGTTCGTGCGCGCCGAGGCGCCCGGATTCGCGCCCACCGACCTGGGGCCGCTGCACTTCGAGGCCGGCGCCGGCGCGAGCGCGCTCGACCTCGTGCTCGGGCGCGGCGGCGCGATCACGGGCCGGGTGATCGTCACCGCGGGCGAGGATCCGAGCGGCCGCATCGTGGGCCTGTCGCGCGGCGACGGCCACGGCTTCACCGGCCGCACCGACGCCGCCGGCGAGTACCGCTTCGAGGGCCTGACGCCGGGCTCGTGGCAGGTCGTGTGGCGCAAGGACGAGATCAGCACCAGCTCGACCACCTCGAGCCGCTCGTCGGGCGACGGCGAGAAACCCGCGGAGATCCCGTGGGACTGCGTCGTGCACGAGGGCGGAACCACGCGCTTCGACCTCGACCTGCGCGCGCTCCAGCTCGTGACTCTGTCGGGTCGCTTTCAGCTCGGCGGCAGCGCGCCGCGCGACTGGAGCGTGAGCCTGTTCCCGAGCGACGATCGCGCGCTCCAGGCCGAATCGGCCTCGCTCGACCCGGACGGCGGCTTCCACCTGACGACTTCCGCCGCCGGCAACTTCTCGTTGGTCCTCCACGGCGAGCTCGGTGGCCGCAACGCGACTGCGAGCGCGGACATCCGCCTCGCGCCCGGCGAGAACTCCTGGGAGGCCGACGTCCCCACGGGCGCGCTGCGCGGCCGCCTGCGGCTCGGCGCGCTCGAGCTCGACACGCCGCTGGATTTTTGGTCCGAGGCGTACCCCGGCCTCGCCTTCCACGTCGATCTCCAGGCCGATGCGACGGGTTCCTTCGGCGCCGAGTTCGTTCCCGCCGGACCCGCGCGCATCGAGTACCACTCGGCCTCCGGCGAGAGCGAGAAGAAGACCCTCGACGTCCCGCGTGGTGGCGTCGTCGAGGTGGAGGTCCCCTGAGGCGCGACGAGTCGCGGCCTAGCCTGGCTTCTCAGGCTGACTGCGGCGCGGTCCCTTGGGCGGCAACGTGCCCTCGATCTTGCGGATGGTCTCGAGGAGGACGGTTTTCGTCTCGTTCGAGACCTTGTCGCGCAGGGCTTCCAGCGCGGGCAAGGCCGCCTGCGCATGCGCGCCCATCTCGCCGAGCCCGAAGATCGCGCGCTCCAGGACCACCACGTCCTTCGCGGTGAGGCCCTGGCTCAGTACCGGGTACACCTCTTCCGGATCGCCGCCGATCCACCAGAGCGCGATGGCCCCGGAGAGCTTGACCCCGAGGTCCGCGGCCTCCATGTGCTTCCGGATCACGGACTCGGCCTTCGCACCGGTGGGCCCGAGCTCGCCCAGCGTCATGAGCGCCAGGGCGATCACCGTGTTGTTGAACTCCTTGAAGCCCTGATCGAAGCCGCCCTCGATGCGCTTGACGAGCGAGGCGGATGTCCAAGCAGCCTTCGGCCCGGTGTCTCCGATGGCGGCGAAGAGCGCGAAGACCAGCGGGATGTTCCCGGCGTGCAGCCGTTGCAGCAGGACGTCCTCCAAGATCTGCGTGCCGGTCTTCTTCATCCTGCCGAGCACCTCGATCACCCCGGTCCTCATTTGCCCGGAGAAAATCTGCGAATCGAATTGCGCCAGCAACTCTTCCACCGTCTTCCGCGGACGCTTCGCCAGGGCAGCGATCGCCGCCTCGCGCGTCGCTTCGTCTGCGGAGTCGAGGTCTCGGACGAGCGCGTTGACTCCTGCTTGTTGCCGGCTCGCGACGGCAGGCGTTGCCAGCACGGAGGTCGAGAGGCAACTCAGCAGAAGGAGCTTGCTCAGGTAGCCCATGGTTCGCTCCGAGGAGGTTCCCGGTTCCAAGAGCAGAACGGCGAGCAGCGAGTGTACCCGCCAGGATCCGCTTGTTTCCACTCGCCGCCTCCCTCGATCCGAGACGGGCTGCCGAGCTCGTACGACGCAGGCCGATCCTCGTCGCCGAGGAGTGCTACGATGCTCACGGCGGAGGGAATCTGCCGGGGTGGAGGGAACACCATGTAGGAGGGGAACCGATGAATCCGTTGATCCCGATCCTCGTCGCTCTGACGAGTAACGCCGTGGGTAACTTCGGCGAAGAGAAGTACCCCGCGCTCGGCGTCGCGCTCGAAGTGCCGCCGCGATACGAGCCGGTGCCCGTCCAGCCGAAGGAGCCGTGGATCGTGCTGCGCTACGTCCAGGAGAAGAAGCGCGACGCGCCGAAGGGCACGCCCCAGGCCGGGCTCTATCTCCTGCGCCTCGACTGGCACGAGGATCCCGACCCGCCCACGGAGCCTCTTCCGGTCACGACGTTCGAGCGTTTCGTCGCGCAGCGCCTCGAGGGCTGAAAGGTCGCGAACGAGAGCGCGGGACGCGATCGAGAGGGCTGGAAGTACAAGGAGTACGAGCTCGCCTTTGACATCCAGCCGCTGGCCGAGCTCCTGGAATCGAGGCCGACCCAGTGGGCGGCCGAGCTGCGCAACGCGCAGCGCACCTGGGTCTTGCTCGGGACCTGCGCCGACGAGGCCGAGCGCAACATCGGTGCGTGGCGGCGCTGCGCGGAGAGTCTGGAGTTCTTCGAGCCGGTCGTGCCGCCCGCGGCCGTCAAGTGGACCAAGTTCTACGCCAAGAGTCCGCGGTTCCGAGAGCCCGAGCAGCGCGTGAAGGTGCGCGCGGGCCTGCTCGAGGGCTGGGAGGCCGACGACACGGAGAACTACCTGCTCATCCACGACACCAAGAACGGCAACCTGATCCAGCACCTCGCCAAGCGTCTCGAAGCCATCCGCCGGGCCTACGTCGAGCTCTTCCCCGCCGTCGGCGAGATTCGCGCCGTCTCGACCGTGCGCATCTGCAAGGACCGAGATGAGTACTACCGCAACGGCGGCCCATCCGGGACCGCCGGGTACTGGAACTCGCGGGCCGAGGAGCTCGTGCTCTACGACTTCGAGAGCGGCCAGGAGGCCAAGGAGGAAGCGCGCACCGTGCTCTTCCACGAAGCCTTCCACCAGTACATCCACTACGCGGCCGGCGAGCTCGCTCCGCATTCCTGGTTCAACGAGGGTTACGGCGACTACTTCTCCGGCGCCGGAGGCGAGAGTACGGAGCCAGGCACGGCTTCGCCGGATTCCGGGTGCGCGCAGGAGTGATGAGGAGCGCAGGGCGGAATCTGGCAAAGCCGAGCCAGGCACCGCACTCTCGCCGTTGTGTTATTGGGACTAGCTCCCCTCTCCTCGCCCGGTCCATGAACGAAGGAAGAAGCATGCTCCACGCACGGCTGCTCGCCGGGCTCTCGATCCCGCTCCCTGTCCTTGCTGCCCTCGCCGTTTCCAGCCACGCGCAGTCGGCGGAGTGGCCCGGATGGCGCGGTCCGACCGCCAGCGGAGTCGCCGCCGAGGGCGCCAGGCCGCCCTTGCGCTGGAGCGAGGAGGAGAACGTCAAGTGGAAGGTGGAGCTGCCGGGCCTGGGGAACTCGTCGCCGGCCGTGTGCGGGCAGCGGATCTACCTCACGACGGCGATCGACGTGCGCGAGCTCGAACCCGGACAGGTCGCTCGCGCGCAGCCGGGCCCGCCGCAGGCGGACGGAGTGCACCGCTTCGTCGTGCTCGCGCTCGAGCGCTCGAGCGGGGCGAAGGTCTGGGAGACGGTCGTGCGCGAGGAGCGGCCGCACGAGAAGGGGCATGTGACCGGTTCCCACGCTTCGGCCTCGATCCACTGCAACGGCGAGCGGCTCGTCGCCTTCTTCGGCTCGCGCGGGTTGTACGTCCTGGACCTGGGCGGAAAGGTGCTGTGGTCGAAGGACCTGGGCGACATGAAGACGCTGGTGGGTTTCGGCGAGGGTTCCACGCCCGCCGTGCACGAGGGCACGATCGTCGTGCAATGGGACGAGGAGGGTCCCTCCTTCGTCGCGGCCTTCGAGCTCGAGACCGGCGCGGAACGCTGGCGTCGCAAGCGCGAGACGGATTCGAGCTGGGGCTCGCCGATCGTGGCTCGAGTCGGCGCGAAGCCGCAGGTGATCCTGACAGGGAGCAGCACGACGCTGGCCTACGATCTCGCGACGGGCGAGCCCCTGTGGAGCTGCGCGGGGATGTCGAAGAACCCGGTCAACACGCCGGTCGTCGCCGACGGCCTGCTCTTCGTCATGAATTCCTACGAGGGCAACGTGATCCAGGCCATTCGCCTGGCGGAGGCCAAGGGCCAGGTCGACGCGCAGCACGGACTGCTGTGGACCCATGATCGCCATGCCTCCTACGTGCCGACACCGGTCGTCCACGAGGGCCGGCTCTACTTTTTGCGCGACAGCAACGGGCTCCTGAACTGCCTCGACGCCGCCAGCGGGAAGGAGCACTACCTCGGAGCGCGGCTTACGGGCGCCGGCACGGTCCACGCCTCGCCGATCGCCGCCGCCGGCCGCGTGTATGTCACGTCACGCGAGGGCACGACCGTCGTCGTGCGCGCCGGAGACGAGTTCGCGGAGCTGGCCACGAACACCCTGAACGACGTGTTCGACGCGACGCCCGCCTTCGTGGGCGCGGAGATCTTCCTGCGCGGGCACAGCCACCTCTACTGCATCGCAGATCAGTAGGGGTTGCACGTGTCCGGCGCTGGCGCCTTCTCGGGCCTGGCGTTCCGCCTCCCTCCGCGTCGACGGGTTCGACGGCCGCGCTCCGGAGCCGCCCTCGGCTGCCTCGGCCGGTCCGGAGTGGAACCCCCTCAGCCCTGCGCGTACTTCGCCAGCTTGCTGTACAGGGTCTTCGGCGAGACGCCGAGCTCGACCGAGGCGGCGCGCTTGTTGCCGCCGTGCTTCTCGAGAGCGGCGTGCACGGCCAGGCGTTCGAGTTCTTCGATGTCGAGCGTGGGCAGGGCGCTGGCGGTCGCGGCCGGGCGGCGGCGGGTCGTGACGAGGCGTTCGACGTCGGCGGCGGAGATCGCGGGCTGGTTGGTGAGCGTGGCCAGGCGCGTGACGGCGTTCTCGAGCTCGCGCACGTTGCCGGGCCAGTCGAGGCGCGCCAGGGCCTCGAGCGCGGCGGGCTCGAAGGCGAGGGCGCGGCCGAGCTTGGCGGTCTCGCGCTCGAGGAAGACGCGCGCGAGCTGCACGACGTCGCCCGGACGGGCGCGCAGCGGCGGCACGTCGAGCACCAGGGTCGCGAGGCGGTAGTAGAGATCCTCACGGAAGGTCTTCTGCTCGACCTCGCCCAGGAGATCGCGGTGGGTGGCGGCGACCACGCGCACGTCGACCTGCTGGACGCGGTTCCCGCCCACGGCGCGCACCTCGCCGAACTGGATGGCGCGCAGCAGGACGGGCTGCACGGGCAGGGGCAGCTCGCCGATCTCGTCCAGGAAGAGCGTGCCGCTGTGGGCGGCCTCGAACAGGCCCGTGCGCCGCCGGTCGGCGCCGGTGAAGGCGCCGCGCTCGTGGCCGAAGAGCTCGCTCTCGACCAGGTTCTCGGGGATCGCGCCGCAGTGCACGACCACGAAGGGGCGCGCGGCACGCGGGCCGAGGGCGTGGATCGCGCGCGCGACGAGCTCCTTGCCCGTGCCGCTCTCGCCCAGCACGAGCACGCTCGCGTCGCTCGGAGCGACGCGCGCGATGAGCTCGCGCAAGGCCTGGATCGGCGCGGATTCACCCAGGATCTTGGCCTCGATCCCGTCCGTGTCCGTCAGACGCCGCAGGCGGCGGTTCTCCTGCAAGAGGTCGCGCTGGGTGCAGGCGCGCGTCAGGATGCGCTCGAGCGACTCGAGCGAGACCGGTTTGGTCAGGAAGTCGTGCGCGCCGTGGCGCATGGCCTCGACCGCCTCGCGCACGGCGCCGTGGCCGGTGAGCATGACCACCGGCAGGGCCTCGTCGATCGCGCGCAGCCGCTTCAGGAGCTCGAGGCCGTCCATGCCCGGCAGGCGCAGGTCGATCAGGGCCACGTCCACGGGCTGGCGCGCAACGTGCTCGAGTGCCGCGTGCGGCTCGGCGAAGGCGCTCACCTCGAGCCCGAAGTCCTCGAGCTCACGCTTCAATACCTCGCGCAGGGTGTTGTCGTCGTCGACGAACAGGACGCGGCGATCCTTCATCGAGACACCTCGGCGGCGGGCGAATCGAGCGGGATGCGCACGCGAAAACGGGCTCCGCCGCGCGGAGCGCGCGTGACCGTGATCGAGCCGCCGTGGCCCTCGACGATGGCGGCCACCAGCGAGAGGCCGAGCCCGGTGCCCTCGCCCGACACTTTGGTGGTGAAGAACGGCTCGAAGACGCGCTCCACCAGCTCGGGCGGCACGCCCGGGCCCTCGTCGTCGACGTCGATCACGGCCTCGCCGCCCTCGCGCGAAGCGCTGATGCGCACGCTCTTCCCGGCCGGGCTGGCGTCACGCGCGTTCAGCACCAGGTTGACGAGCGCTTGCAGCAGCTCGCCCGAGTTGCCGCGCACGGCCAGCGAGGCAGGGGCCTCGATCTCGAGCACGACGCTCTTGCGCTCGAGCTGGTGCTTGGTCACGCGCTGCAGCTCGAGCAGCAGCGTGGCCAGCACCACGCGCGTGGCCGGCGCGGGATCGTGGCGCGCCAGCGTCAGCAGGCGTTGCGTGATGTCACGCGCGCGATAGGCCTCGGAAGCGATCGTGTGGAAGTACTCGCTCTCCTCCTTGCGCTCCAGCGTGCCGCGCTCGAGGCGGCGCTGCATGCCCTCGGCGCAGGTGGCGATGGTCGCGAGCGGATTGTTGATCTCGTGCGCCACGCCGGCGGCCAGTACCCCGAGGTCGGCGTAGCGCGCGGCGCGGACGAGCTCGCGCGTCTTGGTGGCCACGCGGTGCTCGAGCGCGCCCTGCGTGGCCGCGACCTTCCCCGTCATGTCCGCGAAAGCGCGCGCCAGCTCGCCGATCTCGTCCTTGTTCCCGATGCGCGGTGCAGGGGAGAAGTCACCCTGACCGACGGCGTCGGCGTGCTGCTTGAGCAAGCGCAGCGGGCGCACGACCGTGTGCAGCACGAGCAGCAGCGTGGCCAGCAGGCCGAGACCCGCGATGCCCACGGTGACGAGCATGATGTTCACGGCGCTGCGCGTGCGCTGGCGCAGATCGTGCTCGGCGTGCTCCGCCTCCTCGAGGGCCTCGTCCTCGAGCTTCCCGCCGACCTCGCGCATCGCCTCGATTCCGGCGTGATCTTCGGCCGCGATCCCCGCGTCTGCCGCGTGGCCCGCGAGAACGCGGCGTTCGAGCAGGTCCAGACGCTTTCCGAGCGAACGCGCCAGCTCCACCTCCTCGGCCTGGTGACCTGCGCGCGAGGGGTCCTCACCCCCCGCGGGTCCCGACTCCATGCGCTGCAAGAACCCACGCACGTCGGCGACCTGCGTCAGCAGATACTCGCGCGAGAGATCGGCCTCGGTGCCCGCGCCCGCGACCTGCATCAGCATGCCGATCGACTCGAAGTGGGCGTCGAGGTCGTTCGCGACGGCCAGCTCGCGCGACTCCTCGAGCAGACGCCGGGCGTCGGTGCGGATCGAGAGGAGCTGGTGGATGCCCACTCCGCACACGCCCGCGAGCAAAAGCACGAGGCCGAGCGACAGCAGTCCGAGCTTGCGGCCCAGCGGAAAGGGAACGGCGCGGTCCAAGGGCGGGATTGTGTCACAGCGCGATGCACGGCGCACGACGCTGGGGATCGAGAAAGGAGTGCGCGCCGCCTGTCGGGCGGGCCCGGTTCGAAACGAGGCGTGGAGAAAGGAAACACGTGGGCCCTCGTGTATGCATCGGCCCGACCGAGCGAAGCGTGGTCCGTGCGTTGCTGAGGCGGCGCCCGTGAAGCGAACACTCGCGATCGTGGGCGCCGGCGCGCTCTTCCTCTGGACCGGGCTCGGCCTCGTCGCCTGGGCGAGCGTGGCCCGACGCGTGACCGTCACGTCTTCCGACCACGAGAGCATCGACGCCGATACACCACGGCTGCTCGCGCTGGCTGACGAGGTCGGCGCCCTGCACCAGGACGTGCGCGCCCTGGCGCGCGCGCTGGGCGAGAACCTTCGCGCCCTGAACGACGGGCTCCTGGCGAGTCAGGACGAGCACGCCTCGGTCGTGGAGCTGCGCATGAACGCGCTGCGTGACCAGATCGGCGCGCTGGCGGCAGTCGAAGTGCCCAGTGCGGTCGTGGCGTCCCCGCCGGCGCCCAAGGCCGAATCCAGGACCGAACTCAGGGCCGAAGGAGCCAAGCCGCGCAAGAGCTTCCTGGCCTTCCAGCTGCCCTCGGACGATTTCCGCTTCGACGAGCGCCGCACCTGGGCGGTCCTGCCGGCGCTCTCGCGCGTCGGCTTCGACGCCAGGACCACGCTGCACGATTTCACCGCTACGACTTCGACCATCGAGGGCGAGCTCGAGGCCGACCTCGCGCGGCCCGGCGAGGCACCGCGCGCGCATCTCCGCGTGCAGGCGGCCATGCTCGCCAGCGGCGACGAGGGTCGCGACGAGGCCATGCGCGAGCACCTGGCCGTGGAGGAGCATCCCGATCTCGAGTTCGAGCTCACGCGCTTCGAACCGGCCGAGGTCGACGCGACCGCGCTGCGCGCCAGCGGCCTGGTCCACGGCCGCATGAGCGTGCGCGGCGTCACGCACGAGGTGGCGATGCCGGTGCAGCTCTCGATCGACGACGCCCACCGCCTGTGCGTGCAGGGCGAGATGGCGCTCGACCTGACGCACTACGGCGTGCCCGTACCGAACAAGCTCGGCCTCATCACGATGGAAAAAGAGGTCAAGGTCTGGATCTCCCTGCGCCTGCGCGCCAACCCCCGCTCGGAGGGCTGAGCCCATGGCACACCGGAACCTCCAGCGCTCGTTCCTGCTTTTTTTCGTGCTCGTGTTCGGTGCCAGTTGCGCTTCCAGCGTCGTCGCCGTCCAGGATCGGGCCGTGCGCGACGAGTTCGAGCTGGTCGCCTGGCGCCCCGCCACCGCGGCCGACGTCGCGGGCCACTGGCGCGTGCGCCGTCTGCGGGGCGCGGCTGCTGCCGTGCTCCTGGATCTCGCCTACTGGCTGGACGCGGACGGTCGCTTCACGGGCGCCGCACTCTTCGCGGGCCCGCCGCCGACTTACGAGGTGCTCTCCGGCACATGGACGCTGGGTGCCGGCGGAACGCTGCAGCTCGGTCAGGACTCCGAGCCGGCCCAGGCCGAAGTAGCACAAGGCTGGCTGCGCTTGAGCGGCGCCGAAGGCAGTCTCGTGCTGGAGCGCGCGCGGGTCGAATGAACGTCGAACGCGGTCGGGACTGCATCACCGTCAGCGCGGAGCCGAGCTGGCGCCGGCGACTGCTGGCTGGCGGGCTGGGGCTGCTGAGTCACGGGACCTTCCTCGTGGCCGTGAGCGCCATGTTCCTCGGGCTCCATGACGGGCTCACCTCGGGATGCACGGCGTTTTCCGGCGCTTCCGGCCTCACGCTCGACGTGTTGCTCGCGCTGCAGTTCCCCCTGGTGCACTCCTTCCTGCTCACGACACGTGGCCGCGAGTGGCTGGCGCGCTTCCTCGGCCGGCGCCACGGCAAGGCGCTCGCGCCCACGACGTATGCCTGGAGCGCGGCGCTGCAGATCCTGGCAACGTTCGCGCTGTGGTCGCCGAGCGGAACCGTGTGGTGGGAGCCGCGCGGAAGCGCGCTCTTCGCCATGAACGTGCTGTACGGAGCGGCCTGGCTCTTCCTGGGCAAGGCCCTGCTCGACGGCGGGCTCGGGCTCCAGACCGGATGGATCGGCTGGTCGGCGGTCTGGCGAGGCCGGCGCGTGCAATTTCCCCCGCTCGCGCAACGTGGCCTGTTCGCAGTCTGCCGCCAGCCGATCTACCTCGGCTTCGCGCTGACGCTGTGGACCGGACCGATCTGGACGCCGGATCGGTTGCTGCTGGCCACGATCTGGAGCGTCTACTGCGTGCTCGGCCCCCTGCACAAGGAGCGCCGCTACTTGCGCCAGCACGGGGATGCGTTCGCGAGCTACCAGCGCAGCGTGCCCTACATGCTGCCCTTGTGGAAGCGAGCCGCCTGAGGAACGTCTCGCGCCGCTCCGCCGCTGACTTCTCACCCTGGGAGCGCCGGGCTCCAGCCCGGCTCTTCTTCTTGGCTTGTTTCCGCGCGCCGAAGGGTAAGGGAAGAAGCAGAAAGCAGCCGGGCTGGAGCCCGGCGCTCCCAGGGTGAGAACTCAGTCCGCGGGCTCGAGCGTCACCGTCAGCGGAAAGCCCTGGGGCCGCGCCAGCGAGTGCACCTGCTCGCGGCGGAACTCGGCCTGCTCGAGCGGCAGCACGTCGACCAGCGCTGAACCCGTGTCATGGGCCTCGCGCGTGATCCTCTGCGCCTCGCCGTGCGACTTGGCGAACACCTTGCGCAGGACGCCGAGCACGAAGTCGAAGGTCGTGATGGGGTCGTCGTGCAGGATGACCTTCCAGCGCGGAGCGAGCTGGGTCGAGTCGCGCGGTCTCGTCTCGATCGTGGTCGTGGGCATGCCCTGCGCCGGAGCGCGAGATCCATTGTGCCTCGCACCGCGCCTACCGTAAGGGTTCCCGCGGGAGTGCGTGCTCGGACGGGCGTCCGAGCTCAGAACAGCGGGATGCGCGCCGAGTACACGAGCTCCGGATCGCCGCGCGCGCCGGTCGCGAGGATCGTCGCCAGGGACGGCTGGACGAGCCCGCGGAACACCTCCTTGTCCTGCAGGAACACGACGATTTCCTTCTTCGGATCGAGCAGCTTCTCGTCCACCAGCACGTACAGGCCGCGCGTGCTCTTGTCGCAGGTCACGCGCACCTCGTTCGTCTTCTTGTCGGCCTTGGCGACGACCAGCGCGTCCCGGACGGGCTCCTCCCAGTACAGCCAGTACGACTGCCACTTCCAGTCCAGCGTCGGCTGCCACACGACCGTGTCGGGGTGCGTCGTGCGCTCGATCTTCTTGATCTTCTCGAGATGCGCCTCGTAGCCACCGGGTGGCTCCTGGTGCTGGCGGCCGGGAACCTCCCAGTACTCGTGGTCGAAACCGCCCCAGAGCTCCTGCGCCTCCTTCAGCTTCTGCGCGGCCATGCGGTTGGCGTCCGGCGGCACCTGCGGGTCGTCGTCCGACTGGTAGATTCGGATCGGGAGGTTGCGCAGGTTCGGGATGACGCCGCTGGCGATGCCGGTCACCTTGCCGTCGCGGTCCATGAAGGGCGTCGGTGCGCCGGCCGAGGGCGCGACGGCCGCGAGCTGGTCGGCGTGGTGTCCGCCGAGCGTCCAGCTCCCGTAGCCGCCCATCGAGTGCCCGACGAGGTAGACGCGATCCGGGTCGATCTTCCAGGTGCGGCGCGCGCGCTCCATCAGCTCGAGCACCCACTCTTCGGTGCCGGCATCGGTCCAGCCGTGCTCGGTCTTCTCCAGCACCTCGGGATAGAGCGCGAGCCAGTCGAGGCCGGCGAGCGTCGAGTCGTAGCCGCCGTGCGCGCTCCAGGCGTCACCCGAACCCGCGCCGCCGCCGTGCATGCAGAGCGCGAGCGCCTTGGGCTTTTTGATGTTGCCGCCGAGGATGAACAGGCCCTTCTTTTCCTTCTCCCAGAAGTAGCTCTGGCCCTTGTCCTTCTCGAGCTCGGGCCCCTTCTTCCAGCGCTCGAGCACGGCCTTCGTGCTGGCCGCGACGCCTGCGGCGTTCAGGGACAGGCGTTCGAGCTCCGCCAGGATGCGGCGCCGTTCGGTGCGACCCTCGGGCTTCGCCCATTCGGCCGCGAAATAGGCCTCGATCCACGACTTCTGCGCGTTCGCGTCGGGTGTCTTCTCCTGGGCGAGCAGGAGAGCGAGAGCCGTGAGGAGCTGTAGCATGGCCACACGATACACCCAGCGGGCCATGCGCTTGTGCCCCCGCGTGAGGAGGTTCGACCATGCTCGAGAAACGACCGTCGTCGAAGTGCTGGCTCCCTTGGCTCGTGTCCGCTTCGGCTCTTGCCTGTTGCTCACACGAGGGCGTCTCTCCGCCCGTCCAGGCCGGGGTGGAGCGCAGCGCTGGTCCCGCGAACATCGACTTCCAGGACATGGAGGTCGGCCAGCCGCCGCGGGGCTTCGCGAGCGCGATGAGCGGGGACGCCGAGCCGGGCACGTGGATCGTCCAGGCCGATCCAGCGTCGACGAGCGCGAAAGTCCTCGCGCAGACCAGCACGGACGCGACCAGCTCCCGTTTCCCGCTGTGTGTGCTCGAGAACTTCGCGGCCCGGGACGTCTCGGTCAGCACGCGCTTCCAGGCCCGCACGGGCGAGGTCGATCGCGCGGCTGGTCTCGTGTTCCGCTACCGCGACGCGGCGAACTACTACGTCGTGCGCGCCAACGTCCTGGAAGACAACGTGCGCCTGTACAGGGTCGTCGGCGGCCAGCGCAAGCAGTTCGCGGGCGAGAACCGGACCGTGAGCGCGGACGAATGGCACACGCTGCGCGTCGACGCGAGCGGCCCGCGCTTCGCGGTCTTCTTCGACGGCGAGCTGCTCTTCCGCGACGAGGACGACACTTTCACCACGGAAGGCAAGATCGGTCTCTGGACCAAGGCCGACAGCGTGACCTGGTTCGACGACCTCTGTTACGGGCCCGTGCTCGCGGACAGTCCGACTCTCGCTCCCGCCGGAGAAGGCCGGTGAATCGCTAGCCAGCGACTGCGGCGTTGGGACTCGCAGACCGCTGAGCGCGGGCTACTGGGGCGGACCGGAGGGGACGGCCTTGTTCGTCCTGACCC
>JANOGB010000229.1:0-5528 GCA_031413955.1 Planctomycetota bacterium | reverse complement strand
GTCTCGACCCTTTCTGGCCCTGGACCAGTTCTCGAGGAGTTCGGTGCGACGGTCTCTCGCCCATTCACGGACGAGGCGCATGACACGGGCCGGCAACTTGCCGCGAAGGAGGCTGCCATCGATGGAGATCGAGGCTCTTGCCCCAGCGTAGTACGCATGAAAGTGCGGCGGGGGGTGCTCATCGTGGTACATGCTGATCACGACCCCGTAGAACTCGAAGATCTTCGGCATGGGCCGAGGACCGAACCGCGCCGGTGCCGGTTTCAGAAGAATCCACCGGCTCACCACCCGGGGCGCACTGCGTCGGCCACGGTCGCGTTCGATGCAGCTTCGCGCCGTCGAGCCCGGCTCTAGCGGCTTCGCAGCGCCTCGGCGCGCCGCCGCCGGATGCCGAGGTCATGTGGGCGCCCGGCACCGCCGTGATCGAGGGGGCGCCCACCTACGCAGTCCGTTGAAAACGTCCCTGCTGCGGCTTCGCGCGCTTCGACGATACGTCGTCACGCTCGTCGAGCCGTGCTCAGCGGCCAGGAAGGCCGCTTCCGCCGTCTCTCCGTCGCGTTCCTAGTCTCGTCGAAGCGCGCTTTGCCTCGCGACGGGACTTTTTCAACGGCCTGCTACGGGCCCGGAGGCGGCGGCGCGCTCGGCAGGACCCGGCGCGGCGTGCGGGGCGGCGGGCAGGTCGCCTTCAGGATGCGCACGTGGTCGACACCGGCCTCCACGATCGAGCCGGCGCCCAGGTCGGAGGCGTTGAAGCGCAGGCGCATGGTGCTCGTCGGCGCGACGTGGTCGGCGATGCGGAAGACCTTCTCGTGCCAGCCTCCGGCGGCCTCTGGGTCGTTCACGCCGACCGTCTCGAGCGGCACCCAGGAAGTGCCGCCGTTGTTGGAGATCTCGACGATGAAGGTGTCGTCGGTCGCCGAGCCGGTGTTGTTCGAGTACCAGCGCCAGTAGGCGACGAGGGGCGCGCCGGGACCGCTCGCGTCCAGCACGGGCGAGAGGAGGCGGGTGATGCCACCGTCCACGTCGGAGTCGCCGTCGGTGTTGCCCGTCAGGTAGCACCTCCCCGAGTCGTCCGCGTCGGAGGGAGGGTCACCGCGATCGCCGCCGCCGACGGGGATGCCGCGCTGCCACTGCCCGGTGGTCGCCGTGCCGTTCACCGTCCAGCCCAGGTTGGTCTCGAAGTGGTCCTCGAAGGTCAGCGCGGTCGAGGAAGCGACGATGGCCTCGTAGCGCACGTCGGGCGCGCCGGGGGGGTCGAAGACGACTGGGCCGGTGGAGGCCTCGGCGCTCACGTAGTAGGTGACGGTGCTGCCGCAGGCGAGCGCCAGCGGCGGAAAGGCGAGCTGGTATAGCTCGGGCGCGACCTCCGCCAGCGGGAAGACCTCCACGCCTGCCCCGCGGTCGAGGTACAGCGTGCCCGTCTGCGGGACCGGCGAGGCGTTGGCGGCCGACACTGCCAGGGAGGACAGGGTCCCGCGCGGATCGAGGAGCTCCGGCCGCCCGCTGGGGTAGGCGAAGTCGATCAGGTCCAGCGGCGGCGCGTCCATGTTGTGGCTCCCGAAGGCGGCCGCGATCTCCGGGTAGTGGGGCGTGCCGTTGCCGATGTTCGCGTCGTCGTCGTCCAGCGTGAGGTAGATGATCGTGATCAGCGGGTCGATCGTCGAACTGCCGGGCACCATCGTCCCCCGCACCATCAGCATGTTCAGGAACAGCTCGGCGCCGATGTCGCGGTAGGCGGACGGCTCCGTCACCACGAGCTCGTTGCGCAGGCTCCAGGCGCAGCCCGAGATCAGCTCCCCGCAGGCGTGGATCTCCCCGTTGCAGGGGTACTGGACCGAGTTGCTCGCATTGCGGATGCCCTGACCGCAGGTGGCGAAGCCATTGCCCAGGATCGGCTCGTCCTGGATCAGGACGCCCATCACGTCGCCCGAGCCCTCGCCGAACTGCCCCTGACCGTTGCCCGTGACCGCCACCAGGTGGTGCCCGTACTCGTGGTAGACGACGTCGGTGAAGGCCGAGTTGTTGCAGCCGCCCGCGTTGCGCCAGAAGACGAGGTCCGTGCCCGTGTAGACCGCGTTGCAGGAGGTGATGCCGAAGGCGTTGTCCTCGTTGACGACCAGGTTGAAGAAGGTCTGGGTCCCGATCGTCGGGAAGCCGGGCACGTACGAGAGCACGTAGTCGCGCACGAAGTTCGCCGCGACGTAGGCGTTGACCCCGGCGGTCGAGAACTGGCCTCCCCCGGCGTTGTGCATGAAGTTGGCCGGCCCGGGGGGCGTGACCGAGGTCGTCAGCTCGGGTGTCGCCCCGCCCGCCGTATCGTCGAACACCTCGAACCACTGCCCGCGCAGGCGCGATCTCACGGTCACCGGGCTGGACCCGCCGTGCGGGATGACGAACTGCCCGTTCGCGTCGGCGAAGACCGTGTTGCCGCCCACCACCGTGGCCTCCGCGTAGGGCAGCGGGACCAGCGCCTCCGGGCCGCACTCCAGGGATTCGAACCCCTGCGTGGCGAAGCCCGCGACCGAGCCGGTCACGTCCGTCAGCTCCTGGACCTGGTCCTCCGCCAGCAGGATCTCGCCGGTCGCGAGCGAGGCCACGACGAGGTGCCGCTGGAAGCGCTGCGCGTCCGCGCGCACCGAGCCGCGCGTGGCGACGAACTTCAGCGCGAGGGTCGGGGAGACGAGCGCGTCGCCGAGGCCGGCGAACACCACCAGCTCCTCCTCGCTGGTCTGGATCGCCTCCGCGCGAGCCCGCTGCGGCACGCCCCGCGCGAGGAGCTGCTGGTCGAGCAGGCGGGCGACCGTCCCGCGCATGCCCGCGGTGGGCACCGTCGCGCCCGGAACGCGGGCGGCCGCCGTGTCGACTCCGGAGACGTCCTTCACGTCGAACGCAGACAGGACCACCGGGTACCCGGGCTCGGCGCGCACCAGGACGCCCACCCCGGAGCGGAACACCGGCACGCCGTCCATCACCTGGTCGAAGCGCAGGCCGTGGAAGCGCGCGCCTCCGCGCGCAGGGTCACGGCCGATGTCGAGGATCGACCGTCCGTCGGCGCCCGCGGCGAGCTCGAGCGCTTGCGCGTCGAGGCCCAGCGCCGCGCGCGTGCGCTCCAGGAGTGCCGCCGCGCTCGCCTGCGGTGACGCGCCCTCCGCCAGCGCGCCCCCGTAAACGACCGTCGCGCTGCGCCCGGGGAGCGCCTCCTGGATCTTCCCTCCGGGCAGGCGCTGCTGGAGCGCGCGCCCGGCGCCGCCCGTGGAGCGCTCCTGGGCGGTGGCAGCCGGGGCGAGCAGGATGGCGAGACAGACGGAGGCGACGAGGAGCTTCATGGTGGCCTGGGGGCTCGGTCCTGAGAGGGGACGGGACGAGCGCCGATCCTACCCGCGCGCGAGCAGGGGCGGCCCGAGGATCACGGCCTCTCTTCCGGGTGGAGCTCGGACGCTGGCGGGCTCTTCAGCACCCCGGCTTCGTCCACCAATGTTTCCAGCGGGACCGCGACCATCGCCGGGCGCAGCACGACACGGTCTCCCTGGAGCTACATCGGTTCCGCGCGCTCGCCCGCGCGCTTGCAGTCTATGCCGGGTGAGGACTCCTGCGAGCCAAGGTTGCGGGGAGCGGCGGGCGGTTCTGGCCGCGCCGGGTGAGCACCATCCCCCAGTCGCATGAGCCTCGAGTCCGGCCCGAAGCAGCGCACCTCACCCTGGGAACTCGCCGTCGCCCCACCGCCCGACCAGTGGGACGACTGGACCGAGCTCGATCCCGCGGCGTGGCCCGAGCGGGTCGAGAAGCACTACGCGCTCATCCCGACGATCTGCTTCAACTGCGAGTCGGCCTGCGGGCTCGTGGCGTACGTCGACAAGGCGACGAGCTCGATCACGAAGTTCGAGGGCAACCCCGTGCATCCCGGCTCGCGCGGGCGAGTGTGCGCGAAGGGGCCGGCGACGATCAACCAGGTCAACGACACCGAGCGGATCCTGAAGCCCTTGAGGCAGGGGAAGCGCGGCTCGGGTGAGTTCGTCGAGGTGAGCTGGGAGGACGCGCTCACCGACATCGGCGGGCGCATCCGCAAGGCGATCCTCGAGCAGCGCAACGAAGAGGTCATGTACCACGTCGGGCGGCCGGGCGAGGACCACTTCGTGCTGCGCATGCTGCAAGCGTGGGGCGTGGACGGGCACAACAGCCACACGAACGTGTGCAGCGCGTCGGCGCGCCTCGGGTACACGCTTTGGATGGGGGCGGACCGGCCGTCGCCGGATTACTCGCAGACGAAGTTCATGCTGCTGCTCTCGAGCCATCTCGAGACCGGGCACTACTTCAACCCGCACGCGCAGCGGGCCCTCGACCAGGTAGGCCACTTCGTATGACGAGCCACCACATGAGACCGAGGAAGAAAGCCCGCAGCACCCGGGCCACGATCCGAATCAGCAAGGCCAGGCTTGCGGCCATGATCGAGGAGGCCACGGTCGATGCTTGCGACGAGTCCGAGCAGGCCACCGGGTGGTTCACGATGTTCGAGGAGCACCTCGGAACTCCTTTCGAGACCAAGGTGCTCGGTAGCGCCGTCACCGTCGCCAGCATCGATCTCCGCGATGGCGGCCAGATCGTCGCCCTCTGCACCCGCGGCCGGGAACGCCAGACGATCTCCCTCCTGGATCTCCCTCTGCCGTCGCCGAGGCCGGCCGGCAGCGAATGGATCGAGGCCTACCGCTACTGGCTCGGTGGAAGGTGAACGACGCGATCGGGAAGCAACCGAAGAGATCCGCTGGACGAGAACAGCGCCGGCCACATCCGCGATAGATCGCGACAGGCTCCGCACGGCGCTTCGCAAGGGCGGCCAGGAGCCCAGGACGCGGACGAGGAGAAGGACACACGGGCCGTTTGGGTGCGACCCGAGCGAGAGTCGCACGGTGATCCGAGATCCGAAACAGCCGATCACCTTCCAGGGTTGCTCCGCCTTCGCGACACGGCGTGGAGCACTCGGGGTTGTCGGGGATCGGAAGACCGATTACACTCGGGAGAGTGGGACCGATCCGAGCCCGAGTGAAGAACGGCCGGCTCATCGTCAGCGAACCCACGGATCTGCCTGAGGGCACGGTGCTCGACCTTGTGCAGGATGACGAGGGCGACGATCTGAACGAGGAGGAACGCAAGGCTCTCCACGAGGAGATCCGGCGGTCGGTACGGTCGGCGAAGAAGGGACAAATACGTCCTGCTGCAGATGTGATCGCCGACCTGAGGGCCCGCAGACGCCGTTGAAGGTCGGGCTCACTCCCCAGGCCGAACGCCACGTCCAAGCCATCGACGCGTGGTGGCAACAGAACAGGGAACTGGCGCGCGACCTGTTCCTCGAAGAGCTGGCGTTGGCTCTCCAGTCGCTCGCCTAACGTCCCGCTCACGGGTCGGCTCTACCCGATCCCTCGGGTCCGCGACGCGAGGAGGATCCTCCTGCGCAACACCCGCTACCACGTTTACTATCGGGTTGCGCGCGATGCGGTCACCGTCGTCGCGGTCTGGTCGGCTGTTCGTGGGCG
>JANOGB010000228.1:0-2818 GCA_031413955.1 Planctomycetota bacterium | reverse complement strand
CGCACTGCGCGGCGCAGGCCTGGCAGCGCGCTGAGCTTCTATTCCGGAGAGTCGTCGCCTGGCGCGAGGATCAGCGGAGCGGAGGAAAACGCACCGCGGAGACACGGAGGACGCGGAGGAAGAGGTCAGCGGGGCTGCGGCACTCGGAGAGTCGACGATCCGGAGGCCCATTCTTCCTTTTCTGCGAGGCTCCGCGTTCTCCGCGCCTCCGCGGTGCGTGTGGGTTGCGGGCGTCAGCCCGCGCTGGTCTTCTATTCCGGAGAGTCGTCGCCTGGCGCGAGGATTAGCGAAAAGGAGGAAAGCGCACCGCGGAGAAACGGAGAACGCGGAGAAAGAGATCAGAAGAGATGGGGCCTCCGGGGCTCCGGCTCTCCGAGAGTCGACGATCCGGAGGCCCATTTTTCCTCCTCCGCGAGGCTCCGTGCCCTCCGTGTCTCCGCGGTGCGTTTGGGTTGCGGGTAGAACTCAGCGCGGGCGCAGTGCCCTTTCCCTTGGGTTGCGGGCGAGAGCCCGCGCTGAGCCGAGGTCGTGGCGAGAAGACTCCGCGTGGTGGAAACGCTTTCGACCGCCTGCAGCTCAAAAAAGATGGGCGCGAAACCCGACACGAAGGCCTCGGGCCCATTACGTTTTCCAGTCTGTTTCGCCAATCGTCGGCTCTCGACCTCCCACGCCACGCCACCACGATGTCGGAGCTCCCGCTCCCGCGGCCGATCAAGCTGCAATCCACTCAGCCCTGCGACGGTGTCGAACTCCTCCGGCCGATCCCGGCCGGCTGCGAGGGCGTCCTCGACGCGGCGGCCCTGGAGTTCGTGCGTGAGCTCGAGCGTCGCTATCGCTTCCGCCGGGCGCAGCTGCTCGCGCGCCGCGAAGCGCTGAAGCGCAACCTCGACCGCGGCTGGCGGCCGGACTTCCTGCCCGAGACGCGCGCCATCCGTGACTCGGCCTGGAGCGTGGCGCCCGTGCCCGCGGAACTGCGCGACCGGCGCGTCGAGATCACCGGACCGGTCGAGCGCAAGATGATCGTCAACGCCCTGAACTCGGGCGCGCAAGTCTTCATGGCCGACTTCGAGGACGCCAACTCCCCCACCTGGGAGAACTGCGTACGCGGCCAGCAGAACCTCTTCGACGCGGTCCGGCGCAAGATCGACTTCGACGATCCCGCCAGTGGCAAGGCCTACCGCCTCGCGCCGCAGACGGCCGTGCTCTTCGCCCGGCCCCGGGGCTGGCATCTGGAGGAGAAGCACGTGCGCGTCGACGGCCGGGCGGTCTCGGGCGCGCTGTTCGACTTCGGCCTGTACTTCTTCCACAACGCGCGCGCGCTGCTCGAGCGCGGCACGGGGCCCTACTTCTATCTGCCCAAGCTCGAGAACCACCTCGAGGCGCGCCTCTGGAACGAGGTGTTCGAGTTCGCCGAGGACACACTGGGCGTGCCGCACGGGACGACCAAGGCCACGGTCCTGATCGAGACCGTGCTGGCGGCCTTCGAGATGAACGAGATCCTGTGGGAGCTGCGCGAGCACTCCGCGGGCCTGAACTGCGGGCGCTGGGATTACATCTTCAGCTTCATCAAGAAGTTCCGCGCCGACGCGAGCTGCGTGCTGCCGGATCGCGCCTCGGTCGGCATGGACCGGCCGTTCCTGGCCGCCTACAGCCAGCTCCTGATCCAGACCTGCCACCGCCGCGGCGCGCACGCCATGGGCGGCATGGCGGCCCAGATCCCGATCAAGGGCGATCCCGAGCAGAACGAGGCGGCGCTCGCCAAGGTGCGCGCCGACAAGGAGCGCGAGGTCCGCAACGGCCACGACGGCACCTGGGTAGCGCACCCGGCGCTGGTGCCCGTGGCGCGCGCGGTTTTCGAGCACGGCATGAACGGGCCGAACCAGCTGCACGTCACGCGCGCCGACGTGCACGTCACGGCGCGCGAACTGCTGGAGGTGCCGCGCGGCGAGATCACCGAGGCCGGTCTGCGCGCGAACCTGGCGGTGGGGCTCGCCTACCTCGAAGCCTGGCTGCGCGGTGCGGGCTGTGTGCCGCTCCGGCACCTGATGGAAGACGCAGCCACGGCCGAGATCTCGCGCACGCAGGTCTGGCAGTGGCTCCAGCACGGAGCGCGACTCGCCGACGGACGAGTGCTGGATGCCGCCCTGGTGCGCCGCACGCTGGCCGAAGAGCTGGCCAGCCTGCGCGCGGACGCCCAGCCCGGCAGCCGGCACGACCTCGCCGCACAGCTCTTCGAACGCCTGATCACGAACGACGAGCTGGAGGACTTCCTCACGCTCCGCGCCTACGACCACCTCTGAGAACGCAAGACCCGGAAACGCTCGCCATGCCCACCACGCCCTACCTGCCCGAATCCCAGAACGGCACCGCACTCTCGGCCAAGCGCTGGGAGGGCATCGTGCGCGACTACAGCCCGGAAGACGTGCAACGCCTGCGCGGCTCCGTGCGCATCAGCTACACGCTGGCCGAACTCGGCGCCGAGCGGCTGTGGGAGCTCCTCAACACCGAGGACTACGTGCACGCGCTGGGCGCCCTGACCGGCAACCAGGCCATGCAGATGGTCAAGGCCGGGCTGAAGGCCATCTACCTCTCGGGCTGGCAAGTCGCGGCCGACGCCAACGTGGCCGGGCAGATGTACCCGGACCAGAGCCTGTACCCCGCCAACAGCGTGCCGTCGTTGGTCCGTCGCATCAACGCCGCGCTACAGCGTGCGGATCAGATCGAGAGCAGCGAAGGTGGGGTCAAACGCGAGTGGTTCGCGCCGATCGTCGCCGATGCCGAGGCCGGCTTCGGCGGCCCGCTCAACGCGTTCGAGATC
>JANOGB010000227.1:0-21319 GCA_031413955.1 Planctomycetota bacterium | reverse complement strand
CCGCTGACATTTCACCGTCCAGGTAGCGGATGAGGAGCTCGGCCTCGGAGTGGACCCAGGAAACTTCCTCTACCGGGGGCCGGCCGCCTTCTACCTCTTCGGGCTCGCAGATGCCGCGGTCCTCGCGCTCCAGGCGCCCTTCCATCCGGGCGGCTGGAGTGGAGTACTGGCCGAGCTGCGGGAGAACCCGTCGCTCTTGCACCTCGTGCACCGCTGCATCTCCGCGCTGGCGGGCGTGCTCACCGTCGCGCTGGTGTTCCGCATCGTGCGCCGCGATTTCGGCGCGACGGCTGGTCTGCTGAGCGCGCTGATCTTGGCTGTCGCCTACCTGCACGTCCGCGATTCGCACTTCGGCACGGTCGACGTCCTGTCCGGCTTCGTGAGCCTCGCAGCCATCGATCAGATGCTGCTCCTGCTGCGCGCTCCGCGGCGCGCACGCTATCTTTCGAGCGGCCTGCTCGCGGGAGCCTCGACCGCCACGAAGTACTTCGGGAGCGTCCTCGGGCTGCACCTCGTCCTGGTCCATTTCCTGGCCCGCGGCCGGGCGCGGGAGAACGGCGCGAGTATGCCGGGGCACGCCTTGCTCGCGCTCGCCGTGCTGGCTTGCCCGCTCGGGTTCTTCCTGTGCTCTCCGAGCGTCTTGCCGTCGATCCCCGAGCTGCTCGAGCACGTCCTGTTCAACGTGGACAAGCTGAAGCCGCGCGTGGACAGCGCCTCGCCGTGGAACACTCTCGTCTATCACGCGCGCTTCACGCTGGCGTGCGGTCTGGGCGAGCCCGCGCTCTTGCTCGCACTCTTCGGAGCTTGGCCGCTGTGGCGCACCGGCCGCACCGGGCGGTTCCTGCTCGCGGGATCCCTGCTGCTCGCCTCGGCCCTGGTCGCGACCCGGCTCGAGAGCTCGCGCTATGGGATCCCGTTCCTCGTGACGCTCCCGATTCCGGCGGGAATCTTGCTGGCCAGGTTGACGGCACGGCTGCCCTGGCCGGCCGCCGTGCTCCTCGGCGGCCTGGTGATCGCGCCTTCTTGCGCGCGTTCCTGCGCGTTCAACCGGGTCTTGAAGGGGCACGACACGCGCATCGAGATGCTCGCGCTGTTGCGCGAGCGCGCACAGCCGGGGGAGGACGTCCTCGCCATCGGGCTCGCGCTCGACCTGCCGGTCCTCGAGAAGAACGAGCGGCTCTTCCACCTGTACAGCTCGCGCGCCGGCCGAGTGGAGCTGGACGAGCTGCGTGCCCGCCCGCCGCGCACGATTCTCCTGAGTCTGACCACTCCGCGGCACGAGATCCGCGAATGGCCGGCGCTGGAGGAACTCCTGGCAGCGCACTACCGCGAGGTGCGGCGCCTCGAGGTGGGCGACGATCCCGTGGGGATCTTCGAACCCGACGGCGGGACACGAGCCCTGCGGGTCGCCTACGCGAGTCCTTGGCGCCAGACTCGGCCCGGCCCGGCGCTGGTTCTGTACGAGCTCACCGCTCCGGGGAAAACGGAGCCGGGCGAGCCGCTTCATTCCCGCGACGACTGAGCGCGGGAGGCGCTCCTCAGCGATCGAGCTCGTAGGCCGTCCGCAACCAGCGCGCGACCTCGTCGTCGATGTCGTCCGCGCTGGTGAGCTCGATCTTGTGCGTGATGCGGTCCTTCTTGAGCGAGCCGCCGGTGTCGATCAGGCGCTTGGGGGGCTTGCCAGCGCGCTTGCCGAGCGCGAGGCCGAGGTCGATGCGCGTGCGCGTCGCGGCCTTGATCTCGGCGATGGCGTGCTTGCGGAAGAGCGGCACCATCGTCTTGCACGGACAGGCCTTCACGTCTTCGCCCAGCGCGAGGCCGAGCTCGAGCAGCTTGTCGTACACCGGCTTCAGCCCGGCCTTCGCGCCGGCGTACTGCTCCTCGACGTAGCTCTCGGCCAGCGTCAGGTACTGCTCCGGATCCGTGTCCTCGTGCCCCTTGCCGACCGAGCGCGCCGCGATCCAGGCGGCGTAGTTGGTGCCGAGGCCGTGCTCTTGTTTCAGCCAGCTCGCGCGCCCGGACTCGTCCTTCGGGCCCTTGCGCGAGGCCAGCGCGACCCACTCCTCCAGGCTGCGCCCGGTCTTGTCCTTCATCTTCGCCACGACGGACTGGGCGTAGGCGATGCTGGGGTGCGGGCTGTAGGGGGAGTTCTTCTTCTCGCTCATTGTGGGCCTGGCGTAGGATACATGCTGGGAGGGGGTCGTGTTCGATCGACTCCGGTTCCTTCGCGCGGACGGGCGCGCGTAGACTCTGTCGCCGTGAGGCAGCGCTCGTTCGCCACGGGGCTCTTGCTCGCGACGTTCTCGTTCGCCGCGCTCGTTCACGGGCAGCAGAAGCCCGCTGCGCTCGACAAGGCGCTGCAAAAGAACCTCACGGCCCTGGCGGACGACTGGTGGAAGGCGCGGCCGCCGTCGCGCTTCTTCGAGTGGGACCCAGAGGTGCGCGCACAGCTCGAGGCGCGCGCGCGCGGACTGGGCGCGATCCCGGAGGGCGCGCTGGGGCAAGTGGTCGAGCTCCTGTGGAGCTCGGCCAGGAAGAACAGCCCGAAGCCCGACTCGAAGAAGGGCAAGCTCACCCTGTCGACGCCCTACGGGGAGGCGTGGTGCTACACGGCAAGCGCCAGCAAGAACCCGCCGCTCCTCGTCGGACTGCACGGCGGCGGCGAGGGCGAGGGCTCGGCCGACGAGGCACGCTCGAATTGGGAGCGCAAGGGTTGCTACGGGATCTATCCGCAGGCCATCGGTCTGGTGCACGACACCTGGAACACGGTGCACGGCGAGCGCTTCGTGCTGTCCCTGATCGAGCTCGCCAAGCTGCACTTCGAGGTCGATCCCGAGCACGTCTACGTGGCCGGCATGAGCATGGGCGGGACCGGCTCGTGGTTCTTCGCCGGGCGCCACGCGGATCTCTTCGCCGGCGCCGCGCCGTTCTCGGGCGTGCTGATGGCCGCACCCAAGAGTCAGCTCGAGACCAAGGAAGAAGTGCGCGCGATCCAGCACGGGCTCGTGCCGAACGTGCGCAACCTGGCGATGGCCTACACCATCGGTCTGGCGGACAAGAACACGATGCCGGGCACGTACCTGTATGTCGCCGATCGCCTGGCCGAGCTCGCCGCGGCCGATGCTGGCGGCTACGCGAAGATCCGCTTCCGTTCCGTCCCGAACCTCGCCCACGCTTTCCCGCCCGGCGAGCCGAAGACCGCGCTCGACTATCTCTTGGCCGAGAAGCGCGACACGTTCCCGATGCGAGTCGTCTGGGAGTACGTCAGCGATCCCTCGCCCGAGCCTGGCCCGGCCGACAAGGTCACGCGCAGCGCGAAGCCCTTCTTCTACTGGCTCGGCTGCAAGCAGCCCGCCGACCGACAGATGCTCACCGCCACGCGCAACGGCAACGAGATCATGCTCGACGTGCGCGGCACGGGCACGAGCGGCGTGACGATTCTCCTCAACGCCAGCATGATCGACCCCGCCAAGGACGTGGTCGTCAAGCTGGGCGAGAAGGAGCTCTACCGCGGCCGGCCGAAACCCGACGCCTGGACCGTGCTCGAGACGCTCGACGCGCGTCTCGATCGCGGACTCGTGTTCGATCGCCGCATCGAGCTGTGAGCACGGGCACGGCGTCGCTAGAGTGACCGTCAGCTCGCGATGCGGATCGCACTCCTGTATTCCAAGGACGAGGGTTTCGTCCTCACCGTCTCGGTCGCGCTGTGCATCCTGTTCTGGATCTGGTGGTACTGGGAGTTGCGCGTTGGCCCAATGCTGCGGCGGGAGCGGGCAGCGGGTCGAGCTCTGGGCGTCCTGCCGCTCGTCGCGCTCGTGGTCCTCTACCTGATCCTGAAGCGCTGGTCGTCCTTCGACGTGCGCAGCAGTCCCGCGTACCTGTTCCAGTACCTGGCGCTCGGTGCGGCCTGGCTCGGCGTCGCGCTGCGGTTCTTCCCGTGGTTCGGCATCAGCGCGCGGGACGACGTGGCCGAGCGAGGCAACCCGGCCGCGGCCGTGGCGCTCTCCGGCGCGATCCTCGGCCTGGTCCTGTGCTACGCCGGCGGGAACATCGGCGATGGGCCCGGCTGGTGGGTGGTTCTCTTCTCGTCGGGGCTGGCGACGGCGTGCTTCTTTGCGTCCTGGGCGGTGTTCGAGGCCAGGGCGCACACGAGCGACGCGGTCACGATCGACCGCGACCTCGCGGCCGGAGCACGGCACGCCAGCTTCAGCGTCGCCCAGGGGTTGATCCTCGGTCGCGCGGTGGCGGGCGACTGGAAGTCCCCGGCCGCCACGCTCGCGGACCTCGTCACGAACGGCTGGCCGGCGCTCGCAGTGCTCGCGCTGGCGCTCTCGTTCGAGCGCGCGCTGCGTCCGACCGGAGCGGAACCGCGCCGGTCGCTCGTCGTCTGCGGCGTCGTTCCGGGAGCGGTGCTGCTCACGGCGGCCCTGACCTGGATCGCCAGGATCGGGGTAACTTCGTGAGTCACACCACACCGACCGCGGAGGTCATGAGCTCGCCCCTCGGCGCCACCGCGCGCCTCACGAGCGCGCAGTTCGCGGAGCTGCGGCGGCGGACCGTCTTCGAGCTCGGCAAGTGGGACCCGCAGTACGAGGACGCGTGCGTCCTGGCGGACTTCGCCCTGACGCTCGAGCCTGAGACCTGGCGCGAGCTGGCGACGCTCGCCGAGCGGCTGGCATGCGAGACGCTGGCGGCCGAGCGCGAGCTCCTGGCGCGCCCCGAGCTGCACGCGCGGCTCGGGCTACCGCGCGCGATCCGAGCGTGTCTGCGCTAGTGCGGCGCCCGCGGTGGCGCCCGCGGCGCGGCGCGCGTGATGCGCTTCGATTTCCACTGGACGCGCGCGGGCTGGCGCATTTCGGAGGTGAACAGCGACGTGCCCGGAGGCTTCATCGAGGCCTCCGGCTTCAGCCGGCTGGTCGCCGGCTCGACCGGCCTGCAGCTCGTCGCAGACCCGACCGAGGCCCTGGTCGCGGCGGTCGTGCGCGCGGTCGGCGCCGGCGCGCGAGTGGCGCTCGTCCACGCGACCGCCTACACGGACGACCGGCAGGTCATGGTGCACCGGGCGCGGGCGCTCGGCGCGCGCGGCCTCGCGACCGGCCTGCTCGATCCCACGCAGATCCTCTGGCGCGACGGCCAAGCCAGCTCGGCGACGAGCTGGTTCCACGGCCCGATCGATCTCGTGCTGCGCTTCTTCCCGGCCGAGTGGCTGCCGAACACGCGCGGCGAGTGCGACTGGCGCTCGTTCTTCGTGGGCAGCCGCACGCCGATCTCCAATCCGGGCGCGGCGATCCTGGTGCAGAGCAAGCGCTTCCCGCTCGTGTGGGAAGAGCTGTCGGTGGACCTCCCGACCTGGCGAGCTCTGCTACCCGAGACGCGTTCGCCGCGCGACGTGGACTGGCAAGACGACGACGGCTGGATCCTGAAGCCGGCCCTCGGGCGCGTTGGCGAGGACGTCGGGCTGCGCGGCGTGGTCGCGGCGCGCGAGTGGAAGACCATCGCGCGCGCGGCGCGCTGGTGGCCGGCCCACTGGGTGGCCCAGCGGCGCTTCGAGGCCGTGGCGCTCGAGCACGAGGGCGAGGCGCTCTATCCCTGCCTCGGCGTCTACGTGATCGACGGCCAGGCAGCCGGCATCTACGGGCGCGTGGCGCGCCGGCCGCTGATCGATTCGCGCTCGCGCGACGTGCCGGTGCTCATGAGCTCAGGAGCGCAGACATGAACGCGCTCGAACTCTTCGAGCTTTGGGCGCCGGAGGGCGCAAGCTGGTCGCTGTGGGCCAAGCCCGTGCTGTTCGCCGCCGAGTCGCCCGTGCCCGCCAGTGCGCGTCAGGACTGGCTGAGCGCGTGCATCAGCGCGCGTCGGCGCTGGACGCCGACGAACCTGACGGACACGGCCCTGGTCCTCGATCTTCCCGGCCCGCTGGCGCTGGCGCTGGCGCTCGACTGGGCGACCCACGGCTGGCGGCCCGTTCCGCTGTTCAACTCGTGCCCGGGTCCGGGGGCGCTGGTCGACAACGAGCCGATCCGCGTAGGGCTGGCCGAGGCTGCGCCGCAGCTCGGCGATGCCAACCTGCCGGCGACGGCGGCGCCCGGCTTCGTGCTCGATTCCCGGCGCGTCGACGGCGCGCCGGCGCCGCAGCGCTTCGACAACCGCTGGGTCGTGTTTCCGCAGGATTTTCCATCGGGCGCCCGGCTGCTCGCGAGCGGCCTCCGGCGCGTACTGCTGGTCCAGGAGGGCCGGCGCGAGTCACGACCCGACCTCGCGCACGTCCTCCTGCGCTGGCAACGCGCCGGCCTCGAGATCCTGGCGCTCGATCTCGCCGGCGAGGCCTCGCCCGCGCCGCTCGCGGTGCCCGAACCGAAGCGTTTCCGCGCTTTCGGCTACCGCGCCCTCATCGCGCTGGGCCTGCGCAAGAGCAGCGCCGGCGGCTTCGGAGGGCTCATACCGATGCCCCACCAGGGCGGCGGCGGGTTCGCGTGAGCCGCGCGAGCGGCGCGAACGACGCGACCGAGAACGCCGACGTCCTGCGTGCGACCAGGAGAACGCTGTCCGCGCTGGAGGAGCTCGGCCTGCTGCTGGAGCAAGATCGCGAGCTCGCGTGCGTGGTCACGCTCGTGACCGGCGAGTCGCCGCGGACGTCGTGGTGGAGCCACCCGCAGGGACGGCTGGTGTTCGCCGTGCTGGCGCGACTCGCCCAGCACGAGGACGTCCTGTTCACGAAGCTCCTCGCGGGCAAGGTCACGCTCGTCCACCGCCGCCTGTGGCCGTGCCTCCTGGCCGTCGCGCGCGCTCGCGCCGACTGGCAGATGCGCGGCCTCTCCGCGGCGGCGCGGAAGATCCTGGAGAGGGTCGAAAAGGGAGCGCAGGAGGTCAGCGGCAAGGCGGTCAAGGAGCTCGAGACGCGCCTGCTCGTCCACACCGAGCAGGTCCACACCGCTGCGGGCAAGCACGCGCTCCAGGTCGAGAGCTGGGATGCCTGGGCACGGCGCCGACGGGTGCGTAGCGCCCGTTCTCCTGCACGCGCACGTCAGGCGCTCGAGGAAGCGGCCTCGGCCCTGGGAGCACGGCCGAGCGCCTTGCCTTGGTCGACCGACCCGGAGGGTCTTCGCTGAGCAAGTCGAGCAAGTCGCGAGCCGCTGTGCGTGGCGCTCGTCCGTGAGTCGCCAGGCAGGGCGTGCCTCCGTGGCTCGTCCCTGAGATACTCCGACGAGAGGATCCGACATGCACCGTTGCCCGCCCCGTCCGTTCTTGCTGTCGTCCGCGTTCCTCTCGCTCGTGGCCTGCTCGGCCACCGGCGGGGGTGGGGGCAACCCACGCCTGCAGCAGGCCGCGACCCGGCCCTTGCCGGCGCTAGAGGACGCGATCTGGGTGTGGGATAGCCAGGCGCAAGGGCCGGTGGGGCTCGCCACCCTGCTCGATCGACTGGCCGCCATGGACGTGGTCTTCGTCGGCGAGACGCACCTCGACGACACCACGCACCGCGTCGAGGCCGCGGTGCTCGAGGGGTTGCTCGCGCGCAAGGGGAGCAAGGTCGTGCTCTCCCTGGAGATGTTCGAGCGCGACGTGCAGCCCGTGCTCGACGAGTACCTGGCCGGGCGCATCGACGAGAGCGCGTTCCTCGCGTCTGCGCGACCCTGGGGGAACTATCGCACCGACTACCGGCCGCTGATCGAGACGGCGAAGCTGCACGGCATTCCCGTGGTCGCGGCCAACGCGCCGACGTCCGTCCGTCGCCGCGTTTCCTCTGGTGGCCGCGCAGCGCTGGACGCGCTCGTGCCCGAGGAGCGGCGCCTGCTGCCGGCCGAGATCCTGCCGGCCGAGGCTGCTTACTGGGAGCGCGTCGACCGCGCGACGCGCGGCCACATGGGCTTCGCCAGCCAGTCGGAGGAGCAGCGGCTCTACTCGGGCCAGAACCTGTGGGACAACAGCATGGGCGATGCCTGCGCCGAGGCGCTGGCCGCGCACCCCGGTTCCACGGTCGTGCACGTGGTCGGCGGTTTCCACGTGATGTACCGCGACGGGACCGTCACCCAGCTCGCGCGCCGCGCGCCGGGAGCGCGGGTCGCGGTGGTGGAGGTCATGACGACGAGCGGACCTCAAGCGGCGCGGCCCGAGCGCGACGCCGAGCGCGCCGACTATCTCGTATACGCGACCGAGCTGGCGCGCAGCCTCTCCGCTGGCGCCTACGCGGTCTCCGTGCCGGCCGAGCTGCGCTACACGATCGACGTCCCGCCCTCCGCAAACGACGGAGAACGCGCGCCACTGCTCGTCTGGCTGCCCGACGGCGACGAACGAGCGTCCGACGTGCGCGCGTTCCTGCGCGCGGCGCTGGGGGACGAGGTCGCGCTCGTGGTGGTCGAGCCGCCCTATCCCGAGCGCGCCGACGACCTGGCCGCGGGCGGCCGCTGGGCCCAGGCCGGCGAGTTCCGCGCGGACCAGACGCGCGTGCAGCGCGGGCTGGAGCAGATCGTGGAGTACGTGACGCGCAGGCTGCCGGTCGAAGCCGAGCGCCTGGTGGTCGCCGGGCGCGGGCTCGGCGCGACTTCCGTGCTATGGAGCGCGCTGTACACGGAGTGGCTCGCCGCGCGCTTCGTCGCGTTCGCACCGCGTGGCGCGCGCGCGCTGCAGCTCGAGGGATTGCCCGATCAGGCGCCGGCGACGCGTGCGCTGCAGATTCTCGTGGCGCCCGGCGAGGAGCAGGCCATGGGCTGGATCCCCGCCGACTACCAGACGCTCGGTACGCCAGCCGAGCTCGGCGTGCTCGCGGCGGACGTGCCTCTGTCGCGCCAGATCGAGCAGGCGCTGCGCGCTGCGCTGGAGCTCGGCGCACACGTACCGAGGGACGAGGAGGACGAGCTGTTCGTGCTCGAACGCGACCTGCCACGCGCGCGCCAGTGGGCCGAGGTCCACGCGCGGCGCCTCGAGAGCCAGAGCCGCGGCGCGCGCGTGCTCACGCGCGAGGAGCTTCGCGGCGAAGAGGACCCGGCCCGGATCCACCACCTGCGCATCGGCGAAGAATGGCCGCTCGCGGCCTTTGCCGAGGGCCAGGGCTTGCCGCTCGCGTCCGGAGACTTCGGCGGAACCACCGTGCTGGTCGTGCCCGCCGGCGCCGAGGCCGCCGAGCGCGAGGCCTGGCTCGAGCTCGAGCGTGCGAAGGCCCTCAAGAAGCGCAGCCCCTTCGCCGGGCTGCGGGTCGCCCTGGAGGGCGGCACACCGAGCCTCGCGCAAGTGCTCGACGAGCTCCACCAGGCGGGCGCGCGCAGCGTGCTCGTCGTCCCGGCCGTGTTCTGCGCCGCGCCCGCCGAGATGCGCGCGCTGCAGGACTCCATCGACGAGCGGAAGTACCGCAACGCCTTCGAGCTCGAATGGCTGCCCGGGCTGGGCGCCGAGCTGTGCTGTGCGACGAGCGACGATTGAGGCATGACTCCTCGCCGCCTGGGAACGAGCGCCGCCGTGCTGGCGCTGCTGGCTGCGCTCAGCATCGCTTTCCTCGACGTTCGCATCGCGCGCCGCGTCGCCGAGCTGCCGGCGGAGCTGCGCGGTTTTTTCGGCGCGGGGACGGACTGGCTCGACTTGCTTTCGACCAAGGAGCTCTCGAACTCGGCGCTCGCTCTGGCGCTGATCGTCGGCGCGCTCGCAGCGTGGCAACGTCCCGCTCTGCGCCCGCTCGCTAAGGTGCTGGTCCTGGTGGCGCTCTGCAATTGCTTGTCGCACTCCCTGGTCGGCATGCTCAAGCCCATCTGCGGCCGGCTGCGTCCGTACCAGATCGAGGAGACGGGCTGGATCGATCGCTTCTTCGCCGGCGGAAAGTCGTTTCCTTCGGGTCACACCGCTTACTACTTCGGTTTCTGCCTGCCGCTCGCCTGGGCCTGGCCGCGCTGGCGGATCGCGCTGCTCCTGCCCGCGTGCTTCATCGCCGTGGCGCGCGTGCTGGTGAACGATCATTTCGCGGGCGACGTGCTGGGCTCGATGGCGCTCACCGCCGGCGTGAGCGCCGCCCTCATCGCCGTCTCCCAGCGCTACGCGAAGCTGGAGCGCCTCGGCCGGGACTGACGGAGAAACACGCGGCTGCGCCAACGCTTCCGCGCCGGGCGGGGTGAAATGGGCATATGGCCGGGATTCCGCACGCGCGCGCCGAGGAGCTGCTGGCCCAGGTGGGCTGGATGCGCGAGCTCGCGTCCGGCCTGCTGGTCGATCCCGGCGCGGCCGAGGACGTCGTCCAGGAGACATGGATCGCGGCCCTCAGGCATCCGCCGCGCTCGGATCGGCCGCTCGAGGCCTGGCTTGCGCGCGTCGTGCGCAACTTCGCCTGGAAGCGCCGCCGCAGCGAGGCGCGCCGGGTCGAGCACGAACACCGCGCCGCTGCGAGCGAGCTCACGAGCGGGCCCGAGGTCACGCTGGAGCGGCTCGAGCTGCAGCGCACGGTGCTCGGCGCGGTCGAGGCGATCCGCGAGCCCTTCCGGACGGTCCTGGTCGAGCGCTACCTCGAGGGACGCTCGAGCGCCGACATCGCGCGCGCCCAGGGCCTGCCCGAAGGCACGGTCCGCTGGCGCCTGAAGCGCGCGGTGGACGAGCTGCGCGCGCGTCTCGACGCCGAGTTCGGCGAGCGCGCGACCTGGTGTGCGTTGCTCGCGCCGCTGGTCTCTGCCCCTCCGCACGCTGGGTCCGCCGGGAGCGGCGCGGACGACGCCAGCGTGCCGCGTACTTGGTTGGAACCGGGAGTTCTCGTCATGGTTGGAGCCTCGAAGCTCGTTCTGGCCGCGATCCTCGCGGCCACGGCCGTCGGTGTCGTGTTGTGGCGTCAGGAAGTCGAGAGCCGCGGGGCTCCCCCCGCGGTCGCGCTCTCCGGTCCCGAGCCGTCCGCGGCGAAGGTGGCGGAGCCATTGGTCGAGACCGCGCCCGCGCACCCCGCTCCGCAGCGCGAGGCTCCCGCGCCCGTGGCCGAGAGGGCGCCCGCGTCCGTCCCGGTGGAGGCGCGCGAGTCCGACGCGCAGGCGAGCCCGGTTGCGCTGCTCGACATGCGCTTCGTCGACGCGCAGGGGGCGCCCTGGGAGGACGTGGACGTGTCCCTCTTGTTCGTCGAGGAGACGTGCGGCACGAGCGGGCCGGACGGCCGCGTCGAGCTCCGGCTGGAACCCGATCCGGGTCTGAGCCAGTGGACCACCCTGCTCGTGGCGCGCCGCGCCGGTTGCGTCCCACGGAAGCTGCGCGCGGTGGTGATGGCTGGACGTAGCACGCACCTCGGTGACGTGCTGCTGGAACCCGGCGCGCGAGTCGAGGGGCGCGTCCTGGACGAGTCGGGCGGCCTGGTGGCGGACGCCGAGGTCGGACTGACCGTGCCCGAGTTGTTCGCGAAGGAGGAACACATCGGGCTCGCAGCCGCGGTCGTCGAGGGAGGCGAGCCCGAGGAGCAGCTCCGGCACGCGGACGAGGAGCTCGCGCGCCGCCATGGCACGAGCGCGTTCGATCGCGACGTGTCCACGAGGAGTTGCGCGGACGGCACCTTCGTCCTCGAGGGTGTTGCCGCGGGCCGCTGGCGCCTGTGGGCGCACGGCACGGGTACGCGCTTCGGCTGGTCCGAGCCGTTCGAGGTCCTGGCGGGCAAGGACGTGTTCGGAGTCACCGTGCGGCTCCCGGCCCTGCTGGATACCGATCGCATCACCGGCGTGGTGCTCGATCCGGCGGGGCGGCCGGTGCCTTTCGCCCGCCTCGTCTCGACCTATCAGCTCGAGATCGAGACCAGCTCCACGACCAAGGACGTCGGTCCGGACGGGCGTTTCGACCTCGTCATCCGGCGCGACGCCGTCCACTCGTTCATCGCCTCGGATCCCGAGCGCCGCTATGCGGACGCGATCCTGCTGGACGTCGCGCCCGGCGCGCGCGACGTCGAGCTGCGCCTCGGCGAGAAGCGCAGCTTCGAGGTGTCGGTGCACGCTCGCGACGGAAAGGCGCTCGACGATTGCCGCTTCACGCTCGGCACGCAGGTCGGCGGCTTGCACAGGGAGGACGAGTCGCCCGCGAGCGTGATCGAGCCGGGAGTCTACGGGCTCCAGCTGCCCACCCTGCCCTTCGATCTCCGCGCGGAGGTCGATGGCTTCCTTCCGGCCCGGTTGGAGGAGCTGCGCCCCGAGTCCGTGGGAGCGCGGCTGGAGGTCCTGCTCGAGCCAGCGCCGCGCTTGCAGGGGCGCGTGCTCGCGGAGGGGAAACCGGTGCCGCATGCGCGCGTGGAGCTGCACCGCGCCGTCGAGGGCGGCTACTGGACCAACGGATTCGCCTGCGCCTACGAGCCCAAAGTCGAGCGCGAGACGAGCTGCGACGAGGCAGGACGCTTCGAGCTCGCCTGTCGCGGCACCGAGCCCGTCTGGCTGCGGGCGTCGGGCCAGGGCTGGGTGGACGGCGACCTCGGCCCGCTGGATCCGCTGAGCGCGGGCGAGCTCACACTCGAGCTCAGCGCCGGAGGCTCACTCGAGGGCCACGTCCTGGTTCCGGACGATGCCTCGGCCCAAGGCATCGTGGTCGGGATCCACCACGGCGACGGTCGGCCGCGCACGCTGCGCGTCGGCCCCGATGGCTTCTTCCGCTTCGATCACCTGATGCCCGGGAGCTGGAAGGTCCAGCGCTGCGAGGACGAACCCAACCCGAGCAGCACGACCGTCGGCACCAGCTCGGACCCCCACGAGATCCGCTGGAGCTGCACGGTCGAGGTCAGTCGCACGACGCGCTTCGACCTGGACCTCTCGCGGCCGTGAGCGGCAGACGCGGAGCGGAGGCCGGCGAATTCGGCTCCTCACGGTGGCGAAGGAACGAAGTGGTGTGAGTCACGCATACGAGCCTTTTCCCGGGCCGTCTGCGGCACGCCTTGCGGCGAACGCAGACGGCCTCGGTACACGGCCTCATCTGCGTGACACACACCACTAGAACTAGTCCCAAAACAAGCGCTTCCCGCCGCCCCAACGGCGAGAGTGCGGTGCCTGGCTCGGCTTTGCCGGATTCCGCCCTTCGCTCCTCATCACTCCTGCGCGCACTCGGAATCCGGCGAAGCCGTGCCTGGCTCCGTACTCTCGCCCTGCGGCGCACGGCCTCGGTCAGCGCGCCGCCCTCGTCGTAGCCGACGTAGCCCGTGGGCGCGCCGATCATGCGCGAGACGGCGGGCTTCTCCAGGTACTCGCTCATATCGAGGCGGATCATCGCGCCCTCGTCGTCGAACAGGAACTCGGCGCGCGCGCGCGGTCTCGGTCTTGCCGACCCCGGCGGGGCCCAGCAAGAGAAACGAGCCCAGCGGGCGCGAGCGTTCCTGCAAGCGCGCCCGCGCGCGGCGCACGGACTCGGAGATGAGCTCGAGCGCGTGGTCCTGGCCGACGACGCGCTCGGCCAGGCGCGCTTCCATGTGCAGCAGGCGCTCGCGCTCGGTCTCGAGCAGGCGCGTGGCCGGGATGCCGGTCCAGCGGCTGACGACCTTGGCGATGGCCTCGGCGTCGACCACCTCGGGCAGCAGTCCGCGGGAATTGCCAGAAGGAGCACCAGGTGCCAAGATGAACTCATGCACCGCCTTTTCCGCAACGCCTTCAGGCTCTAGGGCCATGTCGAACTGGATCACCTGCAATCCGGATGTCCTCGGCGGCAAACCTTGCATCCGAGAGACGCGGATCAGCGTCGAGTTTTTGCTCGAACTCGTCGCAGAAGGCGCCTCTCCGAAGGACATTCTCGCCGCCTATCCGCAGCTCTCGGAGGAGGCCTTGAGTGCGGCCTTCCGCTACGCCGCTGACTCGATGAAGAACGAGGTCGTCTGGGACGTGAAGCTCCCCGCGTGAGGCTGTTCGAACGGCCGCTCCTCGCCGACGAGAACATTCATCCCGGGGTCATCCAAGCGCTTGCCGACCGGGGGGTGAGGGTGGTTTCCGTCACCGAGATCGGCCTCGTTGGAGCGAGCGATGCCTCCATCCTTCGGCGTGCCATGGCCGAGGGGCGCATCGCGCTGACCCACGATCGCGACTTCGGCACGCTGGCCATCCGTGGAGGTGAACCGTTCGTCGGGATCGTGTACCTGCGGCCTGGTAATGTCGCGCCCGCCTATGTCCTTGGCGTGCTCGACGCAATCAACAGCTCGAAGGTCGATCTGACACCTCCTTTCGTCGTGGTCGCGCGCCGCCGGGGTGACACGGTCCGCATCCGTGTTCGCCGGAGCCTCGGGTAGGCAGCACGGTTCGCGAGGGGCTGTCGGAGGAATCGATGGCCGCGATAGGTGGCGCGGCTAGCAGCTAGAGCATGAGCACCCTGGTGAGGGCGAAGAGACGCGCTCGGCTCACCCGCTCGAAGAGGACGTGGGAAGAAGCAACCGGCTCGTCGGATAGTCGCGGTTCCAGCTCGCTTCGATCGACGAGTTGGAGCCGTGGAGACCGGCAGGCTACTTCGTCGCGACTGCCTCGGCCGGCTCGCGCGCGTGGCGCGGCTCGAGCATCCAGCCGGCCTGGCCGAAGTCGAACAAAGCGGTGTCGCCGGGCAGGAGCTTGCCGGAGAGGATCGCCTCGGCCAGCTTGTTCTCGAGCCGGCGCTGGATGGCGCGCTTGAGAGGACGGGCGCCGTACTCGGGGTCCCAGCCCTCCTCGGCCAGTGCGTCCTTGGCGGCCTGGGTGAGCTCGAGCGCGAGATCCTGTTCGGCCAGGCGTTGCGCGAGGCGCGCGAGCTGCACGCCGACGATCTTCGCGATCTGGCCGCGCTCGAGCGACTTGTAGGCGATCACCTCGTCGAGCCGATTGATGAACTCCGGCCGGAAGCGGCCGCGGACCTCGTTCTCGTTTCGCAGGTTGCTGGTCATGAGCACCAGGGTCTGCGAGAAGTCGACCACGTGGCCTTGGCCGTCGGTGAGCCGGCCGTCGTCGAGGATCTGCAGCAGCACGTTGAACACGTCCGGGTGCGCCTTCTCGATCTCGTCGAGCAGGATCACCGAGTGGGGCTTGCGCCGCACGGCCTCGGTCAGGGCACCGCCCTCGTCGTAGCCGACGTAGCCCGGCGGCGCGCCGATCATGCGCGAGACGGCGTGCTTCTCCATGTACTCGCTCATGTCGAGGCGGATCATCGCGCCCTCGTCGTCGAACAGGAACTCGGCCAGGGCGCGGGCCGTCTCGGTCTTGCCGACGCCGGTCGGACCGAGCAGCAGGAACGAGCCCAGCGGGCGCGAGCGTTCTTGCAGGCCGGCGCGCGCGCGGCGCACGGATTCGGAGATGAGCTCGAGCGCGTGGTCCTGGCCGACGATGCGTTCACCCAGGCGCGCTTCCATGTGCAAGAGGCGCTCGCGCTCGGTCTCGAGCAGACGCGTGGCCGGGATCCCGGTCCAGCGGCTGACGACCTTGGCGATGGCCTCGGCGTCGACCACCTCGGGCAGCAGCGCGCCGTCCTTCTGGGCGCGCTTCAGGTCCTCGCGCGCGGCCTTGACGTTCTTGTCGGCCGCCGGGATCTCGCCGTAGCGCAGCTCGCCGACACGCCCGAGATCGCCGTCGCGCTCCTTGCGTTCGGCCTCGGCGCGCAGGCTCTCGATCAGCGCCTTGCCGGCGCGGATCTTCGTGATCAGGTCCTTCTCGGTCTGCCAGCGCGCGTGCAGCGCGCTCTTTTTCTCGTTGAGCTCGGCCAGCTCTTCCGCGATGGCGGCCAGGCGCGCCTTCGAGTCGGGGCTGCCTTCTTTCTTGAGGGCGGACTTCTCGATCTCGCGCTGGCGGATCTTGCGCTCCAGGCCGTCGAGCTCGGGCGGGAGCGAATCGATCGAGATCTTGAGCTGCGCCGCCGACTCGTCGACCAGGTCGATGGCCTTGTCGGGCAGGAAGCGCTGCGTGATGTGGCGCTCGGAGAGGCGCGCGGCGGCGACCAAGGCCTCGTCCAGGATGTTGACGCCGTAGTGCGTCTCGTAGCGCTCCTTGAGGCCGCGCAGGATCGCGATGGTGTCCTCGACGTCGGGTTCTTCGACCATCACCGGCATGAAGCGGCGCTCGAGAGCCTTGTCCTTCTCGACGTGCTTCCTGTACTCGTCCAGCGTCGTGGCGCCGATGCAGTGCAGCTCGCCGCGCGCCAGCGCGGGCTTGAGCATGTTGGCCGCGTCGACCGCGCCCTCGGCACCGCCGGCGCCCACCAGCGTGTGCATCTCGTCGATGAACAGGATCACGTCGCCCTGGCCCTCGGCGATCTCGGCCAGGATGGACTTGAGGCGCTCCTCGAACTCGCCACGGAACTTCGCGCCGGCGAGCAGCGCGCCGAGGTCGAGCGCCATGATGCGTTTGCCCTTGAGGCCCTCGGGCACGTCACCCGCGACGATGCGGTTCGCCAGGCCCTCGACGATCGCCGTCTTGCCCACGCCCGGATCGCCGATCAGGACGGGGTTGTTCTTGCGCCGGCGCGAGAGCACCTGCATCACGCGCCGGATCTCGTCGTCGCGGCCGATGACCGGGTCGAGCTTGCCGGCCCTGGCGTCGGCCGTCAGGTCGCGGGCGTATTTCTCCAGCGCCTCGAAGGTCGACTCGGGCTCCGCGCTGTCGACCTTGCGCGATCCGCGCGCCTGGACGATGGCGGCTTCGACCTTGTCGCTCGTCAGCTTGCGCTCCGCGAAGAGCTTGGCCAGCCCGCTCTCTCCCTTGGCCGCGAGCGCGAGCAGGAGGTGCTCGGTCGAGACGAAGGAGTCGCCGAACTTCTTGGTCAGCGTGACCGCGTGCTCGAGCACGCGCTGGAGCTCGGGCGTGACCGGGAGCTGGGTTGGGGGCGTCGCTTGAACCGGCAGGCGCGCGATCAGGCGCTCGAGCTCCGCGCGTAGCGCGACGGGCTCGATGCCGAGCTTCGCCAGCACCGCGCCGAGCAGTCCCTCGGGCTCGTCGAACAGGGCCAGTGCCAGGTGCAACGACGAGAGCTCGCTGTGCTTCTTCTCGCGCGCGACCGCCTGGGCGCTCTGAAGGGCCTGGGCCGACTTGGTCGTGAACTGGCCGTCTTGCATGGGGTTGCTCCTTCGCGCCGGTGATGGCAACCGTCATACCACGCCCGGAGGCCAACGAATGGGCCTCCCAGACCGCTTCCGAGCCCATCGAGGGCCGAATTGGCAGCGTTCGACTGCCAGTCTGGCTTCTTCCTCGATCCGGTATCGGCGACACCGGTCGCCCGGCACTGCGGTCTCCGTACATGCAAACCAAAGTCCCGGAATGCGTGTCGATGGCCCTTTGCGGCGAGGTCTGGACTGATCCTGCATCGGGGAAGAAGTCCGTGATCGGGATCTTCGAGGACACGTGGGCTCGTCGCTATCCGGGGGCGATCACCAAGTTCTGGATCTTCGCAGAGCTGCTCGGCTTCGCGGGCAAGCTTCCCATCACCGTCCGGCTCTACCGGCGACGAGAGGAGCACCCCCTCGAGGAAGTGTCCCGGCTCGAAGCGCACGTATACTCGAAGGGAGTGGACGTCCTGGCCCGCTTCGAGCTGGAGATCCGAGAGCTGCTCATTCCAGAAGCAGGTGCCTATCTGCTGGCATTGGAGATCTTTGGGACGCGAATCGCTGCCCGACGATTGCTGGCCCGAGTCAGAGGAGAATCATCATGAACTCTTCATCCAGGGAGACGCTTCAAACGTCCTGCGGAGGCGTCACCACGCGCGCTTGCATGAGGTTCCCGTCCCCCAAGCCACCCGTTGGGGTCGTACCCATTGCCATCACTGGAGCAGGAGACGCCGTCAATCGGAGGTTCTGGGTCGACATGAGCCGATCGCCAGCACGGGTCGTGCAAGTCGAGGACCCGCTCGAACCAGCGGCAGCCGCACCTGAGCAACCGGAGATCCATTGACGCTGCTTGTCCCCTGCAGGTTGATCCGCATGAGAACGGCCCTCTTGATCGCGAGTCTCTTCCTCCTCTCCTTCGTCGTTCGGGCCGGCGACGAAGACGCCAGCCTGCACGCCGTCTTCCCCTCGCCGCGCCAGAGTGGCCAGGGCCACGTCGCGTTCGGCGCGAGCAACGTGCAGCTCCTCGGCTGGAAGACGCTGGCCGACTTTCCGGGCGCGAACGTCTCGGGCAACGACTGCTGGGGCTACACGGCTCCTTCGGGGCGCGAATACGCGCTCATCGGCCTCTCGAACGGCACGGGCTTCGTCGAGGTCACGGATCCGGGCGCGCCCGTGATCGTGGACTTCGAGAGCGGGCCCACGAGCCTTTGGCGCGGCGTCAAGACCTACTCGACCTATGCCTACGCGATCAGCGAGGGCGGGAGCGGAATCCAGGTCTTCGACCTCGGCAGCATCGACAGCGGGGTCGTCACGCTGGTGAACACGATCACGACCGGCGGCTTCTCCACGGCGACGCACACGGTCGCGATCGACGAGGTCTCGGGCTTCCTCTACCGTGCGGGCGGCAGCTCGCAGGGACTCGTGATCTACAGCCTCGCCAACCCGGCCAGCCCGAGCGTCGCCGGTGAATGGCACACGCAGTACGTGCACGAGTGCCAGGCGGTCACGTGGGATCTCCCCGGTGCCTACCTCGGAAAGCAGATCGCCTTCTGCTACGTCGGCTACAGCGGCGCGGTCAAGATCCTCGACGTCACGAACAAGCTGGCCATCACCGAGATCTCGACCTTCGCTTATCCGGGAGCCGGGTACGCGCACCAGGGCTGGCTCTCGGCCAGCAAAGCGAACCTCTACCTCGACGACGAGCTCGACGACGGCAGCTTCGGCGGAGCGCGCACGCGCATCCTCGACATCGGCAATCTGGCCGCGCCGAGCTACGTCGGCTTCTTCGCCGGCGCGCCCTCGATCGACCACAACCTGTACGTCAAGGGCAATCGCATCTACGAGGCCAACTACCGCAGCGGCCTGCGCGTGTTCGACAACACGAACCCGACGGCCCCGCTCCAGATCGGGTACTTCGACACCTATCCCGAGGACGACGCGCAGCAGTTCAACTCGCTGTGGAGCAACTACCCGTTCTTCGCCAGCGGCACGATCCTCGGCAGCGACATCGAGCGCGGCCTGTTCGTCTGGCGCGAGGGCGCGGCGAAGCTCACCTTTGCGTTCCCGAGCGGTGCGCCCGCTCTGCTGGATCCGGCGGGAGATGTGGTGAATTTCGAGGTCGCGGAGGACGTCCCCGGCGACCTCCAGGCCGGGACCGTGCGCTTGCACTACGCCACGGGCGGAGCCTTCACGAGCGTCCTGGCGACTGCGCTCGGTGGTGACTCCTATGCGGCCCCGTTGCCCGCGTTCGCGTGCGGCTCCGTGGTCGAGTTCTATGCTTCGGCCGAGTCGAGCGCGGGCGAGACCTGGACCGATCCGCCGGCTGGACCGACGCAGGTGCACCTCGCGAGCGCGGCCTACTCGCAGACGCTCGGCTTCGAGGACACGCTCGAGACCAACACCGGCTGGCTCACCAGCGCTCCGGGCGACACGGCGACCTTGGGCCTGTGGACGCGCGTCAACCCCGTGGGCAGCTCCGCGCAACCCGAGGACGACCACACCGCGGGCGCCGGCGTGTTCTGCTTCGTCACCGGCCAAGGCGTGGGCGGTGGAGCCGCGGGTGACAACGACGTCGACGGCGGCATCACCACTCTGCGCACGCCGATCCTGGACGCCTCGGGCTACAACGAGCCGCACGTTGCCTACTGGCGCTGGTTCTCGAACAACCAGGACATCTTCAACATCAACGACTCCTTCGTGGTCGACATCTCGAACAACGGCGGCGCGAGCTGGGTCAACCTGGAGACCGTCGTGCCGGGCGATCCGGATGCCCTGGGCGGCTGGATCCGGCACGAAGCCCGCCTCGCCGACTTCGTGGTCCCCACGAACGGCGTTCAATTGCGCTTCGTCGCCCAGGACCTCGGCGGCGGTTCGGTGGTGGAGGCCGCCATCGACGACCTGCAGCTCCTCGACTACGACTGCACGCCGGTCTCGATCGCCACCATCTCACCCGCGAGCGGCCCGTTCGCCGGCGGCAATCTGGTCACGCTCACGGGCTCGAACTTCGAGGCCGGCCTCACCACGGTGCAGTTCGGCGCCAACCTGGCTGCCGTGGTCAACGTGCTCTCGTCCACGCAGCTCACAGTGCGAGTGCCGCGTGCCCCCGGCCCGGTCGGCGGCAAGAAGGGCTTCGCGCATTTGAAGGTCGACGTGACGGTGTCGAACCCCGGCTCGGCGACGAAGCTCGAGGGATACGCCTACCAGTTGACGGGACCCTGAATTCCTTGGGACCGCCAGGCGCCGCGCTCGGCGAGCACGCCCCGAGACATTGCCGGGCGGTTCCGTTCCGACGCCTCCTTGCGGCCGTGGCTCGCGCGTGCTCGACTGGGCCCTGTTCTTGGTCGCTTGCATTTCGAGGAACCCCGTGCAGGTCACGCTTCGCTTCCTTGGCTCGTTCGCACTCGGCGCCGTGGCTCTTGCACAAGGGTCGGCGACCGTCGAGCCGGAAGAGCTCGAGCGGTTCGAGGAGGCCAGCGCGCCTGTCGTGTTCGAGGGCTTCGTGTTCGCTCCCGACGGCTCTCCCGCGGAGGGAGCCCTGGTGGTCACGAGCGCGGGCGGCAAGGCCGTGGTGGACGCGAGCGGCCATTACCGCTTCGAGGCGCACGTGCCCAGGGAGGCAGAGCGCGTCCAGGTGACCGCGGTCGGGAGCGGCGGCCGGAACCTCGTGGCGAGCGCGAGCGTCGACGTCTCCGCGACGACGGGCGCGGTGGGTGTCGATCCGCTCTCGCTCGCGATGGGAAGCACGTGCTCGCCGAGCTGGCTGCCCACGTTCGGCGAAGGGCCGGGGACGGACTGGATAGTCCTCGCCGTTGCGGCATACGACGACGGAGGAGGTCCCGCGCTCTACATCGGTGGCGACTTCACGACCGCGGGCGGCGTCGTGGGGAACTTCGTGGCCCGCTGGAACGGTTCGAGCTGGAGCGCGCTGGGAAGCGGGATGAACGACAACGTCAGCGTCTTGGCGGTGTACGACGACGGCGGCGGCCCCGCTCTCTACGCCGGGGGCAGCTTCACGACCGCAGGCGGCGGAGCGGCGAACCGCATCGCCCGCTGGGACGGCTCGAGCTGGAGCGCGCTCGGAAGCGGGATGGACGCCAACGTCGGCGCCCTGGCGGTGTACGACGACGGCGGGGGCCCGGCACTCTACGCCGGCGGCAGCTTCACGACCGCGGGCGGCGTCGCGGCGAACTACATCGCCCGGTGGAACGGCTCGAGCTGGAGCGCGCTCGGAAGCGGGACGAGCAGCACCGTCTTCGCCCTGGAGGTGTACGACGACGGCGGCGGCCCCGCGCTCTACGCCGGTGGAAGCTTCACGACCGCCGGCGGCGCGGCGGCGTGCCGCATCGCCAGGTGGGACGGCTC
>JANOGB010000226.1:0-2314 GCA_031413955.1 Planctomycetota bacterium | reverse complement strand
CATCCGTCCACTCGGAGAGCGTCCGCTCCCAGACCTCGTTGCGCGCCTCCGCGGAGAACTCAACCGCCGTGACCTTGGTGATCAGGTCGCTGCGGTCGGCTGGCCGCAGCACCCCGGTGTGGAGCTCCAGCGTCCCGTTCGGGAAAGCCAGGATCAGCGGCCTAGCGTCGAGATCCTCGACGGGGTGCGTGTGGTACGCGGCGACGCGTCCGAGCAGCTCCGCGAATCCCGCTGGCCGCTCGAGCCGCTTGAAGAAGGCGATCAGGTCCGCGGCCCGCTTCCTTAGGTAGTCGGATACCACCACCTCCCACGTCTTCTTCGGGTCGCACCACTTCTCGCGGGGGAACTGCTCCTCCAGCGCGGCGATCAGTTCCTCGTCGGGGTCACGACGATCCAGCGAGCGGGCGATAGCAAGAAGCTGGTCCGCCTCGAGCTTGTAGCTCAGCGCCACGTCGTCGGCCCACTGCTCGGCGACCGCCGCGCGGTCCTCCAGCCAGTGCGAGCCCGGCCAGGTGTAGCGCGTGCCGACGTGGGACCAAATCGCGTCGTGCGGGTGCCGCTCCATGAGCCGGTCGCCGGCGTGCGTGAGCGAGATGAGATAGAACGCGTCCGGGATCCGAAAGCGGCGGGCGTCGCCGTCGCCAGCCACGACGCCGGCACCTTGGTAGAGCTCCGCGGCCTTGCGGACGGTCGCCTGGCCGTAGGTCGTGCCGTCGGCGAAGTGCCGCTCGTCCCACTTATCCCGCATCAGGGCCGAGCCTCGGAACAGGGCGTCGACGCGCGCGGGATCGCCGCAGCACTGAGCCGCGATCATGTTGCACAGCGCGAGCTCCGCCTCGCTCTGGGACTCGTAGCCCTGGCCCTGCCAGTCGCCCTCGTCGTACAGGGCGGCGAACTTCGCGCCGTTCTTGCCAGCGCGCAGGCGCTCGAGCAGGTCAGCATCTGCTGCGGCAGGGCCTGCGGACGACTCTGCTGGAAGCGGCGCCTTGGGGTTGTAGACCACGAGCTTGCCGTCCGTCTCGATCGGCAATCTCCGCGTTCTCCGCCGCCGGACGGAGTTCTTCACTTTCGCGCCGAAGATCCGGAGGTGCAGACGCGCGATCGCCTGGGTGCGCTCCTCGATAGCTTTCATGGCAGCTCCAGGTGCACGCCGGTCACGGTGAGGAAGCGGCCCACGGCGTACATCTCGACTCGCCCCTTCTTCCGCCCCTTGGGCGGCAGCGTGCCGCGCGCGAAGATGCGGATGCCGCAGCCCGATGGTGAGATCTCCGCGTAGGAGTCGATCTCCTTGACGATCGCAATCGTTTCGGCGTCGATCACGCCTGTCTCCGGGACGCGGCAGTGATCGACGTCGATACCGACGATGCCGGCCTCCAATGTCAGCATGAAGCCGACGCCGTCGAGGCCGTCGCCCTCGTACCGCGACCACGCCTGTTCGAACGTGCCCCAGGTTGACTTGGTGTTGGACCTCGCGTTGGCGCCGGTCAGTGGGTCGGTGGGGACCTTGGTGAGCTTGGGCTTGCCAGTCTTCAGGTCGGGGCGGAGTTCGTAGCGCCAGGCGACCCACTGGGGGATGGGCTTCAGCTCGCGCGGAATCGAGTCCGCGCGCGGGGGGATGTAGGTGGCGGGCCGGAGTGATGCCGGCGCCCGTTTGAGAGTCGCGGTTCCGGGGGCTACACTGCTGGAGACAGGGGACCCGTTCTCCTGATCACCGCGCGGCGCCTTCTCTTGACCGGGGGGGCGCCGTTCGTCTTCGGGGACAGTCATGGCGACTTCGCCTCCCGAACCAACTCGGCTGGAAGCTTTAGTCCCAAGTGGTCAGCCAAGGCGCGAGCGTCCTCGTCTGACCAGGCCATTCGGCCGGCAAACAAGCGGGGAGCTGAGACGCCTCCCCAGCGCAGAGCCGCGCGAACGCGGGGCTCGTCAACGACGGCGCCTGGGTTTGCCTGGCGCAGAAGTTTGATCAGTTCTCGGGTTGGGAACATTGGAGGCACCTCCGTGGTAGTGGAGGTAGCCTCCCCGATTCGCACCTCGGGAAAAACGGGGCAATTAGGGGGGGTATTGTCGAGCTAGGGCGCCCCGTTCAGCACGCGAGGAATGCGAAGGAGTCGCCTTCCACTGCCCGGGCCGCGCTTCGATTCGATGAGCGCACTCACAGGCTTTGGAAGCCTCTTGAGAATCTCTCCGGGATCCTCGGATGAGCCAGGTTGCTTCTTCAACCGGTCGGATGACACCCACCCTCCCCTTGCCCTTGCGAGGATCGCGATGATCCGGGTCTGCTGCTCCGTCAGCGGAAAGGTGGCGCCATCAAGTG
>JANOGB010000225.1:0-1992 GCA_031413955.1 Planctomycetota bacterium | reverse complement strand
GGTGGTTGCTGTTCACGACGAGTCGCGGAGCGCTGCACCTGGATCGACTCGAACCGGAGTGTCCGCCCGCAACGCGCCTCCAGCTCACCGACGAACGAGGGCCCGTGCGCAGCGCGCGCTTCAGTCCGAGCGGCAAGCGGCTCGCCGTGTCCTTCGAGACGGGGACGACCCTGCTATTCGACCTCGAGCTTGAGGTGCCGGCCTGTCTCGAGTTGAGTGCCGAACAGGGAGCGGCCGACGCGCTCGAGTTCGACGCCTCCGAGACCGAACTCGCGGCCGGCGAGAAGACGGGCCTCGTGTGGGTGTGGAACCTCGCGGTCGACGGCGGACGGACGGCGCGGAGGCTTCCGCACGTCGCCTACCGGCGATTCGACGGCGGCTTCGACCCCGGATGGGGGATCCTCGCCTTCAGTCCCGATGCTCGGTGGTTGTTCGTCGGTGACGGCATGCGCGCGTGCGTGCTGTACGACCTGCGCTCGGAGAACATGCGCCAGTTTCTGCTGCAGAACCATCCCCACCCGGACGTCGTTGACAGCAAGCTGTACGCCCCGCTGGCGTTCAGTCGGGACAGCGCGTGGTTGGCGACGGCGAGCGACGACAACCTCGTGCACCTGTGGCCGCTCGCGGGCCAGGACCCCGGCGCCGGCGAGGTGATCCTCCGGGGCCAGGACGACGTGGCCGCGTGTCTCGAGTTCAGCCCAGACGGGAAGCTACTGGCGTCGGGGTGCTTCGACGGACGCGTACGGTTGTGGGACATCGACGCGCGTCGATGGATGGCGTCTCCGACGCTCTTGCCCGGCGACCCGGACTGGGTCCGGACGATGAGCACGCCGTGGGATCCCTTTCCCGAGGAGGTTGTGCTGCGCTTCGTGGGGCGCGCTTGGATGGTCGTGGCCCGCTCGCGCGACCCGTATCGGATCCTGCGCGTGGAGGCGGACGGGACGCTGCACGCCTGGGAGCCGCCGAAAGAGTGGCCAGATCTCGGGTATCCGCAGGCCGAGAGCTCCGACGGTCGCTGGTGGGTCACCCGGGGAGAAGAGCACGACAGCCTGTGGGAGTTCGGGGACGAGATCCGACGAGCGGACCTCCCGCTTCACGACGGCCACTACGAATGGTGCGGCGAGGACCTGACGGGGGGCGACTCGAGTGGCGTGATCCACACGTGGCGGCCCTCCGACGGACTGGCTCCGGAGCGCACCGAATCCCTAGGGGAGGAAGTCGCCGGGCTCGGGCGATCGGGCGAGACCCTGGTGGCCGTGTCGGCCTCGGGCTCGATCCGGGTCTGGCCCGCGGACCCTGCCTGGCACGACCTCTCCTGGCCGGCCGATGCCGACCCGTTCTTCGGGCGCGTGAACGTCCTCCACGCAGGGCGCATCGTCCTGGACAACGAGTTCGTCCTGGATCTCGAAGCGGGTCTTGCGCCCCGCTGGACTCGAATCGGTCAGGACCCGTCGCTGCGCAGTCCGTGCGGGGCGCGCATGGTGCTGCTCGAGGACATGGAGAGCCGCGGAGCCCTCTACGACCTCGCCGCTCCGCATCCAGACGCGCCGGCATTCCGCATCCCCGACGAGCTTCGAGGCGTCGTCGTGACGGACGTTTTGCGCGCAGCAGGCTTGCTGGCCATCGGCACTCGGAGCGGCGCGCTCGCGGTCCTGACGGGCTTGGACCGCGGTGTTCCCGAGATCCGTTTCCGTGTCACGGGTCATCGGGGGAGCGTGCGCGCGCTCGCGCTCTCGCCTTCGGGACGCTGGCTGGCCTCGGCCGGAGCGGACGACGTGCTCTGCCTCTTGGACCTGACCGCGTCGGACCCGGGGATCGACCCCGTGTGCCTACCGGGTCACCGGGGATCGATTAGCGCGCTCTCGTTCCCGGCGGACGAACGGTGGCTCGCAGCGGCGAGCGCGGACGGGTCCGTCAGGCTGTACTCGCTCGACATCGACCAGCTCACGAAGCTCGCGCGCCAGACCGCCGGCCGCCCTATGACGGAGGACG
>JANOGB010000224.1:0-3970 GCA_031413955.1 Planctomycetota bacterium | reverse complement strand
GGCGGTCGCCGCCTGCGAAGAACTCGTCGAGCCTCAACTTGACCCGGAAGTCCTCCAGCGCCAGCGTGCCCTTCTTGAGGTTGTGCTCCTGGCACATGGGCGCGATGTTGTCGAGTTCGGTGAGCCCGTCGAGCGAGTAGGCTCGGATGTGGTCGAAATGGACCTCCTCGCCGTCAGGGATCGTGTGGCCCGTGGCGAAGCAGTTGCGCCCGTGCGTCTTGAGAATGTGTTCTTTGTCCGCCTGATTCAGGTTCCGCTTGAGCGTGACGGTCATGCAGTCCGACCCTCCGAACGTGTACAGGGATGTTAGCGGCCTGCGTCCCTCGGAGGTAAACGACCGGGCAAGCACATGCCCGCCGTCGAGTCCGTGGGATGAGCGACGCCGCGCCGTTGCCTAGGCTCCGGCCCTGTCCCGCGCCAGTTTCCAGCCCCGCGGCGTGAGCTCACCCACGCGGCTCGCTGGCGTGGTCGCCACGCGCACGAGCACGTCGGCAAGGTAGGCCTGGGGGTCGATGCCCTGCAGCTTGCACGTGCCCACGAGCGTCATGAGCACCGCCGCCCGCCGTCCCGCGTCCGCGCTGCCGGCGAACAGCCAGTTCTTCCGGCCCACGGCCACGGCGCGCAGCGCACGCTCGGCCGAATTGTTGTCGATCGACAGATGTCCGTGCTCTACGTAGCGCGTGAGTGCCTTCCAGTTGCCCTGCGCGTAGGCGATCGCCTGCCCCAACGGGCCCTTGGGCAGCACCGTGGGCGCCACGGCCCGCATCCGCTCCTCGATCTCCTTGAGCACGGGTCGGGCATGCTCCAGGCGCAGAACCTGGCGCTCGGCTTCCGAGAGTCCGCGCGCGCGCTCCTCGATCCGGTAGAGCCGACGGATCAGCGCCAGGAACTCCTGGGCCCACTGCTTCTCGGTGGTGAGCGACTCGAAGAAGTACCGTCGCGCATGCGCCCAGCAGGCCACCTCCACGATCTCGCCGGAGGCGTAGATCCCGTCGTACAGGTTGAGCGCGTCGGCCTGCAGGTGCCCCTTCCAGCCCCTTAAGATGCGCATCGGTCCGTCGCGGCTGCGGCGCTCCGTGAAGTCGTAGGCCGCTTCACCCTTCTCGCCCACGTACGTCCACACCGCGCCGTCCGCCCGGCCCCTGGGCTTGAGCAGGTAGGTCACGCCCGTGTCGTCGGTGTTCACCACCCGGCCCGAGAGAACCGAGAGGAGCACCGCACGCGCCACCGGCGACAGCAGGTCCGCGGCCCCGCGCACCAGGCCGCCAAGCGTCGAGCGCGGCAGGTCTGCCCCCTGGCGCGCGAAGATCTCCTCCTGGCGGTAGAGCGGCAGGTGGTCGGCGAACTTCGAGGCCACCACGTACCCCACGAGCCCCGGCCCCGCCACGCTCTTCTCCAGGCCCTGGGCCGGCAGCGGCGCGATCACCACCCCCGCCTGGCAGCCCCGGCAGGCGTACTTGCCCCGCACCGTGCGCACGACGTGCAGCGACGCAGGCACGTACTCCATCTGCTCGCTCGACTCCTCCCCGATACGCTCCTTGGCCTGGCCGCAGCCGCACACGAGGTCGGTCGCGGCCGGCTCCACGCTCACCGTGCGCACCGGCAGCGCCCGCTGGCCCGGCTTCTCGGAGGGCCGCACGCGCCGGGGGCGGGGCGTGTGCGAGGTCTCCTCGCCCAGCGCGGTCTCCAGCGCGTCTTCCTCGAGCGTCTTCTGCTCCTCGGCCTGGGCTGTCTCGAAGGCGATCAGCAGCTGCCCCGGAGCCAGCCGCTCCGAGCTCGTGCCGAACATGCGCCGCGAAAGCACCTCGATACGGTGCGCCAGCGCGGCGTTGTTGGCCACCAGGCGCTGGATCTCCGCCTCGCGCTCGGCGCGCAGCGCGCGCTCGCACGCCAGTTCCGCCTCGCGCTGACGCAGCGTCTTCTGCGCCGATTCCAACTCGAGGAGGAGAGCGTCCCGCGTCATCGCGGCGGGACTCTACTCAATCCAACCGACAGGACAAAACAATCTTTCTCGCCTCACGCGCCCGCGTGCACGGGCAGCCCGTCGAGCCGCGTGCGCCACTGCGCCGTCGAGAGGTCCAGGCCCTCGAGCAGCGCGTAGAAGTCGCGCCAGCGCATCTGCGCGCGCGCGCTCGAGACATCCACCTCGGGCCACTGGAGCGTCCCGCGCTCCAGCCGTTTGTGGAACAGCCAGAACCCAGAGCGGTCCCACACCAGGATCTTCACCGCGTCGCGACGCCGGTTGGCGAAGGCGAAGAGGTGCCCCGAGAACGGGTCCTCGCCCACGAGGTCGCGCGCCAGCGCGCACAGGCCGTCGATCCCCTTGCGGATGTCCGTGGCCCCACGTGCCACGTAGATGCGCACCGAGGGCGGCAGCGTCAGCACGCTTCCAGCGCCTTCACGAGCCGCACGACCTCGCCGATGTCGAAGCCCGCCCGGAGCCGCAGGCGTCGGCCGCCCGCGAGCACGAGGTCCGCCACGTGCGTCGCGGCGCGAGGGCCTACGAGCGAGACGCGCGCGAACCCCGAGGGCGCCGCCGGCCGCCCGACCGGGGCCTCGCGCCGCCTCTGCTCGGCACGGCACCACCCGCCGAAGACGCCTGCGCTCACGCCCAGCCGCTCCATCACCTCCAGCCCGGTGACCCGCCCCGAGCGGACAGCTTCCACGATCGCGCGCCGCTCCTCGAGCCAGGCCAGATCCTCGTCATGCTTGCTCACCGTGCGCGCCTCCCTCGGCGGCGAGCACCATCGACGATCCGCGGCTCGGCCGCCAGATGCGGTTCCCCGCGCGTTTACCTCGGAGCGCTCCGGGTCGGAGAGCCCCCGGGGGTGGGCGGTCACTCGTACGCCGGGCCCGCCGCGCCGCTGGAGCGTCCGCAGCTGGCCCGGCTCGTGGCGCCCCGGGTGGCGCCCGACCAGGTCGTCAACAATCGTGGTCGCCCTTAGCTCCGGCGAGTGCGTCAGGCGCGACTCGATCTCCCACCAGTTGCCCGCGCACGCCTCTACGTGCGTGCGCGACGTGTGCTCCGCCTTCCCCTCGCTCGGCAGCTGGGCCAGCCCGACGTAGCGCCGCGCCGTGCCCTTCGCACGGTCGGCCTTCTCGCCGCCCTCGGCAGCGCGTCACCATCGGCCAGCGCCCCGAGCAGCCCTGCGCCTCCGTCGTCCGCCTGAGGCCCGGACAGGGCAACTCCGCGCGTCGTCGAAATGGCCACATCGCAATCTCATAGGAGGGTCCGTAGTCTGTCCCGAAGGAGCTTGCCTCCGTTCGTAATCGCCATGCGTAGGTGCATGTCCTCGGCATGGTGCGCAACCTCGCAGCCCTTTCTCTTCGCGTCTCGCGTGGCGCGCGGCCACCCGCCCAGCAAGGCATTCACCTTGGGGCCGACGCCCGGGTCTCCGTAGGACTTCCGGTCCAGGCGTACGATCGCCTCGCATGTCTCCATGCTTCCGGTAGCGGCAACCGTTGCCTCCCAGCCCGAGCCCGGAATCGCCGGATCGGGCGGAAAGAGCACCCGGCCATAGTCGAGGAGGTCACAGAGAGCCTCCACGCAGTCGCGCGCGTGAAAGTTCATGTCGAGCAGCTTCGTCGTATGGAACGTCTCGTTCCGGCGCTGTCGTCGTGCGAGCATCCGTGCGCGTAGCGCGTCCACGGTAGCGACGTCGGGCGTGCGCTTGGCGTGAAAGACGGCTAGGACTTCGCCCATCACAGTAAGGTAGCTCTTGAAGCCGCCGCCTTGCTTCCCGTCGCTCCAGCCAGGGTTGTCCTCAATCAAGAACAGCTTGCTGGCGATTTCCGTCCCGTCGTCACAGAGAATAAAGGCTGTTCTGTTGAACTGCTGCCCGGTGCGCCCCGAGAGATAGACCTCCAGAGCCGCGTTGACTTCCTGTACGAGGTACGGCAGCTTGCTCAAGGCTCATCGCTCCCCGGCGTCCGCACTTCCGAAGGGGGGCCAAGGAGTCGCTCCTCAAAC
>JANOGB010000223.1:0-4741 GCA_031413955.1 Planctomycetota bacterium | reverse complement strand
AGCGCCGGGCTCCAGCCCGGCTCTTTCTCTTGGCTTGTTCCTGTCTCCGCAGAGAACGGCAAGAAGAGAAGAACCAGAGCCGGGCTGGAGCCCGGCGCTCCCAGGGGAAGGAAGAAGGCGGAATGAAAGCGTTCCTCTGGTTGAGGACGCTGTGGCAGCGCCCGCGCCGCGCGCTCGCGACCGTGCTCGGCGTGGCCGTGGGCGTGGCCGCGGTGCTCAGCACGGCGCTCGCCAGTCGCGCCGCAGTGGCCTCGTTGACCGACGACGTCGACGCGCTGGCCGGCACGGCGCGGCTCGAGGTCACGCGCGCGGGCGGCGTGCCGGTCGCGGACATGGCGCGGCTCGCATCCGTGTGCGGTGACGTGCTCGTCTCGCCGGTGGTCGAGGGCACGGCGCTGGTTCCGGGGAGCAAGGAGCTCGTACGCCTGCTCGGCGTCGATGCGCTGGGGGCGAGCGAGCCGCTCACGAGCTCGTTCGGCGGCGAGGTGAACGAGCGCTTCCTGCGCGGGGAGGGCTTCGTGCTCGCACGCACCGCCGCGGAACGGCTGGGGCTCGCCCCGGGCGACAGGCTCGAGCTCGTGGTGCATTCGCGCCGCGTCGCGCTCGAGGTCCTGGCCCTGTTCGACCCGCAGCGCTTCGCCGCGGCCTGGGAACGCGTGCTGGTGCTCGACGTCGCGCTCGCGCAGGAACTGCTCGGACGCACCCGGCACGTCGATCGGCTCGAGCTCACCCCGCGGGCCGGGCTGGAGCTGGACGAGGCCGCCCTCGCGGCGCGCGTGCGCGCGCTGCTGCCGGAGGGCACGGTCGTCGGCCCGGCATCCCTGCGGCGCGCCGAGGGCGAGCGCTTCGTGCGCTCGCTGACCTTCAACCTCACGGCGCTGGCGGGCGTGTCGGTGCTGGTCGCGGTCGTGCTGGTCGCGACCACGCTCGCGACCTCGGTCGTGCAGCGCCGGGCGGTGATCGCGCTGCTGCGTTCGCTCGGCGCCTCGCGCGCGCAGCTCGCCGTCGCCGTCCTCACCGAGGCCGCCTTGATCGGGCTCGCGGGCGGAGCGGCAGGCGTCGCGCTCGGCTGGCTCGGAGCACGCTGGATCGCCGCCGACGTACACGGGAGTTTTGCCACGCTGTCCGAGGACGTGCTGCTCGGAGCAGTGCGCCTCGGGCCGGGCTGGATCGTGGCCGGCCTCGGGCTCGGGCTCGTGAGCGCGCTCGTCGCCTCGTTCCTGCCGCTGTCCGAGGCCTGGCGCACTCCGCCGGTGCAACACCTGCGCGTGCTCGTGGACACGGAACGGTCGCGGCCGCTCGTGCGCGCGTCGCTCTGCCTCCTGCTGGCCGTGCTCGCGTGGCTCAGCGCGCGCCTGCCCGCCTGGAACGGGCGTCCGCTCTGGGTCCTGGTCTCGACGCTGCTGCTGCTCGCGATCTCGATCGTGCTCTCCGCACCGCTGATCGATTTCCTCGCGCGCGCGCCGACGGGCTGGCTCGGACTGCGCCTCGGCACGCCTCTGCGCCTCGCGCAAGCGGCGCTGGCCGCGGCGCGCCGGCGCGCAGCCTGGGCGGCGAGTGCGGTCAGCGTGGCCGTGGCCCTGGCGGTGGCCATGACCACCATGGTCGAGTCGTTCCGCGCCAACGTGGTCGACTGGACGGTGCAGACGATGCGCTCGGACCTCTACCTGCGGCCGCTCGCGAGCGCCGAGGGCACCACGGCCGGACGCATCGCGCCGGCAGCGATCGCGCTCGTCGAGCAGGTGTTCGGGCGCGAGAACGTCGACCCGTATCACGAGACGAGCGCCACGGTGGACGGCGAGCGCGTGCTCCTCGGCGGCGCGGCTTTCGCGGTCGCGGCGCGCGAGGGCGGCGTGCCGTTCCTGGACGGCCGCCCCTACGGCGAGGTTTTCCGCGAGGCGCGCGCACGCGGCGGCGTGGTCGCCAACGAATCCTTCGCGCGCCGCTTCGGCCTCGGACAGGGCGCGCGCGTGGCGCTCACCACGCCCGCTGGCACGGTCGAGCGCGAGCTCGTCGGCGTCTACCAGGACTTCTCTGGCCACATCGGACGCGTCGTGCTCGATCTGGAAGACTTCCTCGCGCTTGCGAGCGACGAGGGCGCCGAAAGCGTGGGCGTGTACCTGCCGGACGGAGCCGATGCGAGTGCCGAACGCGAACGCTTGCGCGCCGCGCTCGACGGGCGCTTCGAGCTCGAGATCCTCGACGGCGCCGAGGTGCGCGCCGAGGTACTGCGCATCTTCGAGCGCACCTTCGCCGTGACGCACGGCCTACAGGCGATCTCTGCGCTGGTGGCTGCGCTGGCCGTCGTGCTGGTGCTCACGGCTCTGGTACACGAGCGCGAGCGCGAGCTCGCCGCCGTGCGCGTCCTGGGCGGCTCGCGCATGCAGCTCGGCGGGATGGTGGCGGGCCAGGCGCTCTTCCTCGGGCTGGCAGGCGCAGTCGGTGGCCTCGGGCTCGGCCTGGTGGTCGGCTACGTGCTCGTCACGGTCCTGAACGTGCAGTCCTTCGGCTGGTCGCTGCGCTTCACGCTGCCTGTCTCGGTGCTGTGGAGCGCCGGTGCGGTCGTACCGGCTTGTCTGCTCGCGGGCTGGATCCCGGCCTGGCTATCCTCCAGGCTGCAACCACAGGAAGCATTGCGTGAACCGGATTAATTGCCATGTGTTGTTCGTCCAACGCGGACGCCGCGGAACCGGCAGGTTCACTCTGTTGTCGTGCGGCGAAGCGAAACCGTCATCGGTCCAGGATCGCCTCGCGGACCTCCCCGAGCTCGGCCCTCGCTCCCTCGACATCGGTAGCGCTTGTCGGGTTGTATCGGATGGAAAGCACGTTGTTCCTCGAGCCTTTGGGGACATGGATCACCAGACGCCTGGGACGAGGCGCTTGGTCCGCGCCCTGTACGCCTCGTAGCCCTTCCCGAACTCCTCCAGCATCATCCGTTCTTCGCGGCCCACGCGCAGGGTGAAGAGGAGCACGATGGCGACGAGATAGGACGGGCCCGCCACCCAGTTGGGCAGCACGAGCGCCTGGCCCGTGGAATAGAGCAGGAGGGCCAGGTACATCGGATGGCGCACGCGCCGGTAGATGCCGTGGGTGACGAGCTGGTGCCGCTCCCGCAGCTCGAGCGTGATCGACCAGTTCGTGCCGAGATCCGCGTGCGACCGGTGGAGGAACCACAGCCCCAGCGCGAGCCAGGGGATGCCGGCGAGGAACGGGATCGGACGAAGCGAATAGTCCGCGAACGAGAGCGCCGGCGTCGCGACCCAGACGAGCGGGAGCAAGAACCCGAGCGACGTGAAGGCCAGGAGGCCACGCTCCAGCGGCCCCTTCCTGCTCTTCACGACCCTTGTCGCGGCACCCCGATGCAGGGACGCCGGGATGAGGAGCACGGCGAGCGTACCTAGGAGGACGATTGCCTTCGCCCACCAGGGACTCATGGCGTGGAAGAATTCTGGGTCAGGTGTTTACCGCCTCCGCTCCCGGCGCCACACCGGACCGTCGTCGGTGTCGACGACATGGCGGAATCCGCACTTGGCGAGCACGCGCGTCGAGGCGTTATACGCCGGCAGCGTGTGGGCCCGAACCAGCTCGACCCGTCCCGTGTCGAAGGCAAACGCGACCAGGGCGGTCGCAGCCTCGGTGGCATACCCATGACCCTCGAAGCTCGGCGCGATGCCGTAGGCGATCTCGACCGTTCCGGTCGAGTCCGGTGGACCCTTGAAGCCCGCGCTGCCGATCACGGCACCGGTCCCGCGAAGCACGAGGAAGAACCCGTGGCGCCAGGGATCTGGCCCCTGGGAGACGCGGAGCGTCGCAAGCCAGTCGGGCGACACCTCATCCGAGGCGAACATCTCGCGCAGCGCCGGCGGCCGAAGGAAAGCCCGCCACTTGCTCAAAGCGCTCCGGATCCTCGATCAAGGTGAGGATGTGTACGGGCGAACACCGTGTCAGGCTGAGGTGCGTCGTCTCCAGTGACATCGGCGATTCTGTGAATCTCGGAGGCAACGGCCTAACGCGCTGCCGATCAGCGGCCGGCCGAAGGCCGGTCCGCTGCATTGGCATGTTGGGCAGTCTCCTCACCCTCGTCCGCGTGAGGAGAGCAGCTTCTGCGTCACTTGGAACCGCGGCCCAAAGCGCATCACATTGTATAACGCCGGGAATCAGCGCCGACCTCATACGCTCGTTTGCGTCACCTGCGGACATGCCGAGTTCATTGAACCGACTAACGCCACGGCCCGAAGCGCGTGACGGCAACAATGGCCTCGCCTTTGAGACGGAACAGGCCGCGATAGCCGCCGAACCACAGACGCCCATCGCGGCCCTGGTGCGTGCATTGGATCGCGTTGCTCGTCAGCCCCTCGGCCTCACGGTAGCGCTGGAACGTCTTGCCGTTGAAACGGTAAAGGCCGGAGTTCTCGACGGGAAACCAGATCTCACCGGCCCGGTCCATGAAGAGGTCCCACACTTCTGTGCCTTCGACGCCGTCGGCGTCGGTGACGGCGGTGAACGTCTCTCCGTCCAGGTAGCAGACGCCGTTGTGGTGCGTCGCGAACCAGAAGCGGCCGTTCCAATCCTCGACGATGCTGTTGACGTTGTCGTTCGACAGGCCGTCCGCCTCGTTGTAGTTGCGCAGCAACTTGCCGTCGTAGACGTAGGCCCCGCCGTTGGTGCCGAACCACAGGCGGCCGGCCCGATCCTCGGTGATGCTGTGAACGATGCGCGCGCTAGTCACGCCAACCGTTGG
>JANOGB010000222.1:0-12264 GCA_031413955.1 Planctomycetota bacterium | reverse complement strand
TTCGGTTCGGTCTTCGGCGTCATCGTGGTTCTCCGTCTGGTGTTGCTGTGGTTCGCCAACCCGCACACGCGAGTCGGCCAAGCGCTCCAGGTTCTGGTTCAGGCGTTCGAGTTGCCTGACCAGCTCCGGGAGCGTGTGCGTAATGAGGGTCTGGCCCATCCGGGTCTCATGTAGCTGGGTCACTGGGCCTCCTTGGCGCGCCCGCGCTGCGCCGGCGCGCGTTCCACCGCCGCGCGCAGGTCCTCGACGTCCACGCTCACGTAGTGCTGCGCGGTCAGCTTCGGGTCCGAGTGCCCAAGCCAGCGCTGCGTGATGGCGAGCGGGACGCCGCGCCGCGCCATGCGAGACGCGCAGGTCGTTCGCAACGCGTGGACGTCGAGCTTCTCGCCCTGGACGTTCACCTTCGCGATGCCGGCGCGGTCGAGCAGCCGGTCGAGGATCCGCATCGCGTTGGTCGTGTGCCACGGCCAGGCGCAGCCCTCAGGCGTCAGGAAGATCCGGTCCTCGACGTTTGGGAGCCGGCCGAGCACGGTCTCCTGGATTGCGCGCAGGCGGACCAGCTCCTGGGTCAGCTCTTCCCCGATCGGGATCGCGCGCAGCTTCCTCGACTTCGTGTTCTCCGCGCGCAAGACGAGGATTCGTCGACTCTGGTCGAGGTCGCCCCAGGTGGCCTTGGTTAGCTCGCCGTAGCGCGCGCCGGTCTCCAGGAACGCGAGCCACAGCGGCGCCTGCGGGACGCGCGTGGTGGGGGAGATCACCGCGAGCTCCTCGTCCTCGGCTTCGGCGACGGCGAGGAAGCGGTCGATCTCGGCGTCGGTGAGCGCGCGGCGACGGTAGGCGTGGTGCTCGCGCGTGTTGGGCAGACCTTTGACGTGCGCCACGGGGTCATGCGCCACGATCTCGTTCTCGACCGCCCAGCGGATCATCGCCTGGACCGTCGTGACCACGAGGTTCGCCGTGCGGTGGCTCGCGCCCGCGGCCTTCACCTCGTTGCGGATGCGGATCAGGTGCATCGGCCGCAGGTCGCGCACGCGCATTCCTTCCAGTGCGGCAAGGGTCCGCCCAAGTCGCGCGGAGACGTTCTTGAAGTGCCGCTCGCAGACGCGCGGGCGCAAGTCTTCGAGGTACAGCTTGGCGATCTCGGCGAGGAGCAGTTCCTGGCCCTGCTCGGCGCCGAGGCCGGACCGCGCCATGTCTCGCTTGCGAATCAGGTCAGCACGGATGCGCTCGGCCGTCCGCTTGTCCGTCGAGAGCGTCACGCGACGGCGCTGACCGAGCTCGTCGGTGAACACGAGCACCCACTGCTCGCCGCGCTTCTCCAGCCGGCCAGGTCCGAGCGCGCGTCCGCGGTTCACCGCTCGCGCCTCCCCTCGATCCACGCATCGATCGTCGCCTCATCCCAGCGCAGCGCGCTGTGCAGGTCGATCGCCGGCGGGAGCTGCCCTTGCGCGCGCATCCGGCGGACCGTCCGCGGAGCGAGTTGCAAGCGTTCGGCGAGGTCCTGGATGGACATCAGCCGGGGGCGTTTGCTCGTCGTTTCCACATGCGACATGAGCCTCGAATCGCGCGCGTCAGCAAGCGGAACCTCGCTCAGTTCATGCAGGATTCCGGCGGCCTCGCGGAGCAGGCTGGCCAGCCGCGCGAGCTTGACCTGTGCGGCGATCGCGCTACGCACAGGGAGCGGTCCGCAGGGCGCGACGGGCGCCACCGTGAGCGCGGCGGTGGGGGACTGGACCGCACAGTCGACGACAGCGGGATCCGTGCCCACGGGCCAGAACGGGCGACGGGGGCTCACCGCGCTCTCCCCTCGGCCGTACCCTGGCCTCCGTGAACGAGGCCCAGCTGCGCAGGCGACTGTTCCGAGTCCTGGCCCGGTCCATGGACGTGCGCGTCGCGTATCGCCGGGCGCGGGAGCTGGCGCGGTTCCTCGTGAGGCGCGCGAGGTAGCCGGCTCACGGGATCGCCCCCGTTCGCCGCAGCGCTGCCAGGATCGCGCGCTCGAGCGCCGGGCCGGTCGGCCGCACGATCGGGTGCTTCCGGCCTCTGCGGTCGCGGCGGCAGGGGAAGGAGACCACGAACGTGCCAGCCCGGGTCCTGTGCAGCGTCAGGCCGTCGAGGCGCAGGCCGGCGACCTTGCACGAGAGGTAGCCGAGCAGGCCGTTCGCGGGGCACGCGGGCACGAGGCGGACGTCGGTGACGCGGAGAGGGGTCACGAGCTGCTCCCCGCGGCGTTGCGGGCCCAGGTCTGCGGGGAGTGCGGGGACTGCGGGGACCTGCTGCAGCGGAATCCCGTGCGTGCACGCCCGCGCAAACACACGTCACGCCTACGCGCTTGTGCCTTCTTCTCACACACCCATAGAGATTCAAAAGAACTCCCCGCAGTCCCCGCAAAACGGCTTCTGCGGGGCAGCAGGCCAGGGTATTGACCGTCGAAGTCCCCGCATATCTCCCCGCAAGAGTCCCCGCAAAATGCGGGGACTTCGTGGTCACTTGCCCTCATCGACGCCTCCCTTCGGTTCCATGCAGATCTCCCACTGGCCGACCTTCACATGCGTGTCATCTTCGAGGCGGATGACACGGAGGCCGTCCTTGCCAAAGCGGCGTCCGACCTTCTTCTTCAACTTCAACCCAAGCATCTGGGTGAAGTTCGGCTTCCCCCAGGCACCCGCGAGCTCGTCCGGAAGGCCATCGCGCAAGGCAGGGTTCGCGGCTACCTTCGCCGCCAGCTCATTGGTCAGAAACGTATCCTTGTCGAGCGCCACGAATGCCGCGTGCAGGAAGGCATCCCACTGGATGTGTTCCTCGTCCTGCTGGGATTGAAGGCGCTTCCGGTTGCCGAGGAAGTGAGGGATGCCGGCGACTTCAAGAACACCTCCGACGACACCCTGCCAGCGCTCGAAGTTCCCGAACGGAGGGAGCTTCGCCATCGGCTGGCCAGCGACCCACCAAGCGCGCGAGATCGTAAGCACGGCCCAGATCAGGCGGCCGCGGTTGGCCTTGACCCACTCGGGCAGCCTCTTGAACGGCTCGCCAGGTCGCGGGCCGGCGCGGTCCTCCGGGTGAGCAACACCGGCGTCCAGTTCGATCAGGTAGGAGCGTCGAGCAATCTCGGAACCGAGTTCGAGGTTGTTCCCGTTCACGCACCATGTCGCGTCTTGTGGAACGTCAAACCCCTCGTCGTTATGTCCAAACGTGCGATCGCTGAATCGCCGCAGTGTCAGGGTGGACTCGAGAGTCTCGCTCTCAATGCGCCGCTTCGCGTTGTCGATGAGGATGAACCGCGTGCCGACGGCAAGCAGGTGCGCAATCTTTTTCTCCAATTCCTCCTCTCGGCACATTCGCGTGCTCCTCGGCACGCGGCCGGTGACCACTAGGCAACAGCCAGTTGCGATGAGGCCTTTCCCCGAACCGGCCTCAGGAGCAACGGTGGCGGCGAGCGGGCGGTGGTCATCCACCACCGGCTGCAGGAACGAAGTCAGGAGCAATCCGACGGCGTTCGCCCTGCTGGCCTCATCGACGAACGGGAACTGATTGAAGATCTCAAGAATCGACTCCCGGGCCTCGCGGACCTCATCTTCAGTTGGCCGTTCCGACACTGAGGGGACCACAAGACCCGGCTCAGGGGAGTAGAAGAGACCCGTCCCAATGTCGTAGCCCTCCGCGCTCAAAATGGACCCATCCGGGCAGAGCAGCGGGGCGCGCACGATTCCGGTGAGCTTCCGAAACGGAAGGTTCCCGCAGCCGATGAGCGTTCGGATCGTTGCGGCCGGAGGATCGACAGGCTCCGGATCGCCTTGCCGGTTCTTGCCGATGAAGATGGCGCGATGTATCAGCTCCGCTTGGAGCCTCTTCTCCTCGAGCTGAACGATTCCGGGCTGCCCTTCCTCGTTCTCGCCGATTCGGACCGGATGATCGCAGCGGATGAAGAGGCGCTCAGGACTGTTGCTGGCCACCAGAGCGGCGACTGTGTCGTCGTGGATGGCCTTCGGGTCACGGGCATCGCCGGAGTCGAAGAGCTGGATTTCGCTACGGCGAGTCGCTGCGGCGCAGCTCTTGAGGGCGTGTTCCTTTCGAGCTTTGATGGCGGCGCACTGCAGTTGAGCCGTGGCTGCGTGCTTCTTCCGTTCCTTAGCGAGGCGGGTCTTCCGGTGATCGTCGATTGCGCGCGCGAGCTCGGTCTTGGCGAGAGCCTTCTTGTGCACCTGCTTTGCCTGTTGCAGGAAGAGCACTTGATCGGCCACAGAAAGGGCGGATAGTGCCCTTGCGCGCTTGAAGAGAGGCGCGACGCCGTCGTTCGGATCCTCCAACAAGGCGAGCGCATCATCCAAGGTCGCGATGTCCCGATCCTCTGGGGGACCAGCCTGCGGTGCCGCACATGAATTGGACGGGGGAGGAACGGGCGCGCTTTCCTTCTCGTGTACATCGGGCTGTTGGTGCGCTGCCACAGGCTCCTTCGTTTCAGTCACAGGGAGCTGAGACTCGCTGCGAGGCGCACTTGCGATGACGATCTCTACCTCCGGCATCTGAGCTGGCCCGCGCGGGTTCTTGCCGCCGAACTCGACCGCGTCGTTCGCGCAGCGCCGCGCCTCGCGTTCGTCCCAGCCGGCATTGGTGGCCGCCGCGACCAGCTGCTCGATCACAGACTCGCGGTCGAGGTGGCCCGCGCCAACGATCTGACCCAGCCGAGCGCCGGAGGACATCATGGTGGCGTGCGCCTTGCCGTCTCCGGCGCGCGCGCTGGCCACGGCGGCAAGTTCTCGCGACAGCGCGGCCGTGGCCCACGCCTCCGTGTGCTGTGGGGGAGTCGCGGTCGAGGTCCTTCGTCGGCGCCGAACGTGCTGGTGGGCCTTCCCGTTCTTGTCCGCCGATCCGGCTACCTCTTGCTTCAGGAACGGGGCAAGGAGGCTCCGTAGCACGGTCTCGTCAGAGATCGGCTTGCCGTCCTGCTCGATCTCGTAGTCGCCTTCGCGCTTCGCCTTTTCGGAGTACGCGTGCGAGCCGGGCCCGACGACCTGAGTGCCCCAGGAGTGCAGCTCGGCCTTCGTGCCGAGCTTGATCTTCTTGTTCAGCTTCTGGCCGAGGGCCCGTTCGCCGGCCTCGAGGTCGAAGGGAACGTGATAACCGCCGGACGGTGTGGAGACCACGAGCGCGTCCTTCGGCAGCTTCTCGCGCGGGAACGTCTCGAGGCCTGCTGGCTCGACGTCCAGGACGGCGCGCTTCGATGGTCCGGGCAGGATGCCGTAGTTCGCCCAAGTCAGGCACTCCGTGAGAGGCGGGCTCGCGGTGGTCCTCTGCCAGCCTCGAGCAACGGGTTCCTTTCCCGTGGCGCGCGCGCCGTTCGGAAGGATGTCACCGAGCGCGTGCAGCTGGATCAGGACGCAGCCGTCCGCGTGGAAGCGGCGAATGTGGTCGTCCTTTGACTGCGTCACAGGCGTAGAAGCGGTGTTTAGGTTCAGGCCCTCGGGAGGCGAATCGCCGGTGGAGGTCACGGCGCGTTCTTCTCGGTCGCTCGCAGCACTTCTTGCTGCCGCGAGGAATGCCTGCACTCACGGCCCAGGAACGCCGCGATGCGTTCTACGTCCTCTCGGGTCCACAGGAAGAGCCGCGCGGTCGGATGCAGCCGTGGGCGGGGCGCCCCTGCGCGACGGAGGACGTGGCGGAGAGCGGGCTCAGTCAGCTCGAGCTCGCGGCAGACATCGGGTGTGGTGATTGTCTCCATTGCGATGTAGGAGACACATCGCAGTACGGATCAAGAACGGGGTGATTACCCCGGTAATTAGGGGGGCGATTCCTTTTCGATGGTGGGGATGCGCCGTAGTCGGCGGCCACCACCTGGCCCGGTCTTGCTCTCGATCAGTGCGCGGATCGGCTCTGGCATGAGCTTGATCGTTTCCCCCGGGTTCTCAGAAGACGCGGAGTCCTTCTTCAGCCTGTCCTCGGGAACCCATGCCCCTCCAGCCCGCGCCAACTTGTCTACGATGCGTGCCTGTTCAGTCGTGAGGGGGTGGATCTCGCCGTCGAGTTCCGCGCGGGTGCTCTGACCCAAGTGGAGGACGAAGGGCCTATTGGTTTGGCTTCGCGTCGCCTCCGGCACAGGAGCGGCTCCCCGCCCAGTGTCTGGCGTCGAAAGGAGCGCACCCACTATTCGGGCAGAGTCGGCCAGTCTGGCCATGCTGTCGCGCGTCCTCTGCTCGTCCGAGTGCACGCGAGCCGTGGACACGTGGACCCTGGCAGCTAGTTCCTCCGGCGGCAGGAACGGGTGCACTACCGGCTTTCCGAGCAATCCATCGCGAACCACCCTCAGTCCGCGCTTGGCCTCACCGTGGCAGTGAACGCACAAGTCGAAGCAGCCGATCAGATTGGTAACTGGGGTGCCAGACCCAGCCGTCCAGATCGTGCATGCGAGTGGTGAGGGAAACTGTGCCTCAGGGATGAACTCGGCCTGCAGCCGCTCCAGCACTCCGTACAGGGGCTTGATGTCTTCCTTGAACTTCAGGTGGATCCGACCGCGTTCGGCGGTGGACCCAAGGGCTGGATCCCATGGGGGGATCCGTTCAATCAGGTCGAGTGCACGCTCGACGACCGCGATGTCGTCGGCCCTGCTGCTCTTCGAAACTTCGGCCTTGGTGATCCTCCTCTTGGCCACAGCCACCGCATGGTACTGGAGGGCTTCGAATCACGCCCCCAGCACTGCCCTCAGCCTCTCCCGATCCGCCCGGGCGTAGATCGCCGTGCTGAGCACCGAGGCGTGCCCCAGCGCGGCCTGCGTGACGAGCAGGTCGCCCGTCTTCTGGTAGACGCGCATGCCGAAGGAATGACGTAGGACGTGCGGACTGGCCTGGGTCCGGATCCCGGCGCGTTCGCACCAGTACCGGACCCGCCGCCGGGCGTGCCTTCCCGTGATCGGATCCCCGTCCTGCCCGAGGAACACCGGTCCGCGCGTGCGCTCGCCGACGTACCAGGCCAAGTGCTCGCTGATCTCGCGAGACAAGACCACGACCGTCGGCCGGTCGCCCTTCGCCCAGCGCACGGTCGCCTCACCGCGCGGGCAGTCCACGTCCTCGACGCGGAGGCCCAGGGCCGAACCGATGCGGAGCCCGGTCGCGAGCAGCGTGTGGATCAACGCGTAGTCGCGCCCGCGGCCGCCGTCCTCGCGCCGTAGCGTCTTCAGCAGCTGCGTCTGCTCCTCGCCCGAGAGATGTCGAGGCGGCAGCGAACCGCACCGCGCGCGTCGGATCAAACGCCCGGGATTCGACGGCAGGTGTCCAGCCTCGTGCAGGTAGACGCAGAACCCCTTCAGCGACCCGCGCAGCGCGTTCACGCTCCCCGGTTTTCTCTCTCGCCCCTTCTTCGTCTCGCGCGCCGCCGGGCCCGCCAGGAACCTCGCAAGGGCCGTCGGCGTGATCGCCGCGACGTCTTCCTCGGGCGCGAGCCAAGCGATCAGGCCACGCACGTGGCGTCGATATTGATCGATCGTGTGCGCGGATCTGCCGTTTGCCTCGAGCTGGAGAAGGAACTCGGAGAGGGCGTCGTTGATGTGCATGTCGGACATGCACGCTCGATCCGGCAGGATCAGTGCGTCGGATTCCGAGAAAACCGCGCGATGGAACGGGCCATGCATCACGTGGTCCAGCGGCAGGAATCCGGGCGTTTTCCGCCTTAGACGAGAGAATCCGAATCCCCTTGATGGATCTGCGCGACCTGAGCGAACGTGTGTCCATGAACACCTCCCTTCATCCCTTCACCGGCGGCGACTGCGAATCGTTCCCCGGCTGCGAATCCGAATCCCCGTTGGTTGCTTACCCACGCACCGACGCGGCCGTGATTCTCGACGGGATCGCCGTCCACGTCTTCAAGGCGCAGAAGAACGGGATCATCGCCAACTACGCCGCCAAGTTCGCGGACCCAACGTCGGCACGCTTGGCTGCAGAAGGCTTGGCCAGCGACACGGCGAACGTGGGGCGTTTCGGGCTGAAGCGTTTACACGTGAGAAGCCTGGAACTGGGGCCAATTCTCTGAGCAGTTCCGCCGACTCGAGCGAACGTGTGTCCATGAACACCACAAACAACACCACCTTGATTGGCTACGCCTTCAAGCGCCGCCACGGCCCGCACCGTGTTCTCTGTCTCGCGTGCAGCTGTGCGGTTTCTGACCTCGCGTTGGAGGTCTACGACACGGACAGCGACCGCGCGCAATACGGCTGCCCGAGCGACGCCGGACGCGTGATTGTCTGCCACGAATGCGGGGAGCGCATGGACGGCGGGGTCCTGCTGCGCGTCATGCCCGAAGAGGTCGCCGTCCTCCGCTTCGCGCTCGACCACGCGCTCTCATCGATTTCGGAGGCGCACGCCGAGGACCGCGTGCAGCTCCAGACGCTGATCGAGCGGCTGGAAGCGACGCAGAAGGGAGCGCGCGCATGATCGCGAACGAGCCGACCCCCGTCCTTCGCGAGGACGAGATCTACCTCGGCGACAACGGCCGCTGCTTCTGCGAGGCGCGGCGCCTGGGCGTCAAGCTCGCGTGCGAGGGGTGTCGGCCATGAAGGTGCAGAAGCTGATCGACCTGCTCTCCGAGTACAGCGCCGACGCCGAGGTCCGGATCATGCACCAACCCCGCTACCCGCTGGAGTCGACGCTCGGCGGCGTGGTAGGGGAGAGCGAGATCCGCGAGCACGAGGGTGGCGACCTGGGCGACGAGCCCGAGGTCGTGTTCCTGCTCGAAGGCACGCAGCTCGGCTACGGCCGCAAGGTTGCGTGGGAGGCGGCGGAGTCCAGGTGAACGACGCCCAGGCCAGCTACGCCCTGGTCAGCGCACGGATCGAGCTGCGGCTGGCCGAGCTGCGGGAAGCCCTGGAGAAGCACGAGGCGGCGCGGCGCTGGGACGAGCACGCGGCCTTGGAGCGCGTTGAGCAGGGACTGGCGGCGCTGGTCGAGGAGCTGCGGTGAGGGACGTGTTGCGCCGGTACGCGCGACTGCGGGCGTGGGTCCAGCGCGAGCGACGCCGCCTGGAGCGGAAGGGCGCCCGGCCGAGTCAGCAGTACCTGCGGAGGTCGCGCCTGGTCGACGACGTCGATCCCATCACGCTGCGGGAGCTCATGCGAGAGCTCCAGGACATCGCGAGGCCCAGTCGCTAGTCTTCCTGGAAGAGGCCGCCTGCACGCCAATCGTCCGGACCGGAAGTGCTTCTGTCGCGCCCACCGCAAACAACTGCCCTTGTTGACGTATCACCGATCGAGTTGGTATTGCCCCCGGCGATTACGGACAAGCTCGAAAAAGTACCGATGACATTGCGCTGCCCACCACATACGGTTGACTCCTGCCCTTGGATCTCGTTGTCCCGACCACCGACGATGACGCTGCCTTGACCACGGAACCCTGATCCTGTGTTTTGAAGTACACAGTTCGAGTTGCCTCCTACAACGACGGCAGCGTCACCCTCCACTACGTTCCCGCTGCCTCCAACGGCCACGATGCTTCCCCCGAATCGACATGAGTTGGTCGATCCGCCCACCGCAACCGATGTTGATGCGCCTGCGATTAGGTTCCCTGCGCCACCACAGATCGTGCTGAAAGAGCCGGTTGCAGTCGGGGCAACATAGTGGATACGGCCGCCCGTCCCTCCGTTGATCGCACTGTAGATCGCATTAATATCTATCTCGTTGAAGTGGCCTGCGTTGATCGTTGAGTAGGCCGCGAGGGCCCTGTTCTCCGACCCCGCTGAGACAGACGCGTAAGGTGCCGCAATCGAGTTCTGGCTTCCAGCTAGGACTCCACTGAAGCTGGAGTAGTCGTTGCCGCGACCGGTAACGATGCAATGAGAGCCGGTTCGATTGCTTGTCGCTCCCAGCTCGTTGTAGCCGACAATCACGTTTCCCACGCTGTTGGTAGCGGTCATGTCCAGAGAAGCAGGATCGGCGGGGTTCCCGTTCGTCGCTCCCAGGCCATTGACAATTTGAATGTTGACTCCGGTGAAGCGAATCGTTTTTGCCTGTCCGCCTTGGCCGTCGTCGATGTAGACAATGGAGACATGGGAGAGGAGATCCTTCAGCTTAGATGGCGGTGGCCGGACACCATGTCCCTTGGGCGGAGGCGGGTCCGAGATCTGATGGGCCATGCCTAGGAGCCCGAGGGTCAAGCCGAGGGCGCCAGCGCCGACGACTACAGACGGAAGATGAATCTGGACGGGTTGCATTGGGGACCTTGTGGCTTGTGGGACCGCCAAGGCAGGCGCATCCCTCCTCGAGGCGCGGGTGCCCGGCCTGGGCGTGACCAGGAGTCTACAAGTCCTTTCCCGCCAAGTGTGACTCATAGTCCGAAGACTCATCGTCTACGGCCCCGGACACTCTGCCCGTGGCCTCACGGGACGAGTGGAGCAACCTTTGCCGGGCGTTCGGCACCGCGGTACGAACCCGGCGCGAGGAGCTGGACCTCTCCCAGGAGGAGCTGGGCTTCCGCTCGGAGCTCGACCGGACCTACGTCAGCGGCATCGAGCGCGGCGTGCGCAACCCGACCCTGAAGATCGTCGGCCGCCTGGCGAAGGCGCTGGGCACTCTGCCGTCCAGGTTGCTCGCCGCCGCCGAGCGCCGCTGAGGCTACCCGGGGAGGCACGGAGTGATTGCTCCCGTGCGCATGTCGATCTCGTACATCGTGAAGTCCGGCGCATCCGTCACCGCCCAGGCGCTCAGGGCGAGGCTGACGACCGTGTCGTCGTGCATTCCGCCCGGCGCTCCGGTCTTCACCGTCCCAGCGTCGGTGACCGTGTACTCGAACGCTTCCAGCTCGTCCACGAGCGTCGGGCACAGCTCGTAGCGCGGCAGCGTGATCAGGCGCTTCTCGAACAGCATCGAGAGGTTGGTGACGAGCGAGTTCTTGGACGCGTTCGTGAACGGGTAGCCCTCGACCCGGACGCCGGCTGCCAGGAGCGCTTCCCACAAGGGCTCTCCGGCGCCAGTGCTGTCGACTAGCGTCCATGCATCGTTGTAGCGCTCGGTCGCGGCCCTGATGCGCTGGATCTGAAGACCCCAGTCGAGCTTGTTGAAGCGGTCGACGAAAACGACTTCGCGCTTCGAGTTCAGGATCGTGAGCACAGTGAAGTCGGCAACCTTCGCGAGATCGAGGCCGCCGAAGTACTCCTCGCCCTTCACGGGGTCCTGCCACTCCCCGGTCGCGGCATCGCGAACGTATCGCAGAACCTGGCCAGCTCCTTCTATCCACTCGGCTCCATACTCCTGCCGAAACACGGCCTCCGGCAGCCGCTCACGCTCCGCCTCGATCAGCTCGCGCTTCAGGTGCGGGTTCGTCCAGGACGGCATGGTCCAGCTCTCGTAATGCGGATCGCCACCCGGCTGCCCACGCTTCCAGAGATCCCACAGCCACCCGCGCCCCCTTGGCGTCGATATCAACAGGGCCCAGCCATCCTTGTCGATCAGGCGCTGCGAGAGGAACGAGTACCAGATGGCCGGCTTCATGCGACTCGCTTCATCGATGATGACGTAATCGAGTCCTTCTCCGAGCAAACTGACCGGATTATCGGCCGTCTTTCCGCGGATCTCCGAGAGCCCACCGCCGAGATTGCGCAACACGATCTTCTTCTCGTGCTGTTTCAACTCGACGAGCCGGTGCTTCAGATGCTCGGCGACCACGATCACTACCTCCCTGTAGACCTTATCTGCCAGGTCCAGCGTCGGCCCGACGCACCATCCGATCGAGCGCTTCTTCGGCTCCATCGCGGCCGCGACGGCCTCGTGCGCTGCCGCGAGCGACTTCCCCGTGCGTACCCCTGCGATCAGTACGCGCCGCTTCGCCTTGGAGCGGTGCACCAACTGCTGGCCCTCGTGGGGGACGTAGCCGAGCTGCGCGAACAGGGCGTCCTTATCCAGGCGCATCGGGGTCGTCGTCGACGGGTGTCGGTGTGCGCTCCGCTTGCCCCCGCTCCTCGGGCTCGTCGTCGCGGATGAGGAGCGTCGCGATTTCCCTCTTCGTGATCTCCTCAACGGAGAGCTCGGAGCGTTCGGTCGGTTCTCCGAGCAGCAGCAGCTCGTGGCGCCACGCGATCTGGAGCATGGTCGCGGCCTTCACCGCCTTCTCGGGCGGGAGGACCTTCAGCGCCTCCAGCGCTCGGTGTTCCAGGATGCGCGCCTCCTGGAGCTGGCGGTCCTTCACGATCTGCAAGGTATCGACGGCCTTCTTGTTCGCCTCCTCGCGCCTCTTCTCCTCGGCCTCGCGCAGCCTGGCCTGCCAGCGGTGCTTCTCGGCGTGGCGCACG
>JANOGB010000221.1:0-15593 GCA_031413955.1 Planctomycetota bacterium | reverse complement strand
CCCCGGCGTAGAGCGCCGCTCCGCCGCCGTCGTCGAACACCGCGAGGGCAGCGACCCCGGAGTTCATCCCGCTGCCGAGCGCAGACCAGCTCGAGCCGTCCCACTTGGCGATGTAGTTCGCCGCCCCGCCGCCCGCGGTCCAGAAGGTGCCTCCGGCGTAGAGCGCCGGCCCAACGCCGTCGTCGAACACCGTCAGGGCACGGGCGTCGCTGTTGAGCCCGCTGCCGAGCGCGGACCAGCTCGAGCCGTTCCACTTGGCGATGCGGTTTGCCGCTCCGCCGCCCGCGCTCGTGAAGAAGCCACCTGCGTAGAGCGCCGCGCCGCTGCCGTCGTCGAACACCGTCAGGGCAGCAACTCGAGCGTTCATCCCGCTGCCGAGCACGGACCAGCTCGAGCCGTTCCACTTGGCGATGCCGTTCGCCGCCCCGCCGCCCGCGGTCGTGAAGTTGCCTCCGGCGTAGAGCGCCGGCCCACCGCCGTCGTCGAACGCCGTCAGGGCAAAGACGACGTCGTTGAGCCCGCTGTCGAGTGCGGCCCAGGTCGAGCCGTTCCACTTGGCGATGCAGTTCGCCGCCCCGCCGCCCGCGTGGGTGAAGAGGCCACCCGCGTAGAGCGCCGCGCCGCTGCCGTCGTCGAACACCGTCAGGGCAGCGACGACGCTGTCCATCCCGCTGCCGAGCGCGGACCAGCTCGATCCGTCCCACTTGGCGATGTAGTTCGCCGCCCCGCCACCCGCGGTCGTGAAGAAGCCTCCCGCGTAGAGCGCCGGCCCACCGCCGTCGTCGAACACCGTCACGGCATAGACGAAGTCGTTGAGCCCGCTGCCGAGCGCGGACCAGCTCGAGCCGTTCCACTTGGCGATGTGGCTTGCCGCCCCGCCGCCCGCGCTCGTGAAGAAGCCACCTGCGTAGAGCGCCGCGCCGCTGCCGTCATCGAACACCGTCAGGGCATGGACGTCGTTGTTGAGCCCGCTGCCGAGCGCGGACCACCTCGAGCCATTCCACTTGGCGATGTGGTCCGCAGCCTCGGCGCCCGCGTGGGAGAAGGCACCTCCGACGTACAGCGCCGGCCCACTGCCATCGTCGAACACGGTCAAGGCGTGGATTGGAGCGTCGGTGCCTGGGCTCCCTCCAAACGTCGGCAACCAGCTCAGCGAGCATGAGCTTCCTTGAGCGAGTTGAAACTCACCAACGAGCACGGCTGCCGACCTGGCGGGAAGCGCGACCTGCCGGCTCGCGCGGAGGTTAACGCCGGCGCTACCGACCGCGGTGATCTGGACGCTCTCCGCTTCGAGGGGGACTCGGGCCTCGAGCCAAAACCTGCCGCGCGCGTCCGTGACCGCCTCGCCGCCCGCGCTGCTGACGACCACCGCTCCCTCGGCGGGCGTTCCATCCGGCGCGAACACCGAGCCCTCGAACGACACGGTCACGAGGTCGTCGGGTCGCGCGAGTCCCGCCTCGTGCTCGACGGGAGGAACGCCCTGGGCCAGCACCGGGAGGCACAGCACCCAGCCCGCTGCGACCATGCTCGACATCGACACGATCCGCCCGAAGCAAACCAGATTCATGTTTCCTCCATAGCCTCAAGGCGCATCTTGCTTCGGCGAGTGTATCTCGATCATGCCGTTCCGCAATGCCCGTCAAACGCGGCGGCGGCGTGCTTTCGCGGGCGGAAGCAGAGAGCGCACGTGCTTGGCAAACCTTGCGTGCGATCGCGATCGCGGCGCGGGCTTCGTCGAGCCTGACCGGTTCGTAGTCGCCGGGGTAGCGCGTGACAGTGGCTTGGTCGGTCAGCCTGCGGACCTGCTCAGAAGTCAGGTCGGTTGCCACGACTCGGGCATGGTGCGTGTCAGGACGCCGAGGTCGTTTGTCTTGGTGAAGGGGATGGACCTCGACACGAGCAGCGCCTTGACGTACTTCTCGACGCACTGCTGCGCGTGAAAGCACACCGTGTCGGTGGGGCAGCTCGACTCGAGCTTCCGTGTGTGGGCCGCGGTGCGCAGGTCGTTTTTCTGCCTTGCCGACCCAGTCCTGGACGACCCGCCGGACTTCAGCGGCCGGCAACCCTCGAGCAGATCAATGGGAGTGCGTACGATGCCGCGTGTCGATCGCCGACCAGGCTCGGCGCGCTCTAGCGGTCGAAGCGCGCACCCGTGGGGCGACGGCGCGCTCCGTGCGGTCCCGGGAGGTTCAGGACGTCCTTCGTCATCTTGTACGCGTCCTGGTCGGGGTAGTACGAGCGCAGGATGTCCACGGCGCGGTAGCCGCTCTGCCGGTAGAGGAGCTGCGCGGCGAGGTTCGTCTCGCGCACCTCGAGCTCGACGCGCGGGAGCCCGTAGGCCCAGGCGATGTTCTCGATCTTCTGCAGGGCCAGCGTGGCGATGCCCTTGCGTCGTTCCTCCGGCGCCACGGCCAGGTTGGCGAGGTGCAGGTGGTCGCCCGCGAGCAGGACGAGGAAGAAGCCCACGCACCGGCCCTCGCGCTCCAGGATGTGGCCGGACGCGCCATGCGCGAGCCAGCCATCGAGCACGTCGGCCGTCCACGCGTCGGGGAACGAGGCCGCCTCGATGCGCAAGACGTCCGCGCGGTCGTCCGGCCGCATCGAGCGCACGCTCGGCCCCGTGCTCTGCCCGGTCGCACGCCGCTGGAAGAGCAGGAAGCGGCGCAGCGCGAGCATCGGGGGAAGGAACGAATCGAGCATCGGACCTGCATTCTAAGCGGCGGCTGCGGAGGCCGCTGGGATGAACCGGCCGCTGCGGCGGATCGGTCCGCGGAAACGCCAGTCATGAGACGGCGCGAGGGGCCTGCGCCGTGAAGCTGGCCTCATGCCGGGAGCACGAAGATCAGAACGTCAGCTCGACCGGCGCAGAGCTCCCGTCGATCGGAACGCTGAAGATGCCGTCCGAGGAGCTGTAGACGACTCGTCCGCCACCCAGCTCGAATCCGAAGACGTCTCCTGTCGGGGCGAGGGCGTGATTCAGCTTGATCGTCGATCCGCCCTCGATCGGAACGGAGTAGAGCTCGATCCGGTCGTTCACGTCCTGGTCGGCGCGGTAGACGACCCAGGCTGCGTTCGGACTGATCTTCGAGTCGAGGACGTCTCCTCCGGTGATCAGGGGGCCGTTGAGCTTGACGAGCAGTTGGGGCGGGAAGTGGCGCGCGTGCTTGCCGGTGGTGGAACGGCGCCCGATCCAGACGCTGAAGAGCTCGAAGACCTCGTTCACGTTCTTGTCGGCGCGGAAGACGGCGCGGTGACTGTCGGGGCTGATCTCGTGGGCGACCACGTTTCCTCCGGGGACGAGAGCCCGTGAGAGACGCACGACTGCACCTGCTCCGTCGATGGGGCGGCCGAAGAGCTCGACGACCCCGTCCGTCTGCTCGTCCGCCAGGTATAGGACCAGCCTGGCGTCGGGACTGATGCGGAACTGCTGCGACACGTCACCGCCGGTGACCATCGGACCGTTGAGCTTGACTGCCGTGCCGCTGCCGTCGAGTGGCACGGAGTAGATCTCGATCACACCATCGACGTCCTGTTCCGCCAGGTAGACGACGCGCTCGCTGCCCGGCGAGATCGCGAAGAAGTTCACGTCTCCACCGGCAACGAGGGGCGGGCTCAGCTTGATCGGCGGCGCGCTTGCATTGCTCGGCACGCGGTAGAGCTCCACCACGGTCGGGGAGTCCTGGTCGGCGGTGTAGGCCACGGTGGAGCCGTCGGGACTGAGCTGGATGAAATCCACCAGGCCCGAGGTGATCGCTCCACGGAGCGGTGTCGGCCCCGTGCTTCCGTCGAGCGCAGACACGAAGAGCCTCGGCAACACGAAGCCGGGGGACATCTCGTTGGACCGGAACACGACGCGCGCGGCGTCGGGGGTCATCAGACCATTGGACGCATTGGGTGCGGCGCCGCTCAGGAGCACGCTCGAGCTGCCGTCGATCGGCGCGCTGTGGAGCGAGACGCTCTCGTTGTAGAAGAGCACGCGGCTGCCGGCAGGGCTGATCTCGAAGAAGGGGTTGGTGTCGCCCTGGGAGGCTCCTGGCGGAGGAAAGGGATACTGGAACGGGACGGCGCTGCCGTCGATCGGAACGCCGAACACGCGCTTGCCGGAACCGAAGAAGACCACGGTGCTCGAGTCCGGGGTGACCGTGACCCGCTGGCAGCAGGTCAAGCTCGAACCCGTGAATGCGAGCATCACTGGCGCCTGGCTCCCGTCGATCGGCACGCTGTACAGCTCCAGGACGAAGTCGGAGTTCTGATCGGCGAGGAAGACGACGCGCGTCTCGTCCGGAGTGATCACGTAGGACTGGGCACTGGCCGGAAGACTCGACGCGAGGACGGCGATGCCGACCTGGATCGGCGCTGCGCATGCGCTCACCGCCGACGACATCCGGAGCCGAGGAGCAAGACGAAGAGCCAAACTTCGATGTCTACTCATGAAATCTCCCAGCACGGGTTGATCCAAGCGGACAGGAGACATCCTACTCCGCGTCGGCCACGAGGAGGGTGCAAAGGCTCGGTCCCGATGATGGAAAACCAGGGCCTTCTCCTCCCTCTCAGCCGCCGTAGGAGCTCTTCGCCAGGTCGAGGGCTACGACCCGCTTCCTGTCGCGCACGTACAGGGCCCCGTCGACCAGCGTGGGCGCCGTCCAGGACACGCTCTCGAGGACCTGCGACCTGCAGAGGACCTTGGCTCCCTCGGGGGACACGCGGACCATCGCCACCTGTCCGCTCTCGTTGATCAGGATGACCCGCCCGTCGGCGTATACGGCCTGCGCCGCGTGGAACTCGCGCTCCTTCCAGGCGGACCTTCCTCTTCCGCCACAAGGTCCCGGTCGGCGCGCCGGCCACTGAGGCCGGTGGAAGACGCGTACCTCGTGACATGAGGAACGCCGTCGAGTGCAACTACCGGCGCGCGCTCCGGGGCCAAGACAGCGGAACGATGTAGAGGTCCCCGGCGTCCGTGTACAACACCCGATTCCCGTCCGGGGTGAACGTGTCCGCCGCATCGGTGGTGTGTGGGAGCAGCCGCCCTTCACCGCCGGTGATCGGCACGGACCAGATCTCGAGGCCTACGCCCGTGATGTACAGGGTGTACACGATTCGGCCGCCCACTGGGGCGAGCTCGAATCCGCTGATGTCGCCATTCGGCGCCAGGGGTGGATGCAGCCGGAGCGGCGCGGAGCTGCCATCGAGCGGAACGCTGTAGAGCTCGAACACCTCGTCCGCGTCCTGGTCGGCGCGATACACCACGCGCGCACCGTCGGGAGCGATCTTCACGACCGACTGCACGTTCCCGCCCGGGGTCATGGGAGCATTGAGCTTGACGGGTGCCGAACTGCCGTCGACCGCGACGCTGTAGAGCTCGTACGTGCCGGCAGTGTCCTGGTTCGCCACGTAGACGACGCGACTCGAGTCCGGGGTGATCCCGATCAGGCTGGCACCGCGGCCCGCCGGGTAAGCCGGGGTCAGCCGGGTCGGCGGCGAACCGCCCGCGAGCGGCACGCTGTAGAGCTCGACGGCCCCATCCGTGGCTTGATCCGCGGTGTAGACGACGCGGCTCGAGTCCGGGCTGACATGGACCTGGGTGACGTCGCCGCCAAGTACCAGGGCGGCGTTGAGCTGGAGCGCCGGCGCGCTGCCGTCGAGGGGCACGCGGTAGAGCTCGATCACCTCGTCCTCGTCCTGGTCGGCGCGGTAGACGAGCGTCGTGGAGTCCGGGCTGATCTCGGGCCCGTTCCAGGGGTAGATGAGGTAGTTCGCGACGTCGCCCCCGGCGACCAGCGGCGGGTTGAGCTTGACCGGCGGCAGGCTGCGATCGATCGGCACGCCGAAGACCTCGTCCACGCCGTCCACGTCCTGGTCCGCGATGTAGACGACCCACTGTCCATCCGGGCTGATCATGGGGCCCGAGAGGACGTTGCCGGAGGCCTGGATGGGCCCGTTGAGCTTGACGGCGGGCGCGCTGCCGTCGAGCGGGACGCTGTAGAGCTCCAGCTTGATGGGCGATTCCTTTTCCGCGCGGTAGACAACGCGTGTGGAGTCCGAGCTGATCCGGTAGTCGTAGCTGCCGTCCGCGAGCGGGCCGCTGAGCTGGATCGCAGCTCCGCCGCCGAGCGGGATGCTATGGAGTCTTCTGTGTCCCGATGGTGAACCGTCGCTTTCCTGGTAGACGACACGGGTCGAGTCCGGTGCCACGACAAAGCCAAAGACGTCGTGGCTGGGGAGCAACGGCGGGGTGAGCTGCACGGCCTGGGGCCGGCCGTGGAGCGAGACGCGGAAGAGCTCATAGGCGTGCCACTCGTCCGGATCCGCTTGATAGACGGCCCACTCTCCGTCCGGGCTGACCTCGTACTCATACACCCCGCCGAGCGGGATCGACGGACCGTTCAGGCGCAAGCCCTGGGTGTGCGCGGCTCCAGCGAGTGTGACGAGGGCGAGAGCCGCGGTGCGGCCGAAGCGCGCGGCGTGGAGAACGGTCCGACCTCTTCGAGGCAAACAACTCATGGGGTCGTGCTCCCTGCGGACCAAGTTGTCCGCTACCGGATCCTAGCGGGAGCGAAGGGAGTCGGACAGGCCCCGAACACACGAATCTGGCGTCCCGGCAGCGAGGAGCTCCGTGGTCATGTCCTGTCAGGGAGAGGACTCTCACCGCCCCGTCAGCCAGGTCCTGAATCGCTCCCTGCGCGTGCGGCTGGCGTAGGCGAAGATGAACTCCTGCCCGGCGTGCGCGAGCGGCGTCTTCGGGCCGAAGGGCCCGATGGGCATCCCATCGCCCGGCCCGGCGCGGCGCAGGTCACGGATGAACCAGTGCTCGTCGAGGCTGCGCGCGAAGTCGCGCAGGACTGCGTCCTCCGAGTCGAGCAGCTCGGCACGCGGGACGTCGATGGTCTGGGTCCACTCGGTCGTGGGTCGTGGCTGCGGCACGCGGCGGCGCCCGTGCGCGACGGTTCGACCTCTCTCTTCCAGCCGCTTCGCGCGAGCGCTCTTAGCAGGTGAAGGGCGCACCCGTCGTGCCCTCGGGCGCTCCGCGCTGCAGCGAGCGGAGGAGCGAGACGCCCTTCGTCATCTTGTAGGCGTTGGTGGAGGACAAGAAGCGCGAGGGCCTGGTCCGCAAGCGCCATGGGCGCGCTCGCCAGCGTGACGCTAAAGCACCCGTGTGCGATGTCCGATTCCACCCTTTTCCAGAGAAAGGACCAACGAGACACGTCAAACAGGAAAGAACCCGGATTCGTGCTGGCCGACCTCGTGCTCTCCTTGGGCATCGGCGCGGTCCTGCTCTCGACCGTGTGGCCGGGGCAGTCGACCGCTCGCATCGCATCGGACAAGATCGCATCGAACGAGGGAGCGGCGAGCGCGGCCCTGCGCTCGATCGTTCACGCCCAGGCGAAGCTCGTGTCCTCCGGAGCGATCGACACGGACGACGACGGCGTCGGAGAGTACGGCTACTTCGGCGAGCTGGCGGGAACCGCCCTGCTCCGGATCTACAACCCCGTCCCCGACGCGCCGGACTTGGGCGACCGTCACCTGACGCCGCCCCTCTTGCCGATCGACTTCGCGAACATCTACTTCGAATACGCCAACTACGATTGCGTGCTCTTGCGGAACGGGTATGCCTCCAAGATTTTCAAGATGATCCTGCCCGACGTCGAGCAGTTCCACATCATCGAGGGGATCGGCGAGGATGGCCCGATCGGCATCGGCGGCACCACGGGCGTCCTCTTCCCCGACCCCGACACCGGCGAGAAGTTATGGTGCTGCTCGAGGAAAGGACATCCAAGCGCATGAACCTGCGGCCCGGCAGCCCTGAGCCGGTCACAGGTCGAGTGAGGTGCACCCGACTGCCCGCGTGCTCGACCTCAGCTCGTGCGCTCGAACGCCTTCGAGAGCTTTGCGAGCACCGCGGCCTCCTGCTTGGAGACCTTCGAGCCGAGACCGAGCACGCCGCCGCTCGCGCCGGCGACGCGGCGCACGCGTTCCATCAACGACGCCTCGAGTTTCTTCACCTCTGCCTCGGAGAGCGACGCGCTCATGCCCTGGACCAGCGTGGTCCAGGCGGCGAGGAGGTGCGGCTCGGGCTTGCGCTGCAGCCACGCTTCGAGCAGGGCGTAGGCGGCTGAATCGGCAGGAATGCCGGCCTCCTGGGCGCCGGAGAGCACGGCCTTGCGCTCCTTCTCGTCGAGCGACCCGTCGGCCCAGGCGACCTCGACCAGCGGGACGATGCGCAGCGCCGCGATGATCTCGGGCTGGATCTTCAGCGCCAGCAGCTTGTCGAGCACCGCGGCGTTGGTGATGCCCGTGGCTTGCGACAGCGTCTCGCGCGCCGTCTCGGCCTCGCGCAGCTCGCGCAGGCGCGCCAGCAGGCGCTGGTCCTCACGGTGGAAGAACTCTTCCTCGAGACTGCCGCGGAATTCTTTCGGGTCCATCGTTCGATCGCTGAGAAAGTACGCCGCGCACCGCGCGCCGCGTAGGGTGCGACGATGGTACCGGCCGCGCGGAGGATAGGAAGTCCAGGCGCATGACCCTCAGGGCGGTCCCCGTCATGGAGGCCGATCGGCGGCCCCGGGGGTCAGGTGGGTAGGGGCTCGGGCCTCGGAAGGTGTCTTCGAGGTGGTGTTTCTGGTCCCCGGTAGGGTAGTGAAGGCCTGATTCGATTCTTGACCCAGGTCGACGAAGGGCCGACGTCTTCGTCGACACCGCCAAGTCACGCGCGGTCTACGAGGAGTGGAAGAAGCTCACCAAGCCCGCCAAGGGCCCGCTGCGTCGTCCGCTGTGGATGAATCGGCCGCTGCGGCCGGTGGAAGAGGCATACCGGCTGTCCTGACCCCGCTCACTCCACCAACGACGGGCTCGCTCAGTTTGGCCCAGTCTGAGCACGCCCGCGCCGAGGCGCCGTCGGCGCTCTGGAGCTCGCGCATCTCGGGTGCACCACGAGCTGTTTCGCGAGGACCGCCAGATCCCGTTCACCGTAGATGCAGCGACGAGTCTAAGATCCAGTTCGCGCGCGTGCGCTCGCCGACGCATCCGCCTCAGCTCAAGTGGTAGAGAATCGTCGGCGGGGGGGCAGTGGATTGCTCGTTTCCCCGGGGCTCGTTAGAGTCGGTTGCGTCCCAGGATTCAGTGGGATGGGGGGATGCAATGTCTACCTTTCGAATCTCGCCCGTAGCGCTGGCTCCGGTGGCGCTGGTCCTCTTCCCTGCGCTCGTCCCGGCGCAGATCGGCCGCGGCCAGAAGCTGAACGCGCCGCTCGGCGACACGGACGTGGAGTGGATGGGTGTCGCGCCCGATGGCCATTGGGCGGCGTACTCCACGTCGGCCGGGCTTTTCTCCGTCGACGTGACCCAGCCCGGCATCGTGCACACCCTGGCCCCGTACCTGAATGCGCAGTTCGCGATCAGCTGCGATTCCACGCGCGTCTTCTTCACCAACTCGGGCGGGGACGGCAACCATCTCTTCGCCGTCCCGATCGACGGGAGCGCACCCGCGAGCCAGTTGAGCTCCGGATCCAGTCCGCCCCCGTTCGGGGTCGGAGGCTACGCGGCCTCGCCGCAGGGGAGCTGGCTCGTGTTCTGGCTCACGACGTACGACGGTCCCGGGGGTATTTACGTCGTGCCAGCGGACGATAGCGCGAACCCGCGCGTGATCACGGGCCCGTTCGCCCTCGGCCTCCGGTTCAGTGCGGACGCTTCGGGCCTGCTGTACCGCCACCACAGCTTCAACCCGTTCGTGAACACGCCGACGCAGCTGTTCCTGTGCGGAGTTCAGGCGGGTTCCCCCGTCGAGCTCGCCCCGGTCGCCCAGCCCTTCAGCTACACCGCCACCGCACTGGCCCATGCCTTCACACCCGACGAGTCGCGTGTCGTCTTCGCGGCCGATCGCGATGTCGACGAGGTCCTCGAGCTCTACGTGGCGCTCGTGGATGGCGTCGGCGCTCCCCTCGAGCTCAGCGGAGCCCTATTCGGCGCCAGCGATGTCGCGCGCGATGCGGGCGGCGCCACTGGTGTGGATCACGCCCGACTCGACCCGCGCCCTGTACCTCGCGGACGCGTTCGTGGACGAGCGTTTCGTGCTCTTCAGCGTGCCCCTCGATGGCAGCCAGGCCCCGGTCGCCCTCGGCACGATCCCGGTCTCCAACGGCGGCGCCCCGCTGGATTCGCGCGTCGTCCGGCTCACCCCCGACGGCCTGCGCGCGATCTACCTCGGGGCTTCCGACGTCAATGGCATGCACGAGCTCTTCTCCGTGCCGGTCGCGGGCGGCCCGGCCGTGAGGCTCAGTGGCACGACCGGCCCGGACCAAGACGTGTACTCGGGCTTCGTCGTGGTCGCGAATGGACTTGCGGTGCTGTTCCGTGGCGACCTCGAGGCAGACGCGCGAGACGAACTCTGGATCGCGCCGGTGGACGGCAGCCGCCCGCGGCAGCGCTCCAGCCACCTCGGGCACCCAGACGGCGACGTTCAGGGCGACTTCGCGCTTTCGACCAACCAGCACTTCGTCTACTACCGCGCGGACGCCGAGGTCGACCAGCAGGTCGAGTTCTACCGCTTCCCGATCGGCACGCCGCCGGTCCGGAGGCGTTGAGACGGCCGCCGCGCTCAGTGCGGCGGGCTGGGTCGGGCTAGGGACGGCGGGCCAGCCCGTCGACCTTGTAGCCGGTCGAACCGACGGCTGTTCCGACGCCGGTCGCCGGGTTGATGCGGAGCATCTGGAAGGTCTGGACGCAGGTGCCGTACAGGAACCCGGCGTCGAACTCCAGGCCTTCGACGTCCGGGAACCCGAGGGGGTTCGGCGCAGGCGTTCCGATGCCCGTCGCGGGATCGATGCGGACCAGCTTGTCCGTGCTCCCGTCGACGCCATACAGGATCCTGGCGCTCGCGTCGTAGGCGAGTGCGGCGCAATCCTGGATGACCTGGCCGCTGGCCCAGAACAGATCGGCCCGGATGGTTCCCTGGCCGGTCGTCGTGTCGATCGTGACGAGCTTGCGGACGTTCGAGACGGAGCCGTAGAGGATCCTCGCCGCGGGATCGAAGGCGAGCCCGTTGACCGAGAACCCGACCGGACCGACGACCGTTCCCTCGCCCGAAGTCGGATCGATCCGGATGAGCTGGGCAACCGGATTCGCGGCCGTGATGACGCTCGTGCCATACAGGACCCCATTGATGGAATCGAAGGCCATCCCTTCGATACCCGAGGTTCCGAGCGAGCCAATCGTCGTCCACAGGCCCGTGTACACGTCGAGCTCGAAGAACTGGGAGGGCTGGTTCCGCGGTGAGGCGATTCCAGCGAAGGCGAGAGAAACCGGATCGTGAACCAGGCCGTAGACGTCCTGGACGTCGAGGGCGGTCGCGGCCACCACCGCGGCGTTGATCTTGTTGATGGCGATCACCTGGTGTGAGCCGTCGACCGCTATGGCGGAAGCGACGAGCGCTCCAGTCCCCGGCGCGTACACCATTCCCCGGACTTCGGTATAGCCATGCAGCGAGCCGATCACCGCCCAGCGCCCGCTCGCCGGGATTCTTCGGATCAGCTCCGGCGTGCTCGATTGATTGACGCCGAAGAGCGTGCGCAACTGCGTGTCCCAGGCCAAGGCGCGCACCGCGTACAAGAGCGAGCCGTCTTCCCGCAACATCTGGCCGAGATCCTCTTCTATCTGCGCGTTGGTGCGATTGATCGTGTAGAGCCGTTCGCGGTTTTCATCCGCGCCGAATAGTTTGGCTGGTCCGCTCAGACCACTTGGCTTGAACGCCAAGCAGGTCATCCCGGAGATGGTTTCCCCGGCATAGGGCGCCAGGTTCGGGCGCCTCAGGGGTCCGACGACCGTGACCTGCCCGGTCGTGGGGTGAATGCGAAGAAGCTGATTGTTGCGGAGATCGGTCGCGTAGATCGTTCCCTCCGTGCGCACGAGGACGGCGCCCTTGATGTCCCGGTAGCCGAGCGGCCCGAGTTGAGTCGCGAGGAGCTGGCCGGGCTCATCCTGAGCCGTCGCGATCCGCAAGAAGTGGCCGGTCGCCGCATCCATGCCGTAGGCCACGCCAATGCCCGGATCGAAGGCGATTCCCTTGACATCGAAAAAGCCGAGCGGGCCGACGACAAAGCCTTGGCCGGTCGCCTTGTTGATCGTGATGAGCTGGTCGGCGGTCTGATCGATTCCGTAGAGCGTGCCCGAGGGGCTGAAGGCGAGGCTCGTGACATTGCCGAAGCCGAGGGGGCCGACGAGAGTCCCGATTCCCGTGGACCGGTTGATCCTGATCAGTTGCTGCTGGACGATGTCGGTCGCCAGGAGGTTGCCCGTGGCAGCATCGAAGGCGAGGCCCTGGACGTAGCGGTAGGAGGTCCCGATGTCCCCGACCAGGGTCCCCTGCCCCGTCGCGGCGTCGATGCGGATGAGCCGGTCGGAGCGCGTCGCGTCCACTTCGTCGTCGATCGCATAGAAGAAGCCCGATGGCGCGTGGAACGCGAGATCGGAGATCCTGAAGAACCCGATCCCGCCAACCGGGGTTCCTTGCCGGTTCGACGGGTTGATCGTCAGGAACTCATGGGTGCTGTTGTCCGCGGCGAAGAGCGTGCCCGTGGAGTTGAACTCCAAGGCCACGACGGAACGGTATCCCTGGAGCCCCACTCCCGAGATTCGCGTGCTGCGACCCGTCGCGCCATCGACCCGCACCGCGAGGCCTTCCGAGCTCACTCCAGCGAAGTCGCTCCCTTGCCCGGAAGCCGGAACCAGCGTGGCAGTTGCGACGAGAACGAAAGCACAGATCTTTTTTTTCCCGATCATCTTCCCCCCCCTCAAGACCCAATCGGTCTGAGACAGCCTGAATCTTCAGGTCTCCTGGGAGTCGCTCCAGAGGCATGACGATCCGCGCACTCTTTGCCCTGATCTTCGCGCTCGTCGCGGCGGAGATCGTGGGCTGCTGGCGCAGCAGGGCGGCTGAGTCCTAGCGCGCCAGCGGTCCCAGCACTTCGTCGAGGAACGCACGCATCGCCTGCCAGGAGCGCCGGTCCGCGTCCGCGTCGTAGGTGAAGCCGGGGAACTTCCAGGCGTCGATGTCGCGATTGGTGAAGCTGTGCCCGACGCCGCCATGGAGGTGCATCTGCCAGTCGACCTTCGCTGCGGTCATCTCGGCGACGAAGGCCTTGCGCTGTTCGGCGTCGACGATCGGATCCGCGGCGCCGAGGCACACGAGGATCTTGCAGCGGATGGCCTTGGCGTCTTCCGGCGCTGTCGTCGTCAGTTCCGCATGGAAGCCGACGACGCCGGCGAGCGCGGCGCCGCTGCGTGCGAGTTCGAGCACCGTCTTGCCACCGAAGCAGAAGCCGATGGCGGCGGTTTTCTCGCGGTCGACGCCGGGCTGCGCCCGCAAGAGGTCGAGTGCCGCGTTGGCGCGCGCGCGCAACGTGGGCAGGTCCGTGCGCAGGCTGCGGACCAGCTCCTTCGCGCGCTCGAGGGGCGGGTCTTTCTCCCCGTAGATGTCCATGGCGAAGGCGACGTAGCCGAGCTCGGCCAGCATGCGCGCGCGTTCTTTGGGGTGAGCGGTCAAGCCTGGGCCCTCATGGGCGACGAGGACGCCGGGCACGCGCCGGCCACCGGAACCATCGGCCAGATAGCCGGTGAACGACTGCCCGCCGATCACGTAGTCGATTGCTTGCAAGTCCATCACGACGCTCCTGGCGAATCCTGGGAGTGCTGCGGGTCGTTCCGAGGGGCAGGTGGTCGACGGAGAGACCAGAAAAGTAGACCTCATGCGTGCCTGGTCACGCTTGCGCGAATCGTACGGCGCCCGCGCAAGTCGATCCAAGCGCGGCCTGCCGGAAGGATCTAGTCTCGAGCAAGCCAAGGAACCTACGCCATGACTCTCTGCCCGCGTCCGCTGCCCTGCTCTCCTCCCTGGATCGCGACACTCCTGACCCTGGGCTGTCTCGGGGGTGGGTCCTGGCAGACCGAGATCCGTGGCGACCACTCCGCGATTCCCCTCGACGCGCGGCACGCGATGATCGCAGCACTCGGGGCGGATGCTCCGCACCAGTCGCTCGGCACCGAGGCCGCGCTCTTCGATCGCTTCGTCGGCGCGTGGGATGTGGAGTACTCGAACCTGGGCGTGGACGGAAGCGTGCGGCGCTTCTCCGGCGAGTTGCTCTTCGGCTGGATCGCCGATGGCCGCGCGCTCCAGGATGTCTGGGTCGCGTACCCATCCGGCTCGAGCGAGGAGCGGACCATCGGGACCACGGTGCGCTTCTTCGAGCCCTCGTCCCGCAAGTGGCGCGTCGTCTTCGTGGCGCCGGCCTTCGGCCTGATCACCCAGCTCGAGGGCGGCGCGGAGGGCGAGCGCATCGTCCTCCGCGGCCGCGATGGGGATGGCGCTCTGCTGCGCTGGTCGTTCGCCGAGATCCAGGCCGATTCCTTCGTGTGGCGCGGCGAGCTCTCGCGCGACGACGGGCAGACCTGGCTGCTGGAGGAAGAGCATCGCATGCGCCGCCGCACGGCCACGCGACGCTGATCCGAGCGAGCCAGGCCGCCACGAGCCGGCGCCTACTCGAACCGGCGTATACTCCTCGTCCGTGAGCCGGCAGCCTCCCGCGAAACCGCCCGTGAGGGCTTGCTCCGCGCGCGAAGAGGCCGGAGCACACATGCGCCGGCCGCTCTTCCAGGGGCTCGGAGTGCGCGTCGACGATTTCCATTGTCGAGCGCACGCGAAGTCGCGCAGCGAAGAAGAGCCCAATCCGACCCACAGCATCGTCTTCGTGCGGCGCGGCCTGTTCACGCGCACGGATCGCGACGGGACCGTCGTCGCCGACGCGAATCAGATCCTGTTCTTCAACCGCGACCAGGGCTATCGCTACGAGCACCCGCTGCCCGGCGGAGACGACTGCACGATCCTGGCGCTCGACGACGCGTGTGCCTGGGCGCTGTGCGCGGGCTTCGCGCGGCCGCGCTCCGGCATGGAACGAGGTCCCTTCCACCTGGGGCACGCGCCCTCGACGCAGCGAGTGGCGCGCCTGCACCACGAGCTCCTCGCGCGCGCACGGCCGTGGGGCGCTCCGCTACCGCTCGCGGCCGAGGAGGTCGTGACCGAGTTGATCGACGAAGTGCTCGCGGTACTGCCCGACGCGGCCCGCGCGAATCCCGACCCGGGCGCGGCGCGGCGTGCGCGGCGGCGTGAAACGGTCGAGGCCGCCAAGCTCGCGCTCAACCGCTCGATCGCGGCGCCTCCGAGTCTGGTGGAGCTGGCGCGGTCTCTCGATTGCTCTCCCTTCCATCTGTCGCGGATCTTTCGCGCCGCGACCGGCCTGGGCCTGCGCCACTATGTGAGTCGCTTGCGCGCGCGTCTCGCCGCCGAGCACCTGGCGCGCGGTGCCTGCGATCTCACGACCCTGGCGCTCGCGCTCGGATTCTGGGACCACAGCCACTTCACCAACGCCTTTCGCCGCGAGTGGGGCGTGCCCCCGTCCCGGCTCCACGACATCGTTCGCGAGCCGTGCGTCGAATGAGGCCGGCCAAGCTGCCATCTTGGCGAGCCCTCGGCCTCCGATCCTCAGCGCGGGCAACGCCCGCAACCCAAGCGCACCACAGAGGCACAGAGGACGCAGAGGCTCACGGAGGAAG
>JANOGB010000220.1:0-21373 GCA_031413955.1 Planctomycetota bacterium | reverse complement strand
GATCACCGTCCTCGAAGGTCTCGAAGCCGTGCGCCTGCGGCCGGCCATGTACGTGGGCGACACCGACGTGCGTGGCTTGCACCACCTCATCTGGGAGGTGGTCGACAACTCGGTCGACGAAGCGCTGGCCGGACATGCGCGCAAGATCGACGTACGCATCCACGTGGACGGCTCGGTCGAGGTCGAGGACGATGGCCGCGGGATCCCGGTCGAGAACCACCCGACCGAGGGGCTGCCGGCGGTCGAGATCGTGCTGACGCGCCTGCACGCCGGCGGCAAGTTCGACAAGAACAGCTACAAGGTCTCGGGCGGGCTACACGGCGTGGGCCTCTCGTGCGTCAACGCGCTGGCCGAGTGGCTGGAGGTCAAGGTCCACCGCGAGGGCAAGATCCACCACATGCGCCTCGAGCGCGGCGCGCCGGTCACGAAGCTCAAGGTCCTCGGGCCCACCGACCACACCGGCACGTCGGTGCGCTTCAAGCCCGACCCGCAGATCTTCTCCACCACCGAGTTCGAGTACGAGACGGTGTGCAAGCGCTTGCGCGAGACAGCCTACTTGATGGGCTCGCGCGGCATGCAGATCGCACTCGAGGACGAGCGCACCGGCTCGCAGGAGCTCTTCGTCTTCCCCGAAGGCCTGCGCACCTTCGTTCAGCACGTCAACAAGAACAAGTTGCCGCTGCACCCCGACATCGTGCACTTCGTGCGCACCGTGCCCTCCACCGAGCGCCCGGGCCAGGAGTACGTGATCGAGCTCGCGATGCAGTACACCGACGCTTACCAGGAGTCGGTCTTCACCTTCGTCAACAACATCAACACGCACGGCGGCGGCACGCACCTGGCCGGCTTCAAGGCTGCGCTCACGCGCACGCTCAACAACTACATCAAGCAGCAGAAGCTGCTGAAGGAGTCGGAGGACGTCCCTGGCGGCGACGATTTCCGCGAAGGCCTGACGGCGGTGCTCTCGCTGGCCGTGCCGGAACCGCAGTTCGAGGGCCAGACCAAGGACAAGCTCGGCAACCGCGAGGCTCAGGGCCTGGTCGAATCGGTGGTGGGGGAGTGCTTCGGCGCCTACCTCGAGGAGCACCCCGGCCCGGCCAAGACCATCGTCCAGAAGGCCATCAACGCGCAGCAGGCGCGCGAAGCGGCGCGCAAGGCGCGCGACCTCGTGCGCCGAAAGTCGGCCCTCGCGAGCGGCGCGATGCCGGGCAAGCTGGCCGACTGCCAGAGCCGCGACTTCGAGGAGTCGGAGCTGTTCCTGGTGGAAGGCGATTCGGCCGGTGGTTCGGCCAAGGAAGGCCGCGACCGGCGCTACCAGGCCATCCTCCCGCTCAAGGGCAAGATCCTGAACGTGGAGAAGGCGCGCCTCGACAAGATGCTCGGGCACAGCGAGATCCTGACCATCATCGCGGCCCTGGGTGTTGGCATCGCCGAGGAGTTCGACCTCGAGAAGCTGCGTTATGGCAAGACGATCATCATGACCGACGCGGACGTGGACGGCTCCCACATCCGCACCCTGCTCCTGACCTTCTTCTTCCGGCACATGCGGCCGCTGATCGAAGCCGGGCGCCTCTTCATCGCCCAGCCGCCGCTCTACAAGGCCAAGACCAAGAAGGACGAGCGCTACCTCGCTTCCGATCCCGACCTGCGCCAGTACCTGGTCGAGCACGGGCTCGGCAATCTCGAGGTCCTGCAGGTGCCCGCCAAGGAGGATCCGGCCGCGCCCAGGCGCTGGAGCGGCGCCGAACTGCGGCAGCTGGCCGACGAACTGCGTCGTCTCGAAGCCCTGGCCGATCAGATGATGCCCAAGTGGACGGGCGTCGATCCGGCGCGCGTGCTGCGCAGCTGGGACGGCACGGCCCTGCCTGAGCACTGGGCCTGGGTGCGCGGTCAGGACCATTTCTTCCTCTCGGCGCGTGAGTTGCGCGACTTCCTCGAGCTCGAGAAGCGCACGGTGCGCGGCGAGCTCAAGATCCACACCGGGCCCGAGAGCAGCGTCGCCCGCGACGACGCGGACGCCGTCACCAGCCACGTGGCCAAGCGCTCCGAGATCACAGAGGCGCTGCGCTCGCTCGAGACCCGCGGTCTGCGTTTCCGCGGTGGCGGGCACTGGGAAGTGCGTTCGACCAAGGAGACGCAAGTCCTGCACGACCTGCCGGAGCTCGCTGCCGCGCTGCGCCGTGCGGCCCACGGCGAGGTCGAGGTGCAGCGCTACAAGGGTCTGGGCGAGATGAACCCCGACCAGCTGTGGGAATCGACCATGGATCCCGCCCGGCGCCGGATGTATCGCGTGCACCTCGAGGACGAGTTCCTGGCGGACGAGATCTTCACCATCCTGATGAGCACCGGGGTCGAGCCGCGGCGCGAGTACATCGAGCGCCACGCCCTCGAAGCCACCAACCTCGACGTCTGAGCTTCTATTCCCTGGAGTCTGCGCAGGACGCAGCGATTCCGCCCGGAAGAGCACACCACAGAGGCACAGAGGACGCAGAGGCTCGCAGAGAATGCGGGAAGAAGAAGGGGCCTCCGGATCGTCGACTTCCGAGAGCCGAAGCCCCGGAGGCCCCTTCCCTTTCTTCCTCCGTGAGCCTCTACGTCCTCTGTGCCTCTGTGGTGCGCTTGGGTTGCGGGCGTAGCCCGCGCTGGTCTTCTATTCCGGAGAGTCGCCGCCTGGCGCGAGGATTGGCGGAAAGGAAGAGAGCGCACCGCGGAGTCGCGGAGGGCGCGGAGGAAGAGGTCAGAAAAGGAGGGGCCTCCGGGGCTTCGGCTCTCGGAGAGTCGCCGATCCGGAGGCCCATTCTTGTTCCTCTGCGAGGCTCCGCGTTCTCCGCGTCTCCGCGGTGCGTTTGGGTTGCTGAGCGGCCTCGAGAGATCCTCCGGGGGCCGGCGAGCGAAGAAGTTGCTGGACCACGGGGATCTTTCGATGCAGTCCCCGCGGGTCCTCGGCCGATAGAGGCGGGGCCTGCCGCACCCCGGCGGCGGCAAGACCCCAGCCCTTGGCACAGTGAAGAGCGCCCACCGTTTCGACTACTCGCGCTTCGGAGAAGCGCTCATCGAGCGTGGCCTGATCGACCGCGAGGTCCTGAGCCACGTCCTGCACCAGGTGAACGCCACGCGCGCGCTCCTGCCCGAAGTGCTGGTGCGTGAGAACCTGGTCTCCGACTGGGAGGTCTCACGGGTCGCGTGCGAGATCTATCACCTCCCGTTCTTGACGGTCGAGCACTACCCGCCCGCGACCAACGCGCTGGATGGCTACGATCTGGCGTACCTCCGGCACTTCGCGTTGGTGCCGCTCGATCGCTACGGCAGCTTGGTGACGGTGATCATGCCCGGTCTCGTCCCCTCCGAAGTGCTCGAAGGGCTGCGCCCCGGTCAGAACGGTCGCGTCCTCCCGGTTGTGGGCTCGGTCGTGAGCAACCGCCATTGGCTCGACGTCAACTTCGCGCCGAAGGCAGCCGCCGGTCCCGTCCGCCACGCCGCGGCTCCGGGCAAGCCCGCGCTGGACACGCGCGGGCCCCTGCCGGGCCCCGCGAGCTCGCCCGCGCGCGCGGGCGACGCAGGCATCGAGGGGGACTGGGGCAACCTGTTCGATGCCGGCGACGAGGCCGTCCGCCTCGGTCTCAAGAAGCCGCGTCCGTAGGGCCGCGCGACGGTTCGCTGGTCCCGGGCTCGACGCCCGGGCTCGTTTCAGCCGGTCGGGCCGGTTCGGGAGCGTTCGCGGGGAGCGCCTCCGTCGGCCCGGCGCGTGGAGCGGTCTTCGGCTCCGAGCGCGCCTGACCCTCGAGCTTGCGCAGCTCCCAATCGGCCTCGCGCATGTTGCGTTCGATGTTGCGGATCTCGCGCTCGATGCCCGAGTCCCGCCGCAGGTCGTCGACGGCGTTGCGTAGCTTGCGCACCTGTACGAATGCCTTGCTGGCGGCCTGGGGCAGGTCCTTGCCGAAGATGAGCACGGCGATCACCGCGATCACCACCAGTTCGGGCAGACCGATGTTGGTGAGAAAGGCCAGCATCTGCGCCGCGATGGTAACGCGCGGAGCAACAATACGGAGCGGGTAACGCGCGCAGCAACAATACGGAGCGCGGTAACGCGCGCAGCAACAGTACGGAGCGCGGCGAACCCTTGTCGCACTCCGTATCGTTGCTCACCAGGGCACGTAACCCACGCGCGGCGGGTGGTAGCCGAAGCGCGGCTTCACGCCGAGCCCGATCGAGGTGCCCTCGCCCTCGCGCACGCTGGCCTCGAGCTCGAACACGATGTCGTGCCCGTAGCGGCGGATGCCGAACTCCGTGTCCAGGCCATGGTCCTCGAGCAGCGAGAACGACTCGCTCGCCTCGAATTCCCACTTCTCGCTCCAGCGATAGAGCCCGGAGATGGAGGCCGCCTCGAATAGCGGCTGGGAGGCGGCGTCCAGCCCGCGCTGGTGCGAGAACTGCACGCCCCATTCCTCTCCTAGGTGCGTGCCGAACGACACCAGAGAATAGACCGTGCGCTTCTGCTCGAGGTCGTAACGCCCATCGTGGAAGATCTCGAACTCTTGCCCGGCCGGTTCGAGCAGGAGGCGCGCGAAGACCTCCACGGGCAGCCAGCCGTCAGCGCGTCCGTCCGAGAGGTTGCTGCCGTGGGTGCCGATGAGGTCCAGATCGAGGAGCGAGCCGCTGGCATCGGCTCCGATGCGCGCGCGCGAGCCCAAGCGCAGGAAGTCACCCGAGACCAGGCGGTCGAGATCGTCGTAGACGACCGGCGTGCCGTCCTCGTCCGAACGGTCGAGCTCCGCGCGGTACTCGACGAAGGGCGCGAACTGGTGCAGCTTGCCCCCGCTCGCGCGCTTCCAGAACGCCGTGCCCAGACGCGCTCCGCCCTCGGACAACACGCGTGTGGGCGAGTCGCTTTCGTCGATGCCCTCGCTCCAGGCGCTGGCCTGGGCCGACACGAAGGGCGTCAGCTTCCAGCCCGCGCCGAGCGGCACGGGCAGCTCGAGTGCTTGCGTCGTGTCCACGCGCAGGACCTCCCGGTCCCCGTAGCCGTCCAGCGCGCCGAATCCGTCCGGCACCGTGTCGCCGAAGAGCGGCGTCTCGAAGGGACTGTGCGGATCGCTGCCCGTTCGTCGGCGCAGGTACTCGCCGCGCACGTCGCCGGTGTGGAGCAGCGCGAGCGGACCGAGGCGAGCCAGCGGCGACCGGCCCCGGTAGGCGCTCAAGGAAGGCAATTCCTCGACGTCCGAACGGAAGCCGTCGACGCGCACCTTGGCCGAGGCCTGGGCGAAGTTCTCGCCCCGGCTGCGGCGCCACTGCAGGTAGGTCTCGGAGCGCTCGTAGCGGTAGAACTGGCTCTCGAAGAACTCGGACTGCACGGCCTGGTCGCTCTGGTCGCTGTAAGTGAAGCTCCAGGCGCTCCTGCCGCGGTCGAAGTACGCCTGCGAACGCACCCAGCGACGCAAGGTGTCGCGGTCGTCCTCGTCGACGCGGATCAGGCCGCGGTCTTCACCGGAGTCGAGCACCAGACCCACGTACAGGTCGAACCAGTAGTCGTCCTTGGCCTCGATCTCGAGCCCGAGGTCCAGGAGGCCGCCACGCGAGCCGAGATAGGAGCCATCGACCTTGTAGTTGGCGTCGACTTCGGAGCGCGGCTTGGCCGGCTGCGCCGGCGCGGCCGAGGAATCGTCCTTCGCCGAGGAGCGACCTGCGGAGCGGGCGACACTGTCGAACACCGCGCCTACCTTGTCCGCCGGGCGCGTGAAGGCGAAGCCGAACAGCGTCCCGAAGCGCGCCGAGTTGGCGAGGCTCAGGGTCGGCAGGATCGGCTTCAACTCTTCGTCCGTGTCGAACTCGATGGTCGGCAGCGGGATGCGCAGCTTGTCGTAGAGCTCGACGCGGTTGTCCCGCAGCCGAAACTGATAGTGCGCCGCGCCGGGCTCGAGCACGGGCTTGATCCGCAGATCGCCCGTGACCACGCTGACGTGCGGTTGCTCGAAGGTGCAGGCGGTCACCGTGGCGCGATCCGCGCGCAGCGAGCCATCGCTCGAGATGCGTAGCCACTTTGCCCTGATGATCATCTTCTCCAGCCGTTGGCCGAGGAACTGGCCCCCGAGGTTGACCGTGGCCTGTGAGAGCCAGCCGTGCTGGTTCGCCGGAGTGGCGTCGAGGTAGATCGCATCGGCGCGCGCCAGGAGTTCGTTGTCCGCCACCACCTCGACCGGACCCTCGAAGTACACCTCGCGCAGCAAGCTGGAGAGCTCGGCCGTGCGGAACAGGGCCAGCTTCTCGGCCAGGTCCGTGCCCGCGGGCATCGTTCGCAGGTGCTCGAAGACCCGTTGCAGGTTGTCCAGGAGCTCGTCACGCCGCTCCGCGCTCTCGAAGCCCTGCCGATTGAGCCACAGGATGGCCCAGCTCGCGCGCAGGGAGGACTGGAGCTGGGCCGTGCTGAAGAATGGCTCTTGCACCACCAGGATCACCGAATCGAGCTCGAGCAGCGTCGAGACCGAGAGGAAATCCAGCGCCCACGAGTCCGTGGCGGGCTGGCCGTCCGTCGATGCTCGTCGCCCGAGCGCGCGCCCACGACCGGTCGCGACCAGGATCTGCAGCACCGGATCGAACTCGACCCATTCTGTCTCCAGGCGCGTGGCGCCGAGCTCGAACGAGGCGGGCGCGCCATCCATGCGCAAGAGACCCGTCGAGCGGCGGATGACCAGGCGTTCCCCGCGCGCGTGCAAGCCATCACTGAGATGGAAGACGACGTTGCCCCGCGCGCTCAGCGCGTCGAGCTGATCGGCCAGGTCGCGCTCGGGCGCGTCCTCGCTCTCCCCGCCCTCGGCCGGGACTTCGCCGGCCACGTCCTCCACCTGCGCTTGCGCCCGGCGTCCCACCAGGAGGACCTCCTCGGCGTCGAGGGTGTAGGGAACGTGCGCCCCGGTCGCGCCGGTCACACGCACGGTGCCAGACAGCATCACGCCGTTCTTCTCGTCAGCCGTGAAGTGCTCGGCGCGCGCGCGCAGCCCGAGCATGCGCAGCTCGGGACGCAGCGCGAGCAAGCGCAGCAGGTCCGTTTCGAGCAGCTCGAAATCGACACGCTCGGCCGTGAGCCGGAAGGGGGCCTTGTGCGCGGGAGCCCGGCCGAACAAGAGCACGCGACCCTGGGGCCCGGCTTCGAGGCTGCCCTGGCGCTCGCCGTCCAGGACGAGGATCTCGCACTCGCCGCCGAGGTCGAGTTCCTTGCCCTCGCTCTCGGGGAAGCGGCCGCGGAAACGCACGTTGCCGCTGGCCGTGAGCTGACGGAAGCCGCTCTCGGCGTCGCTGGCCGTGCGTTCGACCTCGAGGCGCTCGCAATCGACGGAGAGATCCTGCTCCCGCGCCAGGAAGTCGGCGTGCACGTTGTCCTCGGCCAGGAACAGCGTGCCGAGCTCGACCGGCACCTCGGCGCCCTCCACGAGACGCGCGCGGTTCTCGGCCGAGAAGCGTGCGCAGCGCAAGACCAGCGTCTGGTCGTCGGCGTCGACGCTGCCCTGCATGTGGCCTTCCACCAGCAGGCGCAAGGTCCGCAGGCGCTCGCCCGGCAGGAGCTCGGGGCTCTCGCTGACGTCGAGCGTGGCCTCGTCACCCGAAAAAGTCGTGCGCACGGGGCCGGCCGCTCCCGCGGGAGAGAACTCGGCCGAGCCGCTGACCTCGCCGCGCGCGTGGTAGGTGTCGCCGGTGACCTCGACCTCCAGCGCGCTGGCCTCGCCGGACTGGCTCTGGAAGAAAGCTTTCGCCGTGCGCGTGCCGCGCAACTGGAAGTGCGGTACGGGCGCCACGGCCAGTACCTCGAGCTCTTCGCCGCCGAACCGGCCGGCCGCGAAGTCGACCTGGACCGCGCCACTGGCGACGAAGCGCAGGCCCTCGGGAGCCAGCTCGCCCGTGCCCGTGCGCGGTACGACGAAGTCGCGCACGCGTTCGGCCCGCGCGCGGAAGCCTTCTGCTCCCGCCAGCGAGACCTCCACGCGCGTGCTCTCGATCACGCGCCAGCCAAGAGCGCTGCGCTCGAGCTTCAGGCCGTCCGGCGAGGTCAACGTGAAGGTGCGCGGCGGCGCTGGATCGCCGAGCGCAATCTCGGCGGAAGGCGGGAGTTTCCCCTCCAGGCGTGCGCCCCCCGAGGCCGTGCCGACGAGCACCGTTTCGCCCAGCGCATCCGGACCGATCGTCACCTCGAAGGTTGCCGTCTCGAGCGTCGCTTCGCCGCTCGTGACGACCACGCCCCCGCGCGCCTCGAAGCGCGCCGAGCGCTGGTCTTCCGCGAGCCAGCCGTCGATCGTGGAAGCGGACTGCAGGCGGAAGTCACCCGTGGTGATGTTGGGCACGCGCTGCGGCGGCGGCCCACCCGGCGGCGTGGGCGTGCTTTCGACGTGCAGCTCGTAGCCCCCGTCCTTCCACGCGATGTCGAGCGCGTCCTGGCCTTCGAGCACGATCAGGCGTTGCTCCGGCGGATCGGCGGAGGGCAGGACGCTTGGCGAGAGCTCGAGCGTCAGCTCGGCGCGCGGCTCGCCCGAGAGGCGCGCTCGATCCAGCCGGCTGTTCTCGGCGAAGGCGGCGGTCAGGCGTCGGCCCTGGAAGCGCACCTCGCCCGAGGTCCAGTCGACGTTGCCCTCGGCGTCCAGCTGCTCGATCGTGAGTGGCTCGTCCGGCCCCGTGCCCGGACGTGCACGCAGGAGGACGTGCTGGGCTGCGAGGCGCCCCGGCGTGGCGCCGCCCGGTTCGAGCACCACGCCCTGCCAGGCTTCGAGCGTCACCGGGCCCTCCGCGCCGCCCTCGCGGCGCACTTCCAGCGGCCCGTCGCCGCCCGCCGTGAAGGAAGCCGGGGCGGCACCGGCGCGCAGGAACTCGACATGGCCGCCGTGCCGGATCACGAGCCGCTCCGCATCCAGGTTCCATTCGAACCCACGGCCCTCGAGCGTGAGCTCCGCCGAGCGCGCCTGGAACGGAACATCGTTGCTCACCTTGCGCGCCTTCGGATCGCCGAGGTCGACCCGTGCCGTCTCCGTCTCGAAGGTGAGCGGCGCCAGCGGGATGCCGGCCACGACCTCGGCGCGCACGCCCTCTAGCTCGTACTGGTCCTCCCAGCGCGGCTGCAGCTCGCCATGCGCTTCGATCCGCCGCGCACGCGCGCGCTCGGCGTGCAGACGCAGCTGCACGACGCCCTCGGCTTTCGGGTCGAATAGCTCCACCGTGACCCCTGAAAGGACGTCGACCCCGCCCTCGGTGCGCGTGTCCGTGCTCGCGACCCGGTACTGAGGCAGCTTGGTCTCGTTGTCGAAGTGCGTGACTTGCGAGGGGCCACCGAGCTGGAAGCCCTGCACCTCGCCTTGCACGCCGCGCGTGGGCGTGGGTGGCTCCTCGGGTTCGTCGGGCTCCGGTGCGCGTCCGCGCTGGTCGAGCCAGTAGAGCAGGAAGAGACCGGCGCCGAGGAGCAGCAGGAAGAGGAGGAGCTTCCTCACTCCGCCGCCTCGGGGGGGCCTGGGCCGGGGCGTTGCGGGCCGGAGTCTTGCGCAGAGCGGCCGAGCGCGCGCGCGACGTGCGCTTGCCACAGGCCGCGGGCATGGAGCATGCGTTCGGCGAGCTCGCGCACGGTGCCCGCTCCGCCGGCAGCCTGGGTGACGAGCTGCGCGCGCGACAGGACTTCCGCGCGTGCGTTGGCCGGGGCGACGAACAGCGCAGCGCGCGCGGCGAGCGCGAGGTCGGAGAGCTCGTCGCCCATCGCCAGCGTGTGCTCCGGCGCGATGTCCAGACGCCGTTGCAGCTCCGCCAGGACGCGCGCCTTGTCCTGGACCCCGAGATGGAGCTCGCGCACGCCGAGTTCCCTGGCCCGCCGCTCGACCGCGCGCGAGCCGCGCCCGGAGATCCAGGCCACCTGCACGCCGGCCTCACGCAGCCAGACGAGCCCTTGGCCGTCGTGGACGTGGAACACGGCCAGCTCCTCGTTGCCGACGAAGGCTACGCGCCCGTCGGTGAGGGTGCCGTCCACGTCGAGCACGAGCAGACGCGCCTCTGCCAGGATCCGCTCCAGCGTCTTGGGCGAGGTGGGCTCGGAGGACGAGACCACCGGATCACCCGATGCGGGTGTCGAGCAGGTCCTGGACGTCCACCAGGCCAACCGCCTTGCCGGCTGCATCGACCACGGCGAGCTGGTCTATTTTGTGGGCGCGCAGCAGGCGCTCGGCGTCGTCGACGAAGGCTTCCGGGCCGATCGTCTTCGGCGCGCGGCCCATGAAGCCGTCGACCGGCTGCTCGAGCTGGGCGATGCCACGCTCGAGCAGGCGCCGCAGGTCGCCGTCGGTGAAGATGCCGGCGAGGCCCTGCTCGCGGTCCACGATCAGCGCGGCGCCCGGCCGGCCGGCGGTGCGCGACATGATCAGGATCACGTCGACCACGCGCGTACCGAGCGGCACGAGCGGCAGCTCGCCGCCGGTGCGCATGATCTCGCCGACCTTCATCAGCTTGCGCCCGAGCGAGCCCGAGGGGTGGTAGCGCGCGTAGTCCTCGCGGCTGAAGCCGCGCTCGGCCAGCACGACCATGGCGAGCGCGTCGCCGAGCGCCATCATGGCCGAGGTCGAGGCCGTGGGCGCGAGACCCAGCGGGCAGGCCTCGTCCACGCGCCCGAGGTCGAGCACGCAGTCGGAGAGCTTGGCGACCGAGGAGTCGGTGTCGCCGGTGATGGTCAGGATCGCGGCGCCGATGCGGCGCACGTGCGGCAGGAGCTCCTTGAGCTCGTCGGTCTGGCCCGAGTTGGTGAGCACCAGCACGAGATCGTCCGGGCGGATGCGCCCGAGATCCCCGTGCATGGCCTCGACCGGGTGCAAGGCGATCGAGGGCGTGCCGGTCGAGGCGAAGGTCGCCGAGAGCTTGGCGCCCACCAGGCCCGCCTTGCCGAGACCGGTGACGATCACCATCCCGCGACAGCCGAGGATGCGCTCGACCGCTTCGTCGAAGCGTCCATCGAGGCGCTCGATCAGACCGGTGATCGTCTGCGCTTCGAGCCGGATCACTTCCGCCGCCCTGGCCAGCCGATCACCCTTGTGCGCTCCTGCCATCGGTTTTCGGGGTTTCTGGGCCGGTATCGGGCTCATGCTGCCAGGCGTGGCGATTCTATGCCGCTCGCGCAGGGCCCTTCAAGGCGAGTGCCGCGTGAAGTCACCGGTAGGGCGAGCTATAACGCACGGCCCGCCAGGCCACGCCAGGAGCCCGCCATCGACACGCTCACCCTCGCCTTCGTGGCCGATCTGCCCCCGATCGCGATGGCGCTCGTGATCGCGCTGGTCGTGATCTCCCTGGGCGCGCACGAGGCCGCCCACGGGTGGGTGGCGCTGAAGTGCGGCGACCCGACCGCTCGCGATCTGGGCCGGATCACGCTGAATCCGCTGCCGCACATCGATCTGTTCATGACGATCCTGCTGCCGGCGATCTGCCTGATGACCGGCGGCTTCCTGATCGGCGGGGCCAAGCCGGTGCCGGTCAACTACTACAACCTGCGCAAGCCGCTGCGCGACATGGCCATCGTGGCGCTCGCGGGGCCGGCCTCGAACTTCCTCCTGGCAGCCTTCTTCTTCTTGGCAAAGAAGATCCTGGTCGACGAGCTGGGAATCTGGAACCCGGGCACGCTCGGCCATCTCGTTTTGGAATTGGCCCGCGAATTCAACCTCGTTCTTGCGGCATTCAACCTGCTGCCGATTCCGCCCCTGGACGGCTCGCGGGTGATGACCTGGCTGCTTCCGAGCGGGTTGCGCGAAGCCTACGCGGGGCTGGAGCGCTTCGGCCTGATCCTGGTGGTGTTGTTCGTCTTCTTCGTCCCCGGTGTGAGGAACGTGGTCGACCACACGATGGGTCTCATGCAGCGCGGGATCGAAGCCATGATCACCCTGGGCGGCGCATGGTGAGACCCGACTACACCATCCACCTGGAGCGGGTCTTCCAGGGGCCGATGGACCTGCTCCTGCACCTCGTGCGCGAGCAGGAGGTCGAGATCCAGGAGATCCAGATCGCGCGCATCCTCGCGGGCTACATGGCCTACCTCGAGTCGCTCGAGGCGCTCGACATCGAGTACGCGGCCGACTTCCTGGTGATGGCGGCGACGCTCATGTCGATCAAGAGCCGCTCGCTGCTTTCGGCGGACGAGATCGACCTCGAGAAGGAGCTCGACCCGCGCGACGAGCTGATCCAGCGCCTGATCGAGTTCCGGCGCTTCAAGCAGGCCGCCGACGTGCTGGACGAGTCGCGCCGCCTGCGCGAGCGCCAGTTCGAACGCGGCATGCACCCCGAGCTCGGCGAAGAGCGCCTGGAGCGCGAGTTCGACCTCGGCGAGCTCACCGAGTTCGACCTGCTCGCGACCTACTCGCGCCTGATGCGCGAGACGCTCGCCGACCGCCCGCACCGCGTGCTGATCGACGAGCGCCCGATGCGCTACTACGTCGAGCAGGTCGTGGCACGCCTCAAGGCGAACCCGAGCCTCTCGCTGCGCGCGCTCGTCGGTAGCTTCGCGCACGATTCACGCGAGGCTCTGGTCGGCTCCTTCTGCGCGCTGCTCGAGCTCGTGCGCCTGGAGGTCATCCAGGTCGAGCAGGCCGAGCCCCGCGCCGACATCCAGATCCGCGTGAGCGCCGAGCGCCTGGGTGAGCTCGAGGACGTGGTGCGCAACACGCGTTTCGACGAGGAAGTGCCGAGCGAGCCCGCAACCCCGCCCGAACCCGCTCAGCTCGAGCTCGCGCTCGACGACGACGGGCTCGACGAATCAGACGAGCCGTCCCATAGCTGACGCCCCTCGCGCCGCGCCCGCTGGACGAATCTTCCTCGCGAGCGCATCATCTTCCTCCCCACCGAACCCTGACCCCCCCACAGAGATGAGCCAAGCAGCCGAAGTGACCGACAGCCAGTGGGAGAGCGCCGTGCTCGAGAGCGACGTGCCCGTGTTCATCGACTTCTGGGCCGAGTGGTGCGCGCCGTGCCGTGCCATGGGGCCGTACGTCGACAAGCTCGCGCAGGAGTACCAGGGCAAGCTGAAGGTCCTGAAGATCAACACCCAGGACAACCCCGAGGTGCCCTCGCGCTATGGCATCACTGCCATCCCGACGTTCCTGCTGATCAAGAAGGGCGAGGTCGTGAAGCAGATGGTGGGCAGCCAGCAGTACGACGCGCTCAAGAAGGTCGTCGACGCGGCCCTGAAGTAGCGTCCGGGCGAGCCCAGGAGCGCGTGTGCGTCTCGTCTTCCTCGGCTCGCCGCCGTTCGCGACGTCTGTGCTGGCGCAGCTCGTGCGCTCGCGTTTCCGACCGCTCGCGATCGTGACGCAGCCGCCACGCGCCCAGGGGCGCGGCAAGAAGATCGCCGCCTCCGAGGTCGCCGAGCTCGCGCGCCGCGAAGGGATCGAGCTGCTCGAGCCCGAGAGCGTGCGCGAGCCGGCCGTTCTCGAGCGCCTCGGCACGCTCGAACCGGACGTGTTCCTCGTGGTGAGCTACGGCGAGATCCTGCGCCCGGAGTTCCTGGCCCTCCCGCGCGTCGTGGCGCTCAACGTCCATCCCTCGCTCCTGCCGCGCCACCGCGGCGCGACGCCGATCCCGGCCGCGATCCTGGCCGGGGACGAGCTCACGGGCGTGGCGATCCAGAAGATGGCGGCGGAGCTCGACGCCGGCGACCTCCTGCTCGTGCGCGAGACGCCGATCCGTCCGGGCGAGACGTCCGGCGAGCTCCTGGCGCGCCTTGGCGAATGGTCGGGCGAGCTCGTGCTCGAGGCGCTGGAGCTGGTCGAATCCGGCCGCGCGCGCTATGTGCCGCAGGAGCACGCGCGCGCGACGTACTGCAAGAAACTCGCGAAGGAACACGGCCGTCTCGACTGGTCCGAGACCGCCAGCGCGCTCGAGCGCCGCGTGCGTGCCATGAACCCCTGGCCGGGGGCCGTCACGCGCCTCCCCGGCGGCGCGGACCTGTTCGTCTGGCGCGCTCGGGTGACCGACGGTACGAGCGCGGCTGCCGGCACGGTGCTCGAAACGTCGCCGCGCCTCCTCGTCGCGACCGGCGCGCGCGCGCTCGAACTCGTCGAGGTCCAGGTGGCCGGCAAGCGCGCCCTCTCCGCCGCCGAGTTCCTGCGCGGTGCGCGCCTTGCTCCTGGTGAGAGACTCGGTGAACGTCTCGAAGAGCGGCCGAGCGCGCCCTGATCCGTCACAGGGTCTTCAGCCAGACCCCGAACTCCAGCTCGAGTCGCTCGAGATCCTGCTCGAAGAGCTCGAGGAAGAGTCCTCGGCCCGCGCTCGCGTCGGTCTGGTACGGCTTGTCCGGGTCCGCGCCCGCAGCCGAGCCGAAGCACATCGTGCGCCAGCGCGCGAGGCGCGCGGCGATCTCGGGCCCGGCGCCCTGCTCGAGGAAGCGCAGGAAGGCCCAGGACTGCGCGTAGAAGCGGCGCGCGGCGAGCTTGTCGCGCGCGAGCAACGCCAGCGCGTCGCTCTCGAGCAGCTCACGCAGCGGGAGCACGCCGCCGCGCAGCTCCGTCAGCCGCTCGGCGGACATCGTCCCGCGCACCACGAGTTCCTGCCCGTCCCACCGGAACGTACCCGCCCCGCCGTAGGCCTCGGCGCAGCCTTCGACGTACCAGCTCGGGAGCACCGCCGGCGAGACGCTGTACTGGAAAAGGTGCGTGAGCTCGTGCAGCGCGAGACCGAGCACGTACTCGGGTGTGCTGCCCTCGGGGCACAGGAACGCCGTGCCGTTCACGCGATCGGCCAGGCCGTCGGCCGCGCGGTGGGCCGAGAGCCCGGAGAGATCGAGATAGGCGTTGTAGTGCTTGCGCTCGCCCAGCACGAGGAGCTGCAGGCGCCGCTCTGGCTGAGCGCCGAAGTCGTCGGTCAAGATCGGCAGGAGCCGCGCCGCCGCCGCATGCAGGTTCTCGGCGTCCACCAGGCTGCGCGTCGAGCGCACGCGCAGCTCGGGCGAGCTCTGCTCGAAGATCTGCAGCACTTCCGGCACGCGCCGCAGGAACGCGTCGCGCGCGTACGGCTGACCGTTGATCTCGATCGCGCCCTTCTTCACACGCGCAGCCAGCTCGCCGCCGAGCGCCGCGCCCAGGACGACGATCCGGCCGCGCTCGTCGAACACCAGCGGCTCGTCGAGCGCGAGCAGGAGCTCGCGCAGCTCCTCGTACGCCTGCTCCTCGAGGTGCGCGCGCGCGGCCCACTTCACGAGCTCCAGGCGTTCCTCCTGGTCCTGCAACCGCAGCTTCTGCGCCCGTCTGTCGTAGGCCTCGAGCCGCTCGCGCGAGGGCTTCTCGATCTTGCGCTTCCAGAACTCGTCCTGGTACGTGCGCATCAAGCCGAGGATGAACTGCGCGGTCTTGTTGCGCCCCTGGGACGCCTCGACCGCGATCAGGATCTGCGCGGCCGCCTGCAGCGTGAGGCCCTTCTTGCGCAGCTCGAGCCCGTACTCGAGGTGTCGCTGGCCGGAAAGCGCGAGGACGCGCGTGCGCTCTTCCTTGTACTCATCGATCGCGTCCTCACGCCGGCTCTGGACGGAGAGCGAAGCGAGCACGAGGAGGGAGCCAGCGAGCAGGGCGCCGTGCATGGCCGAGCAGCCAGCTTAGCAGCCGCTGGCGGCCTGCAGACGACTACGGCTCGTCCAGCGCGCTGCCGCCGGTCGCGCGCCACCAGTCGAGGACCTCACGGCGGAACCCGGCCGCGAGCGCCGCGTGCTCGGGACGCTCGGCCAGGTTCGTGCGTTCGTGCGGATCCGCGCTGAGGTCGTAGAGCTCGACCTCGCCGCGCTTGCGCACGAAGTCGGGTGCCAGGCTGACCTTGATGTCCTCACGCTCGCCGACGTCGCTGCCGGCGTCGGCGATGGCGTGCAGGTCCTTCAGGGTGAGGATGAACTTCCAGCCCTTGGTGCGCGCCCACAGGGCATAGGCGTCGCGCGCGGGATCGGTGAGGACTTCCGAGGGCTCGAGCGGGTAGAGGGCGCCGTATAAGACCGTGCGCGGCTCGAAGGCTGTGCCTTCGAGGCGCGGGCGCAGGCTCTGGCCCTCGCAGTGAGCGGGGATCGGCGCGCCGGCGAGATCGAGGATCGTGGCGTAGAGGTCGACGGGCGAGACGAGGTCGGCGTGCCGCGCGCCGCCGCGAAAGCCCGCTGGCCAGGAGAGGATCATCGGTGTGCGCAGGCCCTTGTCGTAGCCCCAGCCCTTCGAGACGCAGCCGTTGGCCCAGCCGTTGTCGGCCAAGAAAACGAAGAGCGTGTTCTCGAGCGCGCCGAGGGCGCGCAGCTTTTCCTGGAGCTCGGCCACGCCCTGGTCGAGCCAGGCGTCCATCGCGAGCAGCGTGCGCTCGCGCGAACGGAACTCGGCGCGCGCGTCTTCGTCGCCCGTGAACCACTCCGGCACCGGGATCGACTCCAGCGGGAAGCGCGCGAGCAGGTGCTCGGGCGGATCGTGCGGGACGTGCGGCAACTCGGGCGCCCACCACACGAAGAACGGCGACTGCTGCGCGTTCTCGTCGAGCCAGTCGAAGAGGTGCTGCTGGTCCCAGCGCACGAAGGTCTCGTAGTTGCGGATGGTGTAGTTCGAGAAACCCATCACGCGCGCCTCGAACTCCCAGAACTTGCCCTCGCCGACGGTGGCGTAGCCTGCGCGCTGGAGGAGGTTCGGCAGCGCGGTCACGGGATCGATGTGGTCGGCGCCGACGTTGAAGTACACGCCGTTCTGGTGCGGCCACTGGCCCGAGAGCAAGGAAGCCTGCGTCGGCCGGCAGCGCGACATCGGCACGAAGCCGTGCGTGAAGAGCACGCCCTGCTGGGCCAGCGCGGCCAGCGTCGGCATGGGCGCGAGTGGATGGGCGAAGTGCTCGTGATCCATGTCGTCCGCCACGAGCACGACGATGTTCGGGCGAGTTCCGGCCTCGGCGCGCTCCGGGACGCCGCAACCAGCACCCGCGAGCCAGAGGATTCCGAGCCAGATCCGCATGAAAGCGCCGGCGCAGAGTGTACGAGCGCGACCTGTTCGGGCAACTCAGGGTCCGTCCGAGAGCTATTCTCTCGCGAACCCAAGGGCACATGTTCCGCCTCGGCTACAACACGAACGGGCTCGCCCACCACCGCGTGCTGGATGCGCTCGAGCTGGTGGCGGAGCTCGGCTACGAGGCGCTCTCGATCACGCCCGACGTCGGGCAGCTCGATCCGTTGCGCCTCGATCGCGAGGAGGTCGCGACCGTGCGCGCGCGGGCCGAGGAGCTCGGCCTCGAGCTCACGCTCGAGACCGGCGCGCGCTTCTTGCTCGACCCGTCTCGAAAACACCGTCCGAACCTGCTCGACGACGAGCCGGCCGAGCGCGCGAAGCGCGTCGAGTTGCTCCTGCGCCACGTCGACCTCGCCGCCGACCTGGGCGCGTCCGTCATGGCGCTGTGGGCCGGCGCGGCGAGCGACGGCTCGGTGGGGGACCGGCGCGACGGGAAACGCGCGAGCGAAGAGCTGTGGCGGCGCCTGTGCGACGGACTGCGGCCCGTGCTCGCGCGCGGGCGTGCGCAAGGCGTGCAGATCGCCTTCGAGCCCGAGCCGGGCATGTTCGTCGAGCGCCCGGCCGGGTACGAAGAGCTGGTGGAACGCCTGGGTGCCGAGGGCGACGAGCTCGGCCTGTGCCTCGACCTCGGTCATTGCCACGCGACGCGAGACTTGCCGCTCGCCGGCGTGATCCGCCGTTACGCCTCGCGGCTCGTCCTGGTGCAGCTCGACGACTGCAAAGACGGCGAGCACGTGCACCGCATGTTCGGCGAGGGCGATCTCGACCTCCCTGCCGCCCTCGACGCGCTGCTCGAAATCGGCTTCGACGGGGTGGCTGCGGTGGAGCTCTCGCGCGACTCCCACCGCGGCCCCGAAGCCGCGCGCGAGGCACTCCAGCGCCTGCGCGCGGCCCTCACGTCCCGTTGACGGGAGGATCGAGCTTCGTGAAGGGCTTGCGCGAGCGGGGCGGCGAGCTCAGAGTGGCGCTTCCGGTGGGCAAGGTCGTCCACCGCGGCGCGCTGGCAACCGAGGGGATTCGCTTGGCAGAAAGATCGGCCGACGACAGACGTCTGTGTCCGACGCGCACGAGCGGCGCCCATTCGCTCATCGCGCACTGGATCACGCCGGCCACTTGCCTCGAGCGCCAGCGCCGGAGCTATCACAAGTGCTTCACTTGCCAGTACCAGGGCCTGAGCGCGGACGCGACGCTGGCCCCGCCGCCCAAGCCGGCTCCGCTGCCGAAGCTCTCGCCCGCGACGAAGAAGCCCGCCGTGCAGGTCCGGAAGCGCGCCAAGGTTCCGAAGACGGCCTGACTCAACCGGGAACGCCAGGCTCCAGCCTGGCTCCGTTGTCGTTTCTTGGGGCCCTCGAGAACGGAAGAAGCCAGGAGAACGGAGCCAGGCTGGAGCCTGGCGTTCCCGGCTGAGTCAACCGCTACCCGGCGGGCTCACGTGGCAGGCGCTGCAGTTCGCCGGAACGCTGGCTTCGAGCGCCGGGTCCCGCGTGCCGGGCCGCGCGACGAGGGTCGCCGCATTCGAGAGGTCGAGCGTGAGCGCGCTCCATTCCCCGGGCTTCACCTCGAGTGCAGTCTCGCAGCGTAGGTCCTTCCTGGCCGCGGCGCACAGCACGTAGTTGCCCGCGCGCAACATCAACGAAGCCGCGCGCAGCTCGCGCGCGTCGACACGGCCAAAGACGTCGGGGTGCGTGCTCCACAGTGAAGCCGAGAGCGCCGGTCCATCCGCGGGGACCACGCTGAGCGCCGCGAAGCCGGCCGCGGCGAAGCGCTCGGGCGGGAGCTCCATGTCCGCCTCCACCCAGACGGTCCCGAGATCCCGCCAGCCAAACGGACCGCCGACCTCGACGCGGTAGGAGCCGTGCGGCAGGCCCGCCAGGGTGAGCTCTCCCGCCTCGTCCGGTTCGCCCGCGAAGCATCCGCGAGCGGAGGAGTTCTGCCACACGCGTACCTCGGCGCCGGGCAGCGGGTCGCCGTGCGAGTCGAGCACGGTCAGCGCGAGCGAGCTCGTCACGAGGTCGTTCACGCTCAGCACGATGTCGCCGAGGTCGCCGGGCGCGAAGACCGGGCGCACGATGCGGATCGGGAAGGCGCTCGGCGGATTCATGGGACCGGAGGCGTAGACGTGCAGCTCCAGGGCGCCCGGCGGCACGTTCGGGATGGCGAAGCGACCGTCGTCGTCCGTGAGGGTCGAGTCGCACCAGAGGAAGGACGGGCTCACGCTCCACAGCTCGACCAGCACGCCGGAGAGCGTGTTCGCCTTCTCGAGCAGTACCACGCGGCCCGTGACCTCGTCGCCGCGCTCGAGCACCGGATTCCAGGTGAAGTCCTGGCCCCCCGCGAGCGTGACCTCGGTGTGCGCGCGGCCGCGATCGCCGCCGCCGGCCCGCAGGACGACTTCGCCGGCCGTCACCTCGCGGAGCTCGAAGGCCCCGGTCTCGTCGCTGGACACGCGTTTCTCGCCGCTGGGCACGGCCCAGCGCAGCACGGCACCGCTGACGGGGTTGCCCAGCGCGTCGCGCACCACGCCGCGGATCGTCGCGTTCTCCGCGGGCTCGACGATCTCGGCTCGCTGGTAGAGCCCGAGCATCCCGCCCTCGACGACGAAGTCCTGGTGGTAGACGCCCAAGAACAGTTCCCTTTCTCCTATCTCGGTGAAGCTCGAGACGAGCATCTGGGTGAAGCCCGAGACGAGCTCGGCGGACGTGAGCGATCGAGCGCAGTCGCCCGCAGGTGGAGGATCGACGAAGATCAGGCGCCCGTCCGCCGCGCGGGCGGCCACGGGAGCCCGATCGAGTGTGGCCGAGCCGCGCCCGGCGTAATGCGTGCGCATCTCCAGGATGGAATTGCCCGACCTGACGAGACCCAGGTTGGCACCCTCGAACAGCTCGACAGGCGCCAGCTCGCCGCGCCGGTAGGGCACCGTGAACTCCGCCACCTGGGCGTCGAGCGCGTGCAGGCTGAGCCCCACGTCGACCACGAGTTCCAGGCCCGACACGAGGTGCAGCTCACGCAGGCCGAGCGCTCGCTCGCCGCCGTCGTCGACGGTGAAGGCGCAGTCGAAGGCCGGCCGGCGTCCGGCGAACTCGAGCACGAAGTGCCCCGTGTCGTCGGTCGAGCCCACGTGGTTGAACGGGAAGCCGCGCGGGCCGAGGAAGACGCGCGCATTCGCGAGCGGTAGGTCGAGCTCGTCACGGACCTGGCCCGTGATGCGATAGCGGAACGAGGCTTCGGGCGCGAAGGCGTCGGCGACTTCGGAGTCGGGCTTCTCGGTCGCGACGGATTCACGGTGCGCGCCGTCCGTGTTCTGGTCGCTGCTCGCAGACGCGGAGAGCGCTCCGGTCTCGGAGCCATCCTGGACGAGCGCGGGGGCCGCGCTCACTACGCTCGACGGAGCAGCGCTCGCGAGCTCACGGCGCTCCTCCTGGGTTCGGTTCCACCACCAGCAGGCTCCGCCCGCGAGCACAAGCGCTGCGGCCGAGGCCTGGAGCTTGGTCGCCAGCGTCAGGGTGCCGAGCGGCGAGACCGTCGCGCCCGCGGCGCCACCTGTGAGCACGAGGGTCCGTGCCGGAAGCCCGGCGAGCGCGAGCAAGGCGCGCGTGCGGCGGCTCCCATCGCCGGCGAACTCGCTCCCGAGCTTGGCACGCAAGCGCTCGAGCCCGCGCGCGAGTCGGCTCTTGATCGTCGCGAGCGGCACGTCGAGCTCGGCCGCGATCTCGCTCGGCGAGTGGTTTTCGTAGTAGCGCAAGAGGAGCGCGGTCTTGAGCGGCTCCTCGAGCGCGAGCAGGGTCTGGGTCACCGCGCGCAGCGCTTCCTCGCGCTCGAGCGCGCGCTGCTGCAACTCTTCCAGGTGCTCGGGCGCCGCCGCCCGCCGCTCGCGGACCTCGCGCCGTCCGTCGCCGCGCAGGCGGCGCAAGGCCAGGTGCTTCGTCACCGTGCCGAGCCAGGCAGAGACGCGCTCGGGGTACGCACCCGGGTGCTTCAGGCACGCGAGCCAGGTCTCCTGCACGACGTCCTCGGCGGCATGGGTATCGCCGAGCAAGGAGAGTGCGAGCCCGCGCAGGGCGCGACCCTGTCTGGCGAGCAGGTCGGGGGTCAGATCGAAACCGCGAGTCACGGGTGACTGGTGTTCCATTGTCCCCCTTCGGGCCCACCGCGCGCCGAGCGGATGAAGGAAAGAAGGAAAAGACGCCCTTCAGGAGCAGCGCTGCCTTGCCCACCTCGAACGTTTCTGCTGACCTCGGAGGGCGGAAAAGGACAGAAGAGAAGAGCCGGGCTGGAGCCCGGCGCTCCCAGGTGAATCGAATCAGCGCTTCGCTGCCGCGAGCACTTCCTCGTCGGTCAGCATGCGCGGCGTCTGCTTGGCGAGCGCGAGC